>CAJTPC010000004.1 GCA_910578245.1 uncultured Christensenella sp. | reverse complement strand
TACCCGATATTGTGAAATACCACCCGTTTGACGGGTGGATGGTTATTTATATATTTTACAAATTGCGTTATTTCTGCGCGTTTACCGCAAAACTTAGGCTCTCTATATCTTCGTTGCTACCGCCGACTACAAGAATATCGTCTGCTTTGAGTACTGTATCGCCAAGCGGGGTAGTGATAAGCTCGTCGTTGGCGCGTATGATTATAAGGACGTTGACGGCGTATCGATTTCTTAAAGCCAATTCGCTCAATGTTTTATCCACCCATTTGTCTGCGATGTTTATCTCGGCTATTGAATAGCCTGATACAATTTCCATATGGTTTTGGATATTTGGATTTATAAGTTGCGTAGCTATTTTAATTGCTATTGCGGCTTCGGGATATATGACGTTATTTACGCCTATTTTGCTAAGCAGTTTTCCGTGTTTTTCATTGTGCGCTTTGGCGATAATATTTGGACAGCCCAATTCTTTGCAAGTGAGGGCGGTGATTATTGACGCTTGGATATTATTGCCTATCGCAATTACTACGGTATCAAAATTTTCGATAGCAAGCGACCTAAGAGTGCTTTCTTCCGACACGTCTGCGACTATCGCGTGCGTACTGAAATTTGATACTTCGTGGATTCTTTCTTCATCGATGTCTACAGCAAGAACTTCGTAGCCGTAATTATAAAGAGCCTTGGTAATTTCCGCTCCGAATCTTCCCATACCGAGTACTGCAAACTGTTGTTTTTTTTGGTGCTTAAATCTTTTCATAATTTTATCCTTTTGCCGATGGGCTAAACGTTGATATTAGCCTCTGGGTATTTGATTTTTGATATTTCTCTGTTAGACTTTGCAAATGACATAAAGAAGGTAAACGCTCCTATTCTTCCCAAGTACATGTCTATTATAATAACTAATTTACTAAGCGTTGACATTTTAGAAGTTACGCCCATGGATAGACCGCAAGTAGAGTAGGCGCTTATCTGCTCATATATCAGCATCAACAAGTTTTCCGTGCCTTTATTGTTTTCCGCCGTAAAAATCAGCATAGCGCTAATAAATAATATGAACATTGCAAGTAAAACTGTGCTTGAGGCTTTTGCAAGAATGTTGGTGCCTATGGATTTTTTATCGACAACATATTCTTTCTTTTGTTTAAGCGTAGCAATTACGTAGGCTATAAGTATATACAAAGTCGTTACTTTAATACCGCCTCCTGTAGAACCCGGAGCGGCGCCTATAAACATCAAAGCCATGGAAAGAGATATAGATAGGTTGCGCATTTTATCTACCGGTATACAAGCAAAACCTGCCGTTCTGTTGGAAACAGAGTGGAAATAACAATTTACCCACTGTCCTAGAAGCGACATATTGCCTATGGTATCGGGATTTTTCCTCTCTGCAAGCCAGAAGATAAAAGCTCCGCCAAAAGTCAAAGCCAATGTCATTACCACAACGACCTTGGTATGCAATGACCATTTAGAAAACTTTTTGTGTTCAAATACGTCCACTAGCGCGATAAAGCCTAGACCGCCAAAGCCTATCAAAAGAGCGAGGGTAATGAGTATAAGATAGTTGTTGTTGTAATCTACCAACGATACGCCGGTAACGGAAACTATGTCGAAGCCTGCATTGCAAAACGCAGAAACGCTGTGGAATAATCCGTACCAAAGCGATGTGCCGAAAGGAACCCCTTGAATACAAAATCCTATAGTTAGGAAAACTATGCCGATAGTTTCTGCGCCCAGCGCCAAAATCATAATTTTTATCGCGATACTCTTAAGACCTTGCATGCTATTCTGCGACATCTCTTCGCTCATAGTAAGTCTTCGGCGCAGAGTAAGTTTTTTGCCTAGCATAGAATAGAAGAAAGACGTGAAAGTCATGAAGCCTAGCCCGCCAATCTGAATAAGTACAAGAATTACTATTTGTCCGAACGTCGAAAAAGTACCCGCAGTAGGGGTCACAGATAGTCCCGTAACGCAAGTGGCGGAAGTTGCCGTAAACAGCGCGTCAATGAAATTTATACTTTTGTCCTTTTTCGTTGAAAACGGAAGCAAAAGCAGAAGAGTGCCGATTAAAATAATTAGCAAAAAGCCAAACAGCAAGAGCCTTGCGGTTGTTAAATGAGAAATTATTTTATTTTTTCTTGAGCGAGTCAGAATTGAATCGCTCAACTTCAATTGGCGTTGCATTAAGTTTGTCAGCCTTTTCAAAGTTCTTGCTATATATTATATATCAATGAATAATAATTTGCAAATATTTTTACGCCATAAAAGAGCAGAGTAAGAATATAGATAAATTCTAGACAAATATTGCTATAAAATATCGCCAAGAAAAGCATTTACATAAATTTCTAGGGCAAAGTTTTCAAAAAGGCTTGATTTATTAACCCATTTCAGAATATGATATATGTGTATAATTATAATAAATAAGGCAGTATTGTATGGCAGAGGAAAAGGAGCGGAACGTAAATTTAGAAGATATGCAAAGCGTTGATGCGGAAGTATCATCTATTGACGATAATACCGCTTTTTCAACGTCTGAATATGCCGAAACGGAATTTGAAGAAAATATTGACCAAAAGAAGTTTAGCGTCCCAAAAAATCAAAAAGCAATTTCTCGCCAACGTCGCAATAAAATTATCGGCAAAGTATTTGCTTGTTTTTTTGTGCTTGTATTTTTGGGTATTATTGTAGGAACTACTGCATTCACGTATTCTACCGCAGATAGAATTTGGTGGGAGAATATCGGCGAAGAAGCGGGAGTAGAATTCAAAGAATTATTTACGCTCTTTAACGGAGTTGCGGATAGTAATGAAGAAAAGATAGTTACCAAAGGTTTCAACGAGGACGACCTCAACAATTTCTATACCAATCTAAAACGCAAAATGTTTCTTGCGCAAGATTATGATTTATCCGTAAGCAAAATAATAACTTCCTTAATGAGTTCTACGCCTATGGAAGATACCCCAAATAATGAAAGTCTTGCGTACGCTACGATAGGCGTAGACGGATATGATTTGCAATACGTATATTACAACACAGAAGGCGACGTTATTATCAGCGATGAAAAGCCTGCGCCCGATGAAATAGGCGAGCCTTCCGACGACAAAGAGGGAAATACGTCTTTGACAGGCAACGAAGAGTTGGATAAACTTCTTCAAGAGTTAAAGTTTGATTTTTCCTATCTTGAGCAATATAATGGCGAGAAAAACATACTTGAGATATCGGATAAGCAACTCGGAGCAGTTGTCAACGATGCTTTTTCCGCATTGTCGCAATCTTTTGATCAACTTAAAGAATTGGAAAACAAGATTGGCAAAGCATTAGACGAAGTCCTTGCCGTAAAGCAGATTGTCATATCGGGCAACGAACTTGACAATTCTCAAACCAAACTCAAACTAACGTTGGAAGTCAAAGTTAAAGACTTGGTGAGCAATATCTTAAAGCAGAACGGCATACCGTCGATTGTAAATTTGATATTACCGGATAAATTATACGCGTCTGCTACCGTATATCCTTACGACGCTACAAAACCAATCGAAGCGTCGGTAAATAGACTTGAGGAAGAAAAAGTCAACAAGATTGTAAGAATAGTTGACGTTATTCTCAAAAAGACAGGGAATGCCACGTCGATAAGCGACATGCTTGTTCAAGTCAACGGCAAGGTAGTAGAGATATTAAATCAAGCTCAGCAAAAATTACCGATAACTTTTGTGCCGACCGGTAGCGTAGACCTTTATCCGATAGAATCTTTCATGGGCGTATTGGACGTGGACGTAAGCGAACAAGCGTTCTTGTATATGATGAAAGATATCAAGTTGCCGACAGGCGAATCTTTGGGACTGATTATGCCTACTCCTGAGCAGATAAGGCAAGAAACCAACCTATTTGTGTCCGAACTTAGTACCAAATACTGCCTTGATAATTCTGTCGCAAATATAAGCGCTGACAATACGATAAAAGACGTTATGAACTTTGCAAGTAGCGAAAACGCGCTTGATGCGGTGCTTCTCAACGATAAGAAGAACACCGAAATATATAAGGATAGTTACGGACAACAACTCAAGGTGCGTACCTCATACGAAGCCTTGGCGGGTATGATGTCAGATTACGTCAATAATGAAGGACTGCTGGGCGATATAATAGCCGACATAGTAGAGATGAGTTACGCTTATTCCAACGAGATGCTATCTATTGAAATAAGAATAAATCTATCTGAAATGTTGGGTTATGACGACGATAGTGTTATGTCGTCTTTGATAAAACAACTTGTGCCAGAATATATCTACGTCACCGCAAATATTTGCGTCAACTCAAATAGCAATATACCGACTACGATTGAAATAAATAAGACCGGAGAGGATAATTCAAAGACGCATCTTCAGACTTTGACTGCATTGGCTGATAGATTCGGATTGGACACTTCTTCTTTGACTTATGACGGGATATGCTCTCAAATAGACAGCGGATTGCAAAGCGGACTCGCGCAAATGCAAGAGCAGATAGGCTGTGAGATAGTCTTTACGGAAGATTGCGCATACCTGCCAAATTTATTTGAAGTTGTATGCGGTACGGGATTGCTTGACGAGGACGAGGAACATAAGATTGCTCCGCAGAACTTGTTCAACGTAATGAAGCAAGTATACACTTTCGATTTGGAAAGTTCCGATGTGAATAGGAGAGAAAACCTAAACGAGTTTACAGAAGAACTTGAAAGTAAATATTACTTGTTACAAGGTAAAATCGACGATTTAATCGCGCAGAACGGGGACGTGAATTTCTTGCAAAGCGTAATGGGATTATCTAAGACGTATGGCACGGCGATAGACAAGGACGCTTTGGCAAAAGATAGACGCGATTTAAGCGAAATATATCCTATAATGACGGCAGGCGAGTTTGCGTACGTTATGCAACTTAATTTGGATATGGATAATATCAGCAACGTAATTAAGTCGGCAGAAGTATTGGGCGCAAGAATAGATACCCTAGAGATAAATTTGTATCTACAGGCTCAATTATATGAGAAACAAGACGAGGCGCAGTCGCAATCGAATATCAACGAAGAAGAATCGGAAGCTGGAAAAACCGATTTAAGCAAATACTCCAATTTATTGCCGGAGCGAGCCTTCGTAATTTTGACTATAGATGTAGAGAAGATGAAAGCGGGTGACGGCACTTGCGTAAAAATGACGATTGACGGAATGAATGACGAGAGCATGTCAGACTTCTTCTCGATTGTTCGGAAATTGACCGGTAATACCGTAACCTCGAACGAAATAGAAAGCGAAATAGACGCGCAATTCAAAGATTATATGAGCGGAGTACAGGGCATTGACTATAAGTTCGCCGACGGCGCGTTGATAATTGACAACCTCTTCAATGTTATTGCAAGCAGTGACATGGTTAAGAGCGATGAAGAGGGCGCTCGCGTGTTTACGCCGGAAGAGATACGCAGTTTGATGCAAAAACTTTACGGATATGATTACCAAGCTATCGGCGGTGACTTTACAGTAGCGACCAATCTTGACAACTTTATTGACAACGAACTTTATAACAAATATTTTATAAGCGATGACTTCAAAGGTATATTGAAAGGATATGCGGACAAGGATACTTTGCTCGACGGTTTTACTTTAGACCTCAAAGGCGATAATTTTGTTGACAATATAAGAGTGAAAGACTTGACTTCTCTTAACAACGTGACTGACATCGAAGATAAGAGCCAAAGTCAGATTGACGAAGAAATTTTGCAAAAATTCAAACCTCTATTCTCCAAAGAAGAGATAGCGCATATCTTGCGTAAGCAAGCGCTAGTAGCGGGAGATATGTCATTTATGAAAGAACAAGAGGTTGTTTTTGCCGATAACGATGAAAATATCATGGTCTTAACTCTGCGTAGCAAGGGCAATCTTCAAGACGAGAATGCTATGGGACTTATGCCTGAGTATTTTTACGTAAACGTTACTATTGATCTAGGATATATCGATAAAGACGGTTTGCGTACCGATATGAACGTATACGCATTGGATGTCAATTCTATGAGCTATGAAGAACGCAAAGAGGGCGAGCAAGACCTAGAGTTGCTAATGATGTTTATACAAAGGATTCAGCGCAATACGCAAGGCGATAGCGGAGAGGTTACGGAAGAAACAACGCTTGACGGTATAATGCAAGATATAGAAGAGAAACTAAAGGAATTTAAGTCGCAGATACACAACGATGTATTTACCGTAACGTTCATGGAGGACGGAGGATTTGTTCTCAACGAAACATTATACCAGATTGCGCTTAATTCCGTATACGATGTAA
Organism: uncultured Christensenella sp.; assembly: GCA_910578245.1. Lineage (GTDB taxonomy): Bacteria > Bacillota > Clostridia > Christensenellales > UBA3700 > RACS-045. Next base: position 70,635 of record CAJTPC010000004.1, on the reverse strand, counting down.
AAGCCAACGATAAGACCACTCAAGTTGTTGATATGCCGGAAGAGATTGATTTCCGCAACGGACTGTGTAAAGTCAATAATATGCCGGATAACTATGAGTATATGCAAGGCGTATTCCTTGATTTTAAGGACGGTAACAGGGCTGCAAACTCAAGCAAGGCTATAAGTGAAATCAATGATAAGTATGCTCTTGCAAATCCGTTGCAAGAGGGAGAATTGGCAATTCTCACGGTTCTTGGCAACTACGCAAAGGATTACGCTACCAACATTGACGGAGAGAAACTCACAAGCAAAGAACACAGAGAAATGCAAATACAAGATTTGCGCCCAAGCATTGTAGGAGAAGAGTTGATTTGGCTTCTTGAAGGTAGCGTATCGTTTGAAGCGGACGGTTACAAAGGCGCTATAATGAACGCTTTGTATATTCGGGACGACAAGATGATAATAGTCTACAAGAGCCCCGTCAATATCGAGGACGAAGGGGGAAAGTATCAACAATTATTGCCGGACGTGATGTCTATCGTAGTCAACATTGATCTCAACGTTATCGACCAAAGCGATGTCGTTTGTACTCAGATAGCTATCAATAATCTTTTGAGTAAAGAAGTTGACGCAATTCAATCAATGCTATCCAAGTTAAATGAAAAATCCGACGTTAACGGCGAGAGTGAGAACAAGAGTATGGCAGAAGCCAACAAAGAATGTTCTGACAGTGTTCGTAGCACTATGAAGTCGTTGACTGATAATATGCGCGTTGCCTACAAAGCCGGCGAAACCATTGGCGGCGTAACTGCAGGCGGGACTATGGTGCTTGACAGTATCTATGAGGTTGCTTCACAAAAGATAAACTCTTACGATACGAGCGGTGAAGAGCCTGTCAATCCGCAAGAAGTTAAGGAAACTCTAGAAGCTCTCTTTGACGGATTGCATATTGACGCTTATAATCCTCCTGCCGACTTAAACGCAGACGATATGAAGATACATTATACTATGGATTCTGCTCAAGAAAAATCGACCAATCTCTTCCTTTCGCCAAATGTGGTAGAGAGAAAGATTACGCTTAGCGGCGCAATCGGAGGTTGGAATATAGCGTCTATGATTAATACCAATGATTTGCTTGGACCGTTGGGACTTGATAAGACTGCAAGCCAAAACGGCGAAGTATTGAAGTTGAAACATACTGCGCTTATCCCAACAAGATCCAATGGCGACGGCACGTTTGAAGCCATAAGAGAAGAACTCAAATCGCTAGGCGACAGGGAGTACTTCCTTATCACCCTCGATATGGATATGGTATCAGCGGCAGGCATGAAGATGTCGATACTTCCGGAGCGTATGGATTTGACGTTGTATATGGATTTAACTGACGAAAAAATATTTATAATTTACAACGCTATGGACGACGCTCAGCGTCAAATACTGTCGCGTTTAGTAAAGACCAGTCGTCCGGAAGGTGTAGGAGGATTAGATTTAAGCAATACCGATGCAGTTAAGGCGGAAATTATGGATATGGAAATAATAAACGAAACCTATATGGGCTATACTTTTACCGTAACGTTAGGCGAATTGCTAAAGAGCGGAGGCATTGTATTGCCGATAAATACGGCAAGACAACAAGTAGTAAGAGATGACAATATTATTCTTGGTATGGGCGCAATGGTAATTGACTATACTATGGAATTATAGACTGTAATTATATAAGCGGATTGCGTCAAATGCTTGACATACGCGCGATTAAAGTTAATAATATATGCGATTAGAAAGTCATCTATAGGAGTAATAAAAAGGAGAACTTATGAAAAAGCATTATGATACATTGGAAATAGGTCATATCTCGTTGGACTACAATATCGACTATCTTGACCACCAGATTATCGAGGTGGGCGGAGCAGTTATTTATTCATCTGCGGCGGCTTACGCAGGCGGTTATAAAGTAGGCGTAGTCACAAAGGTTGCGCCTCAAGACAAGGACAGGCTTGAGTGTTTTGTTATTGACAAAGAAGACGTCTTTTATATCCCAAGCAAAGAGTCCACTTCTATTCGCAATAAGTATCATACGGCGGACAAGGAAAGACGTACTTGCACTTGTATAGGTCAAGGCGACAGCTTTACTATTGAGGATATACCCGACGTAGATTGCGACGTATATCATTTTGCAGGACTAATATATGGGGATTTTGACGGCGACTTGATGATAGAACTCTCTAAAAAAGGCAAGGTTGCAGTTGACGTTCAAGCTCTTCTCAGACACGCCAATAGAGCTACGGGAGAAATGTTTTTTGAAGATTGGGCTGATAAGAAGAGAGTTTTGCCATACATAGATTATCTCAAGACAGACACGGCGGAAGCCGAGATATTGACAGGTCAGACTGATAGATTTATTTCCGCAAAGATGCTTCACGAGTGGGGAGCTAAAGAAGTTGTAATCACCAATTCCGCAGAAGTACTTGCTTATGACGGCAAAGAAATGTACACCTGCCCAATCAAGGCAAGGAATCTATCAGGCAGAAGCGGACGCGGAGATACGACTTTCGCCGCTTACATAACTCAAAGACAATCAAGCAGTATGTCTGACGCATTGCTTTGGGCGACTGCTACGGTATCTGCAAAGATGGAAGCCCCCGGACCGTACAAGGGTACGAAAGCTGATATAGAGGAATATATCAAGGCTTTTTATCCGGATAAGCCTAAAAAGATTCAAGTATAAAAATATATAGATAAAGATAATTATGGATATAATAAAAATAATTCTTATCCATAATCTAAATTGGGAGAGTATTTATGCATTATACTTACAACACGAGCGGAACCTGCTCAAAAGCAATTGATTTTGACGTTGAGGACGGAGTAATCGTCAACGTAAAGTTTACAGGCGGTTGCAATGGCAATCTCAAAGGAATAGGTAAATTGGTTGAGGGAATGAAAGTTGAAGAAGTAGCTCAAAAGCTCAAAGGTATTCAATGCGGACCTAGAAGCACGTCTTGTCCGGACCAACTTGCAAAGGCTTGCGAAGCGTATATCAATAATAAACAATAGTCCTTATAAAAAAATTATTATAATTATAAGGTTTGACAAGTTAAGAAATATTTAATATAATACTTTAGCAATGCGTTTTTAAGGTGTGGAGGTACAAAGGTGGAGAAGCAGAGGCTTAGTTTTGAAGAGAGAATAAAGGAGCTTGACGAAGCAAGTGTTGAATACTACAATAGACTTCAAGCCCGTCTTCTTTCATACCGTAGCGTAAAAAGCAGATTAAGTTTGAGATGCGATAGCTATAGAGCGGGAAAAGAATTGATTTCCAAAATCACGATTGGCGGAAATTCATTGAAAATCTATCTTGCAATCGACCCAACGAAGGATGAGTTCGCGCAAAAGAAAGTCAATTTCAGAAACGTTGCGCAGTCTGAGGCATATAAAGAAGTTCCGGCAATGATACCCGTAAAGTCAGACGTATGCGCTAGGAAGGTGTGCGAAGTCATTGACGTTATGATGACGCAAAGAGGTCTTGTCAAGATTTAAGTGCAGAAGTATTAAAATTAGTACGGCAGTAGAAATGCCGTATTTTTATTAATAAATTAGACATTTATCATCAAAGTCGGGGATAAACTCTTCGTTTGCGCTATCTAGACTTTGAATAAATGTATTTTCAAGACCTTGTTTTAAGGCATGATTTATCGCAATTTTATATTCTAAAGGTTTAAGCTTTCTGTTTATTTTGGGGAATTTGTTTGCTTCGCCAAAAGGTACGTATTGCCCCATAAGAGAGAAATACGTGTCTTTTGGTAAATTGTATGCCAGCCAATCTATCACGCCTTTAGTATTGTCTAGAGCATTTGGCAAGACGAGATGTCGTATTATCATACCTCTTTTCATTATTCCGTCTTCAATTACATCATGGGGGCAGAGCTGTCGCATTTTGACAATAGCCTTTGTACATATTTCAAAATAATTAGTGCAGTTGCTGTATTTTTTCGCTAAAGAATTGTCGCTATACTTAAAATCGGGTATGAATATGTCAACAACGTCTTTTAGCCTTTCCAAAGTTTTTTGGCTTTCATAACCTCCGCAATTATACGCAATAGGAATACTTGGTTTATATATATCGCAGGCTTTAATTATATCGTCTACAAAATGCGTCGGCGTAACCAAATTGACGTTATGCGCGCCCAAGTCTTCAAGTTTTTTGAATACGTCCGCTAGTTCGTTGGTAGTGATAGCTTTGCCTTTTCCGCGCGATACTTCATAATTTTGACAGTATACGCACTTGAGGTTACATCCGCTGAAAAATACCGTACCGCTACCTCTTGTTCCGGAAATAATGGGTTCTTCCCATTTGTGCAGCGAAGCTCTTGCAACCTTGAGCATTCCTTGGTTGCAATATCCTTTGGATTTCGTTCTGTCAACAGCGCAATTTCTCGGACAAAGTATGCATAGATTTTCCATACGTAAAGTCTATACCATAGCAAATCGTATGTCAAGTCCTACGCCATCTCAATAGTAACTCAGACTTCATTTCTGGCAAAGTCAAAGAATCTACTCAGTGTCATTTGAGCAAAGTCAAAATACTATTCTATGTCATTTCGACCGTAGCGTAGCGGAGTGGAGAAAACTAAACATTTTCTAATACGGCTTTCCGTTGCCATCGGCTTCGTCTTTAAGAGCCATCTTCATATTTCCTTCGTCGATTGAACGCATTTTAATTCTTTGATTTGATATTTGTTGTTTTTTCTTTTTATTTGACTGTTTTTTCATAATGCCCTCCAAAAGTATTATTGCTAAAATTTAGGTAGTTAAACTTGTCGTTTGACAATGCGCTAAATATGCTTTAGAATAATAAATATGGAAAGACAGATGAGAGTTGGAGATATTTTGACGGTGGACATAACTTCCGTTGGTATGGACGGCGAAGGCGTTGCGAGAGTAGACGGCTTCGTGTTGTTTGTCCAAGGAGCCTTGCTTGGCGAGTGTGTCAAAGTGCAAATTACTCAAGTTAAGAAATCATTTTGCTTTGCCAAAGTCATCAAGTTGCTCGTAGCAAGCAATGATAGAGTTGCGCCTGCGTGCAAGATATGTTTTAAGTGCGGCGGTTGCGAAATGTTGCATATAGATTATGACAAGCAGTTGGAAATCAAGCGTCAAAACGTTAAAAATTGTTTAGAGAAACAATGTAAGCGAGAGTTTGCCGTTGACGAAACCGTTGCAAGTCCCAAGAAGATAGGTTGCCGCAATAAAATTCAAGTCCCCATAAGTTATCAAGAGGGAAAGTTGGTCGGCGGTTATTATGCTCCCAACTCTCACAGTATAGTACCGTTTTGTAAGCAAGGCGAGAGCGGAAGTTGTCTTCTCAACAGCGACGGTATGCAGGAGATATTGGACGTATTCCTAAATTATATGGATAATCAACGTATTACGGCGTATGATGAAAGATTACATAGCGGACTTGCGCGCCACCTTGTCATACGAAAAGTCGACGGCAAATTCGCGATATGCGTTGTTATCAATGGCAACAGATTGCCAAAGTATGACGATCTCATAACTAGGCTAAAGTCGCTTGGAATAGAGTTCTCTCTTTATATATCTCCCAACACCCGCCGGACTAACGTTATAATGGGCGAAAAAGTGATTACCTTATACGGTGAGGATAGCTTGCAAGGCGAAGCTTTGGGCGTAAAATTTTTGGTATCCCCGCAATCTTTTATGCAAATCAACGATGACGTCAGGGATATGATTTACTCCCGCGTGGGGGAATTAATACGCGATAGCGGTATAAGCAACGTAATTGACGCCTATAGCGGTATAGGCATAATGAGCAATATTTTCGCTAAGTATGCCGACAAAGTATATGCAATAGAGATAGTACCGCAAGCCATTGCAAATTCTCAGGTCTTGGCAAATCTCAACGGCAATAGCGACAAGATAATCAATATTTGCGGAGATTGCGCGGAGGAACTTCCCAAAATCGTATCCCGTCTTAGCAAATCAATCGTTGTACTCGACCCACCGCGTAAAGGTTGCGACACAGCCGTTTTATCAGCCCTATTATCTGCATTGCCTGACCAAATTATTTACGTGTCGTGCAATCCCGCTACTTTGGCTCGCGATGTAAATTTACTGCTTGACAAGTACGAACCTGCGTCAATAACTCCATACGATATGTTCCCAAATACCAAGCATATCGAAACTCTAATTTGTCTTAAACGAAAACAGACGAAATAAGTGAGGAAACATTTCGACTGATTTTACCCCCATACATAACTTGATTTTCTGTTCGTTTTTTGTTACAAAGATAAAAACCAAAAGTAAATGCTAATCAATAGAGGTGTTACTTTGTATAATCCCCAACTGACAACATTATTCACCGATGCCAACGAAACAAGTGAAAGATTTCATAAATACGCTTATTAAAATCAATAAGCAGTAAATATGTCGTCTGTTGCGCAGGTTATCCTTCGTTGGGAGTTACAGCGTGGCATCAATTTATCCAGGAAAGTTCCGCTGTGATTTTTGGCATTACCTAATATTTCGTCAAACATTCCACGGCGGAAAGACTGCCGTTAAGATGAAAGAGGGCGACGTAATAAATATTCCCGTCGGCGTAAAGCATTGGCATGGCGCGGGAAAAGATAAGTGGTTTTCGCTCCTTGCCATAGAAGTGCCGTCAGAGAACGGCAAAACCGAGTGGCTAGAATCAGTATCAGACGAAGATTACGAAAATGCAGTAGCGCTAAAGTAAATAGGATTTTTGTAAGAAGTGTTATTATATTTTAGGAGCAGACAATAAAAGATATTTTTAGTGTTTACAAAGACTTTCTCGCGTGTTATAATTATTAAGCAGGAATAATGGCGAGGTGACTTTGTGATAACCATACTTGTAGCGGAAGACGATATAAAACTCAACAAACTTGTGCGTACTGTGCTTGAGAGTAATGGATATAAAGCCGATATGGCGCTCAACGGTCAAAGCGCCTACGAGATGTTTTGCGAAAAACATTACGATTTAATTATATCGGATATTATGATGCCAATAGTGGACGGTTATCAATTGGCTGAGAACGTAAGGAAAATAAACTCAAAGATTCCCATTTTGTTTATGACGGCAGTAGACGACTTTGACGCAAAGAAAAAGGGATACGCTTTGGGGATAGACGATTATATGGTAAAACCTATAGATGTTGACGAACTCGCGCTCAAGATTGGCGCGCTACTTCGCAGGTCGCAAATTGTAAGCGAAAGAAAACTTGTCATTGGGAGTACGACTTTGATATACGATTCGCTCACCGCTCAACTTCCTGACGGAGAGATAGAATTGCCGCAAAAAGAATTTTATATTTTATACAAACTTTTATCGTATCCGGGCAAGATTTTTACGAGAAGTCAACTCATGGAAGAGTTTTGGGGAGCTGACAGCGATACCGTTGAGCGAACCGTTGACGTGCATATTACGAGGATTAGAGACAAGTTTAAGACTAGCAAAGATTTTGAGATTGTTACAATTAGAGGTCTTGGTTACAAGGCAATTAAAAAGCAAAAATAGAGGAAGTTATGAAAAAGCAGAAAAAGAATAACAATACTCAATTACTTGTCAAATTAAGTTTGGCTAGTTTTGTGGCAATTTTGTCGGCAATTGGTATTTTTTCGGGCGCTTACTATTTATTGGAGCATTTTGAAGTAAAGATTGACGAAACTTGGTGGGCTATTATCGTAGCGGGTATTGCAAGTATAGTAGTAGGAATAGTGCTTTCAATAACGGTAAATCTATACTTTTTTAATCCTATTAAAGATTTGCTTGATGTGACGAATAGAGTTGCTCACGGCGACTTTTCAGTTCAGCTCAAAGAAAAGAAAAAGAAAAACGGCGAAATTAAAAAGAGCGAAATGTCAATGCTTACGCATCACTTCAACGTTATGGTTAACGAACTTGACAAAAACAAAACTCTTAAGAGCGATTTCGTCACCAATGTATCTCACGAGTTCAAGACTCCGCTTGCCAATATAAAGGGGCATGCGGAGCTCATAAAGAGTTGCAGCGATAAAGCGAGGGTTGACGAATATTGCGATGACATTATCTCTGCCGTATCGAATTTGACGGAACTTACTTCGAATATTTTGCGTTTGAGCAAACTGGAAAATCACGCAATACTTCAACCCAATGACTTCCGTTTGGACGAGCAAATCCGTCAGGCTATAATAGTTTTGGAGAGCAAATGGTCTGAAAAGAATATTAATCTAAATATTGATCTTGACGAAGTTACTATTTTTTATGACGAGGCGCTTTTTTGTCAAGTTTGGCAAAATCTTATTTCCAATGCAATAAAGTTTACGGAAGATAATGGCGAGATAAATATTATGCTCAAAAAGTATGACGAAGAAGCCGTTTTCACTATCAGGGACAACGGTATTGGTATGAGCGAAGAAGTAAAAGGTCATATCTTTGACAAGTTTTATCAAGGCGATACGTCGCGCGCTAAAGAAGGTAATGGGCTTGGTCTTGCGCTTGTCAAGAAAATTCTTGACAATTCGCGCTGCAGTATCGAGGTGGAGAGTAAAGAGTGCGAGGGCGCAACTTTTACCGTACGTATTCCTATTTAAGTCAGTTGTTTTTAAGACTTACAGCCATGCAGGTTATGGCAAAAGCTAGATTTATACCGGCAAGAGCAATATAGTAGTTTGTAAAAGGCGTAACAAAACTTATAAGCAATAACAAAAGACTTATACCTATGAATCTAAAGCCGTTTTTGCGAGTAAAAGCCGTTTGCATTATCATGGACAGCACTTGTTTGGCGGGGATTTTAGTCTTGCTGTCTTGAGGGAGTAAATTTTCTTTTTTCACAGAATTATAGACCTGTTTGAAGTTGGTGTAGACGAGTATTATATCGCCGAAGTTTTTCATGAAAGCCGTAGTCTTTTTATCTCCGTTTGTCGTTAAGATATAGGCTTTTAGGATATTGTTTTTCTTACAAATTCTATAATATTTGACCATAGTATCGGCAGAAATAGAACCGTACTTGGTCCATAGAAATACCGGCTTGCCATCTATTAATACGTATTCGCCCATGTCTTGGAAGTCGCGTTTGTTTTCGCATAGTTTTGCAAGAATACTTTTCGTATATTCTTCGCCTTGCCATATCAAGTGCGTTACGTACTTTCGATAACTCATTTTGTTATTACGTGACTTAAAGAAAAATCTTCTTATAAAAGATACGGCGACAAAGGTAATTAATGCGCTTAAAATCAGTCGCATCGGCAAATTAAGCGGTAAAAAGTATAATCCTATGTAAGCGGAGACAAAAGTTGTCAGCGTAAGTAATATCAAGTCTATAAATATTGCCATACTTGAATGATGCCCATAAATATATTTAATATACTAAAAGTATAGCAAGAGTATTTATATTGTTGCTAAAAATTGTTTTATTGTGTAAAATAACAGTATGAAGATAATTTTTGGCGGAGCATTTAATCCTATTCACGATGAGCATGTCAATATGATAAAGCATTTGCTTACGCTTGAAGGCGTAGACAAAGTAATATTGCTCCCATCGGCGAATCCTCCGCATAAGAAGTGCGATACGTCATTTTCTCAACGCGTTGAAATGATTAATCTTGCTCTTGACGGAATAAGCGGAATAGAGATATGCGATATCGAGGACAAAGATGATGGTAAGCATTACACGTGTGAAGTCTTGCCTAAATTAAAAAAACTCTACAAAGATATAGCTTTTGTTATTGGCGGTGATAGTCTAGAGGACTTTTCTACGTGGAAAAGCCCTGAAGAGATTATTAAAATCTGCCCGCTTTACGTTTTTACAAGAGGAGAAAGCGACAAATTTGACAAGGCTCTTGAGTTTTGGAAAGATAAGGGCGCGACAATTAAAGTATGCGATTATCATCCCAAAGACGTCAGTTCGACTCTTGTTAGGTGCAATGCGATTCTCGGCGAATATGACAATCTTTGTCCAAAAGTCGCGGAGTATATAAAGCTCAACGGATTATATCTTAAGTATCAGGATAAAATATCTCGGCTTGAAAAAGATATTCCAAAGCATACGTTTGAACACTGTTCAAGAACTGCCAAATACGCATTGTGGCTAAATTATACGCTTGATCTTAAATTGGATTATGACAAAGTATTGCTGGCCGGTATTTTTCACGATTGCGCCAAGGCATTATGTCATAAGCCTCATTCTACTCAAGGCTTGCCGTCAGATTGCATAGGCAGTCCTGTAGAACATCAATTTTTGGGCGCGATAATTGCCAAAAGTCAATATGGAATTGACGATTTAGAGGCGCTTGAAGCCATAAAATATCACACTACGGGTAAAAAACGGATGACTAAACTGCAAAAATTGATTTTTTGCGCGGATATGTTAGAGTTGGGAAGGGATTATCCCGAAGTAAATTATTTGAGAGATTGTATATCCAAATCGCTTGACGCGGGATATAGAGAATGCGCATTGGCGCAGTATGAATTTTTAGAGCAAAAAGGCGGAGAAATATATCCGCTTACACTTGAATCTATTGAAGAATTTAGAAATTGAACACTGTTCAGCAAAGGAGTAAGATGGAAAAAGTAGAATTTATTTGTAAGTTATTAGACGATAAAAAGGCAAAAGACATAGTTGTGGTCAATCTTGAGAATTTGACTGTAATCGCCGATTATTTTATCATCTGTTCCGCAAGGTCCAACACGCAGGTCAAGGCGCTTTCCGACATAGTTGAAGAAGGTATGTCGAAGGCGGGAATGGAGCCGTTAAGGGCTGAAGGAAAGCAGGAGGGGCGTTGGGCTGTGCTTGACTATGGCGATGTAATCGTGCATATCTTCTATGAAGAAACCAGAAGGCTTTATTCTTTGGAAACGCTTTGGTCTAACGGCGCCAACGTGACGCATTATGGCGAGGATGCGGTAGATGGGTTTAAGAAAATAGACAACTCAACTAGCGTATGAGAATATAAACGGCTTCTCTTGTCCAAAATATATATATCAACTGCTTATATTTAATAACAAAGGAGAAGATATATGTTTTATCAGGACGTGCCGTATGTAAATTACGCGCAACAAGACGTTGCGCTAGTTAAGCAAGGCGTTGAGTTAATTTTGTCGCAAAATGCCCAAATTGACAGTTACAGTGTATTGATTTGGGGAAATAAGGTGTTGGTTGGAGTATTACCGCATCCGCTCTATAGTCGCACTCAACGCGATGCGTTGGAAGCAAATATAAAGTCGGATATAAACGGCGTCTATGGCTTTGAAGAAGTCTTGGTATCTTTTGATACGGATATTTTTTATGAGATTAGTAAACTCAATAAATTGGGTTCTATCAAAGATGAAGACGCATCGAAATTGTTTTATTCTGTTAAAGTCAGACGTAATTAAAAATGTAGCGGTCAATTTTGCAAGTAAAATTCTTTGAAAAACCTTGAAAATTGACCGCTATTTATTATTTTTTTATTATTTGGAAATATCCGAATCGTTTTCAATATCGTTGTCGCTTTCTGCTGTGACGCTTTGAACGGGTTGCTTTTTGGCGCTTGCGCCTATTTTGAGCATCGATTGTAGCGGTTTAGCTATCATTACCGCGATAATGCTAATAACTACGCATTTTAGGAATGTATACGGCATATTGAATATGGCGAGGACTTCCCATAGTCCGTTAACTGACGGTCGGAATTGTTTATAAGCTCCGATAATGGCCTCAAGAGGCATTAAATTTGTATACACCGGATATACAACCAGCGCGTTGAATATCAATCCCGATAATACGGCGGAAGAGATGCAGCCGGCAATGAGTCCTGTTATTAGCCCCTTGAAGTTGGGGAATTTCTTGTAAATTAATGCTGATGGCAATATAAAGCATAAGCACGTAAAGAAATCCGCTAAATCTCCAACTCCGCCCGTTGCGCCGGCGCCCTTTATTATAAGATGGATTAAATCTTTTACGAGAGTAATCACAATACCGCTTACCGGACCGAGCGCAATGTTGCCTATAATGATGGGGAGCATTGAGAAGTCAAATTGGATAAAGCCTGGCATCAACGGTACCGGCATCTCCAAAAAGTACAGAACGCTCGCCATGGCCGACAGTACGGCGGTAAGAGCAAGCCATTTGCTTCTAGAAACTGTTTTTTTCATATTTTTATCCTTTTCCTATCCAGACTTTACTGTCGGTGCAAGAATTTCACTTGTTCGGCGCCATATATGAGATTTACAGCGTTTGCGGACTATTACCGCCGGTGAGGAATTTCACCTACCCTCAAAGAATTATTGTTTAGACAATTATAAATCTATTGCAAAAACTTGTCAACTAATATATAATGGATATGCAAAAATATATTGCAAGACAAGTTGCGTGTTAAGGAAAACTCTATGGACGAAACGGTAATAAATAAAAAGGGCATAATAAAGTATATATCGCATAGTTTGGAAGATACGGCTTTTCTTGCTGAGAAGATTGCCGATAATCTCAAGGGCGGTGAAGTTATTTTGCTCAACGGTGAACTTGGCGCAGGCAAGACTGCTTTTACTAAATGCTTAGCTAAATGTTTGGGGATTGAGGAAGTGGTTACTTCTCCCACTTTTACATTTATGAAGGAGTATAAGGGTAGACTGACTTTATATCACTTTGATATGTATAGGGTTATTGACGCTGACGAGTTGTATGAGTTGGGGCTGAATGAATATTTGTTTATGAATGGAGTATGCGTAATAGAATGGAATAAGTTTGGCGATCTTCCCGAACATATTCGCATAGATATATCTACGCTTGACAACGGTAATGATAGAGTATTCGTAATCAAAGGACTTGAGCTTGATATTTAAGTTGTATCTATGGTAGGGCTTGGCGGTAGTGTAATTGAGTCGGTATAATTAGCAAATAATATATGGGTTATTAGGCTTGCTCGATTAAATGAAATGGACGGTTTTGTGAGAAGAAATGTCAAAGTGTAAAGTTAAACTTTTGCTTTAATTGGTGTAAGTAGATTTGAGTAAAAAAAAGTTAAATACTTCTCAATTAAGCTAAAATGTATTCTTATTTAGATTGATTTTTAGAACTATTCTACAAAATCGCCTAAAATAGAGCAAAAATACTACAAAATATACTAAAAAGATAAAAATATGAGGACAAATATACAATGAAGATTTTGGCTGTAGATACTACTTGGGATAATATGGTTGTGGCGCTTTATGCGGATAATAAGATTTATAGTGAGATAAGTTATGACGGCGCCAAAAAGCACAACTCTTTGATTCTTCCCATAATAGATAATTTGCTCAATCAGGCAAATATAAAAATAAGCGACGTAGACTATTTTTCTGCGGTAATAGGTCCGGGATCTTTTACCGGAATTCGAATAGGTGTGTCTACCGTAAATGCTTTGGCTTTTGCATGCGGAGCGAAATGCGTTGCGATAAATGCTCTTGAAGAGTTGGCTTATTCTTGCAATGATAAGGAGTTTTATACTGCAATAGACTGTAGGCATAATTGCTATTACTACGGTAGGTTTAGAGGAAGTTTTGATAATATGATTGACATGGGTGAGATAACATCCGAGGAGCTTGAAAGAGCTGATTGTAAGGTCATAAAGAAAAAATCGCCGTCTAATCCAGACAACTTAATTGCAATTTGTAAGGCTAAGATTGCGAGCGGAGAGTTGGGAACTTTGGCTCCATTATATCTTAAAAAGTCGCAGGCAGAAAGAGAATTTGAAGCAAAAAATATGGACTAAACGGATATTAAATTAATATGGATAATTTGTATTTTGAGGATTTATCAATAGAATATTGCAATCAAGTTTTTGATATAGAAAGGCAAAGTATCTCCGAGCCTTGGTCGCGGGAACAAATTCAAGGGTTGGTTACGGATAAAAATGCTGTTGCAAGAGTGGGAATTGTTGACGGCAAAGTAATTTGTTACTATAGTTTTTATAATATTTGCAATGAAGGCAATGTTAATAATTTAGCGGTCAAGCAAGATTATAGGGGTAAAGGTATAGGTAAATCTTTAATTAAAGATATGATTAAGGTTGCAAAAGATAGAGGTATATGCGCTCTTACGTTGGAAGTTAACGAAAAAAATAACAACGCTATACATCTTTATCGCAAATTCGGCTTTATACTTGAGGGGAAGCGAACTAAGTTTTATAAAGGGACTGACGACGCTCTTATTATGTGGAATAGAGGTATATAAGTCGTTTAAGCTGTTTTGGATTGACAATTTTTTAATTTTCTTATAAAATATGACATTTTTTTATGTTTTAGCTGATTTTTAGTGTTTTTATTAGTAAATTTAGCATATTTATATCATATAAGTAAATCTATGCTTATTCGGAGATGGAATTATGCTAAATCATATTATGCTTGGCGATGGGCAAGATATTATATTTTTGCACGGTTGGGGCGGAAGTATAGATAGTTTTAGAGGCGTCGGCGAGTATTTTTCGTCAAATTATAGGTGTACTCTCGTTGATTTTTATGGGTTTGGAGATTCTCCTTTGCCAAGAGTTCTTACGCTTGAAAATTATGTAAACGGCGTTGAAGAGATAATCGAAAAGTATTCTATGCGAGACGTTGTTCTTGTCGGACACTCTTTCGGCGGTCGCGTAGCCATGCTTATGGCAAGTAAGAATAGCAATATAAAAGGCATTGTTTTGGTGGATAGCGCAGGGCTAAAGCCAAGGTTTTCTTTTAAGAGATTTTGCAAAAAAGTGTCATATAGGTTGAAAAAAGCGCTAAAAATGGACGTAAGTAAGTGCGGTTCTGAAGATTATCGCAAGTTGAGCGGAGATATGAGGGAAACTTTTAAGAATATCGTCAATTATCATTTGAATTTCTGTTTGAAAGAAATTAAGTGCCCAACGTTGATTATTTGGGGCAAAAAGGATAAGGATACGCCTCCGTATATGGCAAGGACATTGCGGAAACGCATATATAATAGTGGATTGGTATTTTTGAAAGGAGGACATTATAGCTATTTGGATTGCTACGGTCAATTTTTAGCGATTTTGAAGAGCTATTTCAGTGATATATGCAAATAGGCGTGATTGTAATAACTGAGTTAATATATTGTACGTTAGCGGTAGCTTTGTCATTTAGAATAATGAATTTGGTGCAATTAGAAGGATATCGAGTAGTTAATTCTAAAAAAATGAAAAATATTCGGCTAAAATTGTACGGTTCGGCAATTTGTATAACTGTTTGCAACGCAATTTTTATTTTTATTTCCGCATACGTGGGCAATTATTATCTTCAACTAATTACTCAAGGTTTGTATGCAGTTGTGTTGTTGGTAAGTTTGACGGACGAACGGGATAAGTGTTCGCATCAGCCGCTAGTATTTACGGCAAGAGCAAAGCGTCTAATTGTATCTTTTGCTATCATAATAACGATTTTTATAATGATATTTGTATTATTAGGGCATTTGATAGTAATTAAAGGCGTAAATTTATCATTTGTATTTATTCCTTTGGTATTTGTTCTAATGCCGGAAATAGTGGCTTTGGCTTTGAAGGTCAATAAGCCTATGGAGAAAACTATCGCCGATAAATATATCAAGAATTGCGCTCAAACTCTTGAAAAGTTGGATATTATAAAAATCGGCATTACCGGTAGCTATGGAAAAACTACCGTAAAGAACGTTCTGACAACAATTCTCAATCAAAAGTATAACGCATATTGTACGCCAAGCAACTTTAATACTCCGCTTGGAATATGTAGGGCAGTCAACGATCTGCCGAGCGAGTGTAAAGTATTCGTTGCAGAAATGGGCGCGAGAAAGGTAGGGGATATTAAGGAGCTGTGCGAAATCGTTAAGCCGACCTACGGCATTATTACGGGTGTAGGTTCTCAGCATCTTGGCGCATTTGGCAGTCAGCAAAATATCTATAACACTAAAAAAGAATTGGCGGATTATCTGCAAAGCGTTAATGGAGAAATTGTATTTAACGGCGAGAATAAGTATACTCGCCAAATGTACGATGAATTTGTAGGCGATAAGAAATGCGCTATATCTAGCGGTGAATTTCTGTCTGCAAAAAAAGACGCGGAGAAGATTTTTGTCAGTGATGTTGAATGTAATAGCGACGGCTTGAAATTCCTTTTGCATATCGGTGACGAAAGTAGGGAATGTCGCAGCAAACTAATAGGCAGACATAATCTTGAAAATATTTTGCTCAGCGTTCAACTTGCCGTGGGACTTGGACTGAACATTGTTCAAATTACAGAAGGTATATCGCAGTTAGCGCCTGTCGAGCATAGGCTTCAGACGATAAAATTGCCTACCGGTATTACTATAATCGATGATAGCTACAACTCCAATGAAGAGGGGGCAAAACTTGCTATCGAAACGCTTGCAATGTTTAGTGGAAGAAAAATTGTGGCTACTCAAGGTATTGTCGAAATGGGAAATGAGCAAAAAAGAGTGAATTTTGAACTGGGAGAAAGTATTGCAAACGTAGCAGATATAGCAATTTTAATAGGTATTAACAGGGAAGACATACGACTTGGAATGCTCTCGGGCAACTTTTGCGATAAGAATATCTACTTGGTTGAGCACTTGGATAACGCTAAAGAACTCTTTAGCGCAATACTGACGAGGGGCGACGTTTTGCTTCTGCAAAACGACTTGCCGGATAACTATTGAATTAACAAGTTGAACATTGTTCAAGCATATTGACAAAACAAATATTCGGAGGTTTAGATTGAAAAATATAGCTTTAATTTACGGCGGAAATTCTTGCGAAAAGGATATATCTATTATCACTGCGTTGCAGTCCATAGAGGCGATAGATAAGAAAAAATATAACGTATTTCCAATATATTGGCAAGACGCTTTTTATATCTTAGACGAATACAAAAACGTTGATTCGTATACTTGCTCGGAAATCAAAGGGAGAAAAGTGCTTTTCCAAGATAAGAGTTTATATGCGGTGAAGAAGAACAAAGTCAAACTATTGGGAAGTATTGACTGCGCATTGCTTTGTACTCACGGCGGAAAAGGAGAAAACGGAGCGTTGCAGGGATTTTTCGAAGTTCATGACATACCGTTTACATCGCCGTCGCATATTGCCAGCGGTATAGGTATGGATAAGGCGCTTTGCAAGATGATTTGCAAGAAGTTGACTTTGCCTGTTTTGCCTTACGGCGTTGTCAACGAGGGCGATAGCGAAGAAGTATTGGATAGAATTGTCGAAAGACTGGGATTTCCGCTCATTGTTAAGCCTGCAAATCAAGGATCTTCTATAGGTATTGGAGTAAGTAAAGACCAAGACGAACTTCAAGAAAAGTTGAAGACGGCTTTTTATTACGATAGTAAGGTCGTAATAGAAAAAGCGCTCACCGATTTCAAGGAGATTAACTGCGCCTGTCTTAGAAAAAACGGCAATATTTATCCCTCAACTCTCGAGGAGCCTGTAGGTTGGCAAGAGTTCTTGACTTTTGAAGATAAGTATATGTCGGGCGGAAAAGTTACCAAAACAAGCGCAAAGAGAATATTTCCTGCTCAAATTAGCGAAAATGACAAAATTAAAATTCAAAACATTACTTCAAAGTTGTATCAAGCCTTGGGCTGTAAGGGGATAGTGCGCTGTGATTTTTTGATTGACAATGAGAATAATTGCGTTTATCTCAATGAAATCAATACGATTCCGGGGTCAATGGCAGGCTATCTGTATGAAGATAAGGGATTTTATCTCAAAGATATTCTCGAAATAATAATTGAGGACGCGATAAGGGGCGGTAAGGACGCAAAATCTGCCGGTTTCTCTTCTAAAGTTTTGCAATATTACTCTAAAAATAAAGCAAATGCTTGCAAAGTATCATTGAAAAACGTATAATTAAAAAAGTAATATTATAAATCAATATTTACAAATACTTTTTTTGGAGTACGTTATGGAAAAAATCAAGATGACCACGCCTATAGTAGAGCTTGACGGCGATGAAATGACGAGGCATATATGGGCATGGATAAAGGATATTCTTATCAATCCTTACGTAGAGCTTAAGAGCGAATACTACGATTTGGGACTTGTCAATAGAGAAAAGACGGGGGATAAAGTTACTGTAGATTCGGCAAACGCTATCAAAAAATACGGCGTAGGAGTAAAGTGCGCGACTATTACGCCCAACGCGCAAAGAGTTAAGGAATACAACCTCACTCAAATGTGGAAAAGCCCCAACGGCACGGTAAGAGCAATTCTCGACGGTACGGTTTTCCGCTCGCCGATTATGGTCAAGGGTATCACTCCTTATATTCCGACTTGGACGGCGCCGATTACTATTGCCCGTCACGCGTACGGCGATATTTATAAGGACGTCGAGGGCTACGTCAAAAAGGGCGGCAATGCAAAACTCGTAATAGAGGATGAGGACGGCAAGAGAGAGATTGAGATATTCGATTACGCAAAGACTTGTGGCGTAGTTATGGGCATGCACAATACCGACAAGAGTATTTCTTCTTTTGCCCGCAGTTGTTTCAACTACGCGCTTGATACCAAGCAAGACCTATGGTTTGCGACAAAAGATACGATATCCAAGACGTACGACCATAGATTTAAGGATATATTCCAAGAAATCTTTGACAGCGAGTATAAGCAGAAATTCCAAAATGCCGGTATAGAATATTTTTATACCCTTATAGATGACGCGGTAGCTAGGGTAGTGCGTTCAAACGGCGGTATGATTTGGGCGTGCAAGAACTATGACGGCGACGTTATGAGCGATATGGTTGCAACGGCTTTCGGCTCGCTTGCAATGATGACTTCGGTACTTGTATCGCCGGAAGGAAATTACGAATATGAGGCGGCTCACGGCACAGTTACCAGACATTATTACAAATTCTTAAAGGGAGAAGAAACTTCTACGAATCCCGTAGCTACGATTTTCGCTTGGACGGGCGGACTCAGAAAGAGAGGTCAGCTTGACGGTATTGCCGAGCTTGCGGCTTTTGCCGATAAGCTTGATAGGGCGACTATAGATACCATAGAAGAGGGGTATATGACTGGCGATCTCGCTTTGATTTACAAGGGAGATAAGCAAGTGAAAAAGCTCAACACCGTTGACTTCTTAAAAGAAATTGCCAAAAAACTATGAGAAAATATATTCTTTATAAATATTGATATGCAAAACGGCGCGATAAAATCACGCCGTTTTGTACTATTTTATCCATAATTTTTTGGCGCTTAAAACGAAAAATAATAATATAAAATCGACCCTAGCGCCATATTTTTTTGATTTTACAAGTGTGGATAACTCAACTTTGATGTGGATAAGTATGTGGATAAGTGGCAAAAATATGCAGATATATGCGGAAAAAGCGCTTGGAGGAAATGTTGAAAGGGCAATTTGAGGGCAATTAACCGTTTAGTCTATATTTAGTAAATTTGACCGAAAAAATGCAAAGAATTATATCGACAAAATCCTTGCAATTTTTTATTGGAATATGTTAAGATATTTGTGTAATTTTATATTTATTTTATTAAGATTTTAAGGAGTGACAGTATATGCCGAAAGTAGCCATTGTAATGGGTAGCGTAAGCGACCTTGACGTAGTAAAACCGACTATTGAAATTCTCAAAAAGTTTGACGTAGAAGCGGAAGTAAGAGTAATATCCGCCCACCGTACGCCCGATATGGCGCACGACTTTGCAAAGAATGCTGTCGATAATAATATCGAAGTTATTATTTGCGCGGCGGGAAAAGCCGCTCATCTTGGCGGAGTAATAGCCGCGTATACGCCTATCCCCGTTATCGGACTTCCTGTCAAGAGTTCGACTATGGACGGACTTGATTCTCTTTTGTCAATGGTACAAATGCCGTCGGGTATACCCGTGGCTTGCGTAGCTATCAACGGCGGACTTAACGCAGGTTTGCTTGCTATACAAATTCTTTCCGTCAAATATCCGAACCTTATGAAAAAAATGCAAGACTATAAAATTAGTATGGCAGAAAAAATTAAAAATGAAGACGAAAAATTGCAAAAGGAGTTAAACTAATTATGGAAAAGACCGTTCAACTTTATGAAGGCAAAGCAAAGAGAGTGTACGCTACGACGGACCCAGATATCGTAATGGTATCTTACAAAGACGACGCTACGGCGTTCAACGGACTTAAGAAGGGTACGATACTCGGCAAGGGCGTTGTCAACAACGTATGTAGCAATCATATGTTCAGACTTTTGGAAGCAAAAGGCATTCCTACTCACTATGTAGAAGAAATCAATGAGAGAGAGACTTTTGTAAAGAAAGTGGAAATCGTACCGCTTGAGGTTATTATCCGCAACAGAGCGGCAGGATCTTTTTCCAAAAGATACGGCGTAGCCGAAGGCACGGAACTCGCGACTACTATTATCGAGTTTAGTTACAAGAACGATGACTTGGGCGATCCGCTTATCAACGATTATCATGCTTTGGCTCTTAAACTTGCTACTAAGGAAGAAATCGAGAAAATTAAAGAGCTTGCATTCAAGGTCAACGACTTTATGAAAGCGTATTTCAAAGAAATAGGAGTAGAACTTATCGACTTCAAGTTGGAATTCGGCAGATTTAAGGGCGAAATTATTCTTGCCGATGAAATATCTCCGGATACTTGTCGTTTCTGGGACGCTAAGACAGGCGAGAAACTCGACAAAGATAGATTTAGAAGAGATATGGACGACGTAGACAAGGGCTACAGAGAAATGATGAAGAGAATGGGACTTTCTAAGTAAAGGAGTAATATATGGCAATAGATTATAAGTCCGCAGGTGTGGACGTAGAGGCAGGCTACAAAGCCGTCAAGTTGATGAAAGAATACGTTAAGACGACATACAATGAGAGCGTGCTTGGCGATTTGGGAAGTTTCGGCGGTTTTTACGCTTTGGGCGATAAAGAGGATAGCGACTGCTTGGTTGCAGGTACGGACGGCGTGGGAACAAAACTTAAATACGCATTCGTATTGGACAAGCACGACACGATAGGCATCGACGCGGTGGCTATGTGCGTAAATGATATAGTATGTCAAGGAGCTAAACCGCTTTTGTTTTTGGACTACATAGCATTGTCTAAACTCGTGCCTGAAAAGGTAGCCGAGATAGTCAAGGGCGTTAGTGAAGGCTGCCGTCAAGCGGGTTGCGCATTGATAGGCGGAGAAACTGCGGAAATGCCGGGATTCTATGCTCAAGACGAGTATGATATTGCCGGTTTTTCAGTGGGTATCGTCAAGAAAAATAAGATTATCAACGGAAAGACAATCAAAGTCGGCGACGCTTTGGTAGGTATTGTTTCAAGCGGTATTCACTCCAACGGTTATTCTTTGGTGCGCAAACTCTTCGGAGAAGACAAAGAGAGCCTCAATAAGTTCAACGCGACGCTTGGTTGTACTCCCGCTGAGTTAGTGCTTACTCCTACAAAGATATACGTAAAGACGATTTTATCTTTGATAGAGAAGTTCGAAATCAAGGGCATTGCGCATATCACCGGAGGCGGTTTTATTGAGAACGTTCCGAGAATTATTCCAAGCGGTATGGGCGTCAAGATTGATAGATCAAGTTATCCGTTGCCGAGAATTTTCAAGGCTTTGCAAGAAATCGCAGGCATTGACGACAGAAAGATGTGCAATACCTTTAATATGGGTATAGGTATGGTGCTTGCCGTGGACAAGTCTATTGCTAAGTCGGTAGTTGAAGAACTAAAGGCTTTAGGCGAAGATGCTTACGTAATCGGCGAAGTTACGGATAAGAGCGGTCAGGTAGAATTATAATAGGTGTGCCTTGCAATTTTGCAGGGCATATCTCATTTTCGCATAATTAAAGGGATTTATGAAAAATATAGCTGTATTTGCATCGGGTAGCGGTAGCGATATGCAATCGGTAATCGACGGAACTTTGAGCGGATTGATTGACGGAAAGGTAGTGGCGGTAGTTACCAATAAAGATGGAATATTTGCAATCGAGCGCGCCAAAAAGCACGGCATTGACTGCAAAACTTTCAAGGCAAAGGACTACGGCGACAACAAGTCGAGAGATAAGGCAATATTAGAATATCTTAATGGATACGATATCGACCTTATCGTATTGGCGGGATACCTTGCAATCGTCACTCCCGTATTGGTAGACGAATACGAGGGGAGAATTATCAATATCCATCCGTCGTTGATACCTAAGCATTGCGGAAAGGGTATGTACGGTCTTAACGTACATAGGAGCGTTATCGAAAGCGGTGACAAGGTAAGCGGTTGCACGGTGCACTACGTTGACTACGGCGCAGATACCGGCGCTATCATTGCCCAAGAGCAGGTGCCTGTTATTGAAGGTGATACGCCGGAAAGTTTGCAGGCGAGAATATTAGAGGTAGAACATACGTTGCTACCCAGCGTAGTCGCAAAGTTATGCAAAGCAAATTAGACGCGTCTGCCGTCTATTTAAGTCGTGGCATTTATTACGCCGATAATTACGTAATTAAATGTCTAAATATTAATAAGATAAATAATTTTTAATATATAGAGGAGTTTGTTATGGCAAAGAAAGCGCTTATTAGCGTATCCGACAAAACGGGTATCGTAGAATTGGCAAAGAGTTTGATTGAGTTCGGTTATGAGATTATCTCTACCGGCGGTACGTTGAAAGTACTCAATACGGCAGGTATAAAGGCGGTTGATATTTCTTCCGTTACGGGCTTTCCCGAGTGTCTTGACGGCAGAGTAAAGACCTTGCATCCAAAGGTACACGCAGGACTTTTGGCGATGAGGGACAACAAGGAGCATATGGACTTTCTTGCAAGCATGAACATTGATCCTATTGATATCGTCGTTGTCAATCTCTATCCTTTCAAAGAAACGGTAAAGAAGCCGAATATCGATTTGCAGACGGCTATTGAAAATATCGACATCGGCGGACCGACTATGCTTAGAAGCGCGGCAAAGAATTATCAAGACGTTGCGGTTATGGTAGATCCTGCCGACTACGCTAAGGTACTTGAAGAACTTAAGAGAGGCGGAATAACCAAAGAAACCAAATTCTATCTTATGTACAAGGTATATCAGCATACCTCATATTACGATACTTTGATTGCCAACTATCTCCGTCAAAAACTCGGTATTGAATTCCCAGAGCAATTTACTATGGCTTTCGACAAGGCTCAGGATATGAGATACGGCGAAAATCCGCACCAAAATGCAGTATTCTATAAAGAAGCGTTTGACGTGGAGTGTTCGCTTGCTGTAGCTCAGCAGTTGCACGGCAAAGAACTTTCTTACAACAATATCAACGATACCAACGGAGCTTTGGATTTGCTTAGAGAGTTTTCCGAGCCTACGATTGTTGCAGTAAAGCACGCTAATCCTTGCGGAGTAGCGACAGCCAAGACGATAAGCGAGGCTTTCTTTAAGGCCAATGCCGCCGATCCCACTTCGATTTTCGGAGGTATCGTTGCTTCCAACCGTACTATCGACAAGGACACGGCGGAGCAAATTCACAAGATTTTTATTGAGATAGTAGTTGCGCCCGACTTCACCGACGAAGCGCTGGCTATACTCAAACAAAAACAAAATATCAGACTTTTGAAGTTGCCGAATATTACAAAAGCGGTTCCTACAAATTGCTACGATATGAAAAAAGTCGTAGGCGGTCTTTTGGTACAAGAGTTTGACAGAATGGTCGTAGACAAGGCTAAGTGTAAAGTAGTGACCAAGGCTCAACCTACAGACGCTCAAATTGAAGATATGATTTTTGCTATGACGGTAGTAAAGCATACCAAGTCCAACGCTATAGTAATAGCTAAAGATAAGACAATTTTGGGTATAGGCGGAGGACAGGTCAATAGAATTAGAGCAACTAAACAGGCAATCGAACACTCTTTGACCGACACTCGCGGAGCAGTGCTTGCGTCAGACGCGTTTTTCCCGTTTGACGATTGCGTTGAAGCGGCGCACGAAGGCGGCATAGTTGCAATAATGCAACCCGGCGGAAGCATCAAGGACCAACTTTCAATCGACGCTTGCGATAAGTACGGCATTGCGATGGTATTTTCCGGCGATAGACACTTCAAACACTGAGCTTGCGCGTACATCGGCGCGCCTTCCGCTTAAACGTAGCGGAGAAATATTTATCTATACAACCAAGGAGCATATATGAACGTATTAGTAATTGGAAGCGGCGGCAGAGAACACACAATATGTTGGTCGCTTGCAAAGAGTCCAAAGGTGGACAAGATCTATTGTTTGCCGGGTAACGGAGGTATAAGTAAAATTGCCGAGTGCGTACCTATTTCGGTAATGGACTTCGACGCAATTATCGACTTTGTTGACAGCCACAAAGATATAGAATTGACGGTAGTCGCTCCCGACGACCCGCTCGCCAGCGGTCTTGTAGATAGACTTGAAGAAAAGGGGCATAGGGCTTTTGGACCGAGAGCCAACTCCGCAATAATCGAAGCCAGCAAGGCTTTCTCTAAGTATTTAATGAAAAAGTACGGTATTCCTACGGCAAATTATGAGGAGTTTGACAGTTATGACAAAGCCGTTGAGTATATCTCAGGCGCTAAGTATCCGCTTGTTGTCAAAGCCGACGGACTTGCGCTTGGCAAAGGCGTAATAATTTGTAATACCAAAGAAGAGGGGCTTAAAGCTGTCAAGGAAATGATGATAGACAGCAAGTTCAAGGATGCAGGCAAGAGAGTTATCGTTGAAGAGTTTATGGTAGGACAGGAAGTGTCTATACTTTCTTTCTGCGACGGCAAGACGATAATTCCAATGGTCAACGCTAGAGATCACAAGAGAGCCTACGACAACGACCAAGGTCTTAATACCGGCGGTATGGGTACATTCTCTCCCTCGGCTATCTACACCAAAGAAGTCGAAGAAGAAGTAATGAATAAAATAATCTTACCTACCGTAGACGCATTGAACAAAGAGGGCAGGACTTTTAAGGGAGTGCTTTACTTTGGACTTATGCTTACGGACGACGGCGCAAAGGTAGTGGAGTACAACGCGCGTTTTGGAGATCCGGAAACTCAAGTTGTATTGCCAAGACTTAAGACGGATTTGTGCGATATATTCAACGCTGTCGTAGACGGTACGCTAGATAAAATAAATATCGAGTGGACGGACGATGCTTGCGTATGCGTAGTTATGGCAAGCGGAGGCTATCCGGAGAGTTATCAAAAGGGCAAAGAAATCACTATTGGAGATATTGCAGAGGATATTTTGATATTCCACGCAGGCACGGCTATCAAGGACGGCAAACTTGTGACGAGCGGAGGCAGAGTTCTTGGCGTAACGGCTAAGGGCAAGGATATTCACGAAGCAAGAGCAAAGGCGTACGAGGCGGTAAGTAATATTCATTTTGACGGCGCATTCTACCGCACTGACATAGGCATTAAAAAATAAGCTACCGACTGCGTATATCAGTCGTCTTTTTACCCTAACGGCTAGGACGTCCTCGGGGTCACGTACGGAAAGTACGCACGGGCAAAAATACAACTAATCTCCACAGTCGAGAGCAACCGTTTTTAAGCGGACTAAATGTCATTTCGACTAAAGCGTAGCGAAATGGAGAAATCTTAACAATATAAAAAATACCAAATACATTGATAATAATTATAAAAAGGACAAAGAAATGGTAAAGAGAATTTTCGTAGAGAAAAAAGACGGGTACAACGTATCGGCAAAAAAGACTTCTGCCGATATTCAGAACGTGCTTGGCATTGCAGTTGAGGACGTGAGAGAGTTTATTAGATACGATATAGAGAATCTTGACAATGCAGTTTATGAGAGCGCCAAGACGACTATATTCAGCGAAGCTCCGGTCGACAGCTTGTATGAAGAGATGCCTGAACTAGACGGCTACAAACTTTTAGCTGTCGAATTTCTCCCCGGTCAGTATGATCAAAGAGCAGACAGCGCAATGCAATGCGTTCAATTACTCTCTATGTCGCAAAGACCTCTTATTAAGTGCGCAAAATTATACGCTTTTAAGGGCTTGAGCGACGCTCAATTCGATAGGGTACGCAAATACCTCATCAATCCGGTTGAGAGTAGAGAAGGCTCTATGCAAATTCCCGATACCTTGCAACAAGAAGTTACGCAAAATCTCACGGTGCCTACAATAGACGGATTCATAGATATGAGCGATAAAGAGATTTGCGACTATCATAAGAGAGTAGGCTTTGCTATGAGCGAAAAGGATTTGATTTTCGTACGCGACTATTTCAAGGGAGAGAAGCGTAATCCTTCCGAGAGCGAAATCAAAGTAATTGATACCTATTGGTCTGACCATTGCCGTCATACGACCTTTGCGACCGAACTTACCAAAATCGACGTGGACAGCAATAATCCGCACGTGGGTAAAGCTCTTGACCTTTATAGAGAATTATTCCAAGAATTTAACGCTAAGAGAGAGGATAAATATCCTTGTCTTATGGACATAGCTACCATAGCGGTCAAGAAACTCAAAAAGCTCGGTAAACTTGACAATTTAGACGTAAGCGATGAAATCAACGCTTGTTCCGTTGAGGTTGACGTAGACGTTGACGGCAAGCCTGAAAAGTGGCTTATTATGTTCAAGAACGAAACGCACAACCATCCGACTGAAATCGAGCCTTTCGGCGGAGCGGCGACTTGCCTTGGCGGAGCAATCAGAGATCCGCTTTCAGGAAGAACTTACGTATATCAGGCTATGAGAGTTACCGGTTGCGCCGACCCCACTGAAGATATATCTTTGACGTTAAAGGGCAAACTTCCGCAGAGAGTTATTACCAAGACTGCCGCTTCGGGGTATTCCAGTTACGGCAACCAAATCGGACTTTCTACGGGACTTGTAGCCGAGATGTATCATGAGAATTACAAGGCGAAAAGACTTGAGACGGGTTACGTAATAGCAGGCGCTCCAAAGGAGAACGTTGTCAGAAGAAAACCTGTAGAGGGAGATGTTATAGTACTTCTCGGCGGAGAAACGGGCAGAGACGGTTGCGGCGGAGCTACGGGATCTTCCAAGGCGCATACGGAGAAATCGGTAGAAGTATGCGGAGCAGAAGTGCAAAAGGGTAATCCGCCTACCGAGAGAAAAATACAAAGACTATTCCGCAACAAGGACGTATCTACGCTTATCGTCAAGTGCAACGACTTTGGCGCAGGCGGTGTCAGCGTAGCTATTGGCGAACTTGCCGACAGCTTGGATATTTTCCTTGACAGAGTACCAAAGAAGTACGAGGGCTTGAGCGGTACTGAACTTGCTATCTCAGAATCGCAAGAGAGAATGGCAGTTGTACTCGACAAAAAGGACGTAGATAAGTTTATAGAATATGCAAAGACGGAAAATCTAGTGGCTACTCCCGTTGCAGAGGTTACCGACAACGGCAGAATGAGAATGTTCTATGCCGGCAACTGCATAGTGGATTTGAAAAGAGCTTTTCTCGATACCAACGGCGTTAAGCAAATGCAAGACGCTCACGTAGTCGAGAAAGTCACAAATTATATGGATAGTATCAATAAAGATACGCAAAAATTCTTTGACAAAGGGGAGTTTGCTCAAGCTGTTACGAATGAACTTTCAAGACTCAACGTTTGTTCTACAAAGGGACTTGGCGAGATGTTTGACGGCACTATCGGCGCGTCTAGCGTGCTTATGCCTTTTGGCGGAAAGTATCAACTTACCCCTGCTATAGCTATGGCTTGCAAACCGCCGGTCAGCGGACATACCGATACGGCTACGGTATCTACGTACGGCTGTTCGCCTCAACTTATGAGCGCGTCGCCGTTTACGGGAGCTATATATTCAATATTGACTTCGCTGTCGAAGCAAGTTGCTTGCGGTATTAGTATCGACACCGTAAGACTGTCTTTGCAAGAGTTCTTCAAAAAGCTCAATCAAGACAAGGATAGATGGGGACAGCCTTTATCGGCGCTCCTTGGCGCATTGTACGCGCAGATTGGTTTCGGCGTCGGCGCTATAGGAGGCAAGGATAGTATGAGCGGTACTTTCGAGCATATAGACGTTCCGCCTACGCTTATATCTTTCGCTATGGGTATCGGTAAGGCAAGCAAGATTGTTACTAATACTTTTGCCGAAAATATGGGCGCAAAGGATATTTATCACGTGGCAATACCTAAGGATGAATATTCGATACCCGACTTTGCAAAGACCTTGCAACTCTATGAAGCTATGAACAAAGCTATGGCAAACGGTAAAATCAAGGCTTGCAACGTAGTAGAAGAGGGCGGTGTTATTGCAAGCGTATTCAAGGCTTGTATGGGAAATAAACTCGGTACCAACTGGGACGATATATCTCAGGATATGTTTGCGCCGGCATTCGGCGACTTTGTGATACTAGCCGACGACGTAGGCGATTTGAAGGACTTTGACGTAGAGAAAGTAGCTACGCTCAACGGCACTTATACTGCGGATCTTTGCGGAAAAGAACTCAAAATGAACGATGCCGTATGCGCTTTTGAAAGAACGCTCGATAAGGTATTCCCGACGACGGCGCCTGCTAACGGCGAAGTTAAGAACCTCATATGTTGCGCAAGAAAGGTAGACAAGGCTCCGAGAAATATCGTTCAGCCTAGAGTATTTATTCCTGTCTTTCCGGGTACTAATTGCGAGTACGATACTGCTAGAGCATTTGAAAGAGCAGGCGCAAAAGCCAATATACTAATTATAAAGAACCAAACTTCAAAGGATATAGAGGAGTCTGCCGAGGCTATTGTCAAAGCATTGCAAGAAGCTCAAATACTTGCATTCCCCGGCGGTTTCAGCGGTGGCGATGAGCCTGACGGTAGCGGTAAGTTTATAGCTACTACGTTTAGAAATCCGCGTATCGCCGAGCAGGTAATGAAACTGCTCTACGAAAGAGACGGTTTGGCTTTGGGTATCTGCAACGGATTCCAAGCTCTAGTCAAACTCGGACTTGTGCCTTACGGCGATATAAGAGAGCAAAAGAGCGAAGCTCCGACTTTGACTTTCAACAACATATCTAGGCACGTATCGACTATAGTCAACGTACGCGTGGCTACCAACAAGTCGCCATGGCTAAGCGGAGTAAAAGTCGACGACGTATTTGCAGTGCCTGTCAGCCACGGCGAGGGTAGATTCGTAGCAAGCGCGGAAGAACTTGATAAGATTATCAAGGGCGGTCAAGTAGCAACGCAATACGTTGATATGACGGGCAACGCTACTATGACTTCGCCTTTCAATCCTAACGGCAGTATGTACGCAATAGAGGGTATAATTTCTCCGGACGGCAGAGTACTCGGCAAAATGGGACACGCAGAGAGAATAGACGCCAATCTCTATAAGAACGTAGAAGGCAATTACGATATGAAACTCTTTGAGAGCGGAGTTAAATATTTCAAGTAAGTTGTAAACGACTTACTTGAAATACAATGAAATTTCACTAAAGTGGCAGTGAAATTATTTGCTTCGCAAATAGTGAGAAATGAAATTACGCTTAAGTTGATACTTAATCGTAGTTACGGATATTTATTAGACTTTACACTTGCTCAAAAGTGTTCGTTGCGTCACACTAAGCAGAGCGTAGCGTAGTCGAAGAGTCTTAAATTATTGTAAATATTAAGTATATTAAGAGATACTATGTTTTTACCGATAAGCAAAAGCGAAGTAAACGGTCGTCAAGTCGATATAGTCTACGTGATAGGCGAAGCGTACGTTGACCACCCGTCTTTTGGACACGCAATAGTGTCTAGGCTTTTGCAATCTCTCGGCATTGACGTAGCTATTATTCCTCAACCGCTAAGCGATAACGACTTCACACGCTTTGGACAACCTAGATACGGCTTTATGGTGTCGAGCGGAGTTGTAGACAGTATGGTCAACAACTATACGGTCGCAAAGATTAGACGAACTCGCGACGTTTACAGCGAAGGCGGCGATGTAGGCAAACGCCCTGACAGGTGCGTTGATGTGTATTGCAACGCGCTAAAAAGACTTTATCCTAATTCACCTGTAGTCATTGGCGGAATAGAAGCGTCGCTCCGCAGATTTGCGCATTACGACTATTGGAAAGACGCGGTGCTTCCAAGTATTTTGGTATCTTCAAAAGCAGACTTACTTATATACGGTATGGGAGAAAGACCATTGAAAGAGATATTTTATATGGTCAAGAAGGGCATACCGCTTGATAAAATCAAGGACGTGAGAGGAACTTGCTATCTGTCGAGTTTCGACAGTCTTTCTGCAAAACTTAAAAAGGGTATCGAGGAGCATACGGTAGTATTTTCTCCATCGTATGAGCAAGTTAGAGCTGATAAGGCGCAATACGTCAACGCTTTTAATACTCAATATTCCAACAACGACCCATATTACGGCAAAACGTTACTTCAAAAGCACGGCGATAAGTACGTAGTGCAGAATCCAATGCAATATCCTTTGTCTGTAAAGGAAATGGACGAGATTTACGACTTGCCTTACGAGAGGACTTATCACCCTAGTTATACGAGGGGAGTGCCTGCAATCGAAGAGGTAAAGTATTCTTTGACGTCAGTCAGAGGCTGTTTTGGCGCGTGTAATTATTGCGCGATTGCATTTCATCAAGGGCGTATAGTGCAAAAGCGTAGTAAGGACAATATTGTCAAAGAAGCCAGTAGCTTTGTCGCGGACAAGGACTTCAAGGGATATATTCACGACGTCGGCGGGCCTACCGCCAACTTTCGTGACCCCGCTTGCGAAAAGCAAAAGACTATGGGCGTATGCAAAGACAGGTCTTGCATAGGATATAAGCCTTGTCCTGCAATGAAAGTCGACCACAGCGAGTATCTTGACTTGCTCAAGACCTTAAGACAGATAGAGGGCATTAAAAAGGTCTTTATTCGCTCGGGTATACGTTTTGACTATCTGATGTATGACAAGAATCCCGAATTTCTATACGAACTTATCAAGCACCACGTCAGCGGACAACTCAAAGTAGCCCCCGAGCATATATCCGATTCTACTTTGAAGGCTATGAATAAGCCGCCGTTCGACATATATCTCAAGTTCAAAGAGAAGTATGACGCTATCAATAAGAAACTCGGCAAGAAACAATACCTTGTGCCGTATCTGATATCCTCGCACCCCGGCTGTACGCTCAAAGACGCTATAAGGCTTGCGCAGTATCTCAAGTCGATAGGATATATGCCGGAGCAGGTGCAGGACTTTTATCCTACGCCGTCAACAAAATCTACGTGTATGTACTATACGGGTATCAATCCCGACACAATGCAACCTATATACGTAGCCAAGACTAAAAAGGAAAAGACTTATCAGCGCGCTTTGATGCAATACCGCAAGAAGAGTAACTACGATGTAATAGTCGAAGCGCTCAAGGAAGCGGGACGGCAGGATTTGATAGGTTTTGGAGAAGAGTGTCTTGTCAAACCTACTAAGGAAGAGGCGATTGCCAAAGCGCGCAAAGAAAATGACAGCGCAAGCAATAATAAAAACCAACATCGTAAGAAAACAATAATTATTAATACGCAGAGTAAGCCGAAAACCAAAGGAGCAAAACGCAGATGATAATTACGGGCATCACTATGCAGTCGAAGAATATCGACAGAGTAAATCTCTTCGTAGACGGATCGTTTTATTCGGGAGTTAGCAGACTTGCGGTATACAATCATAAGTTGGAGATAGGCAAAGAGATAGACAAGGTTACGCTTGACAAGGTTATATTTGACAGCGATAAGGACAAGGCTTTTGATTATGCGCTGACGTATATAAGTAAATACACGCCTACCGCAAAGATTTTGACCAATAAACTCTATGATAAGGGGTACGGAAAAGCCATAGTAGACTATACCGTAGACAAGTGCAAAAATTATGGATATATCAACGACGCGGAATACGCGCGTTCGTACGTTGCGCTCAACTCTAATATAAAAGGCAAGACGCGACTTAAAATGGAACTCCGTAACAAAGGCGTTTCCGAAGATATAATAGAGAATGCGCTGTCGCAAATGCCCAAGGGCAACGCATGCGAGGAACTCGCCAAAAAGCACAGCAAAAACCAAGATATTCACGACCCCAAATACAGAGCCAAGCTCATTAGATTTTTGCAATACAGGGGCTATGAGTGGGAAGATATATCCCAAGCGCTCGCCGTATTGAAAATCGTTGACGAGGATTGATATGCAAAAAGTTCTTACCACAACTCAAATGGCTTATTGCGACAAAGCCACTATTGACGGCGGAATTGCTTCCGTTGAGCTTATGCGCAGAGTGGCGCAAGGCGTATTTGACGGCAGGGTATGGCAAGGAAGCGTAGCAATAATTTGCGGAAAGGGCAACAATGGCGGTGACGGTCTGGCGCTTGCGTGTATCATGATAGATAACGGTATATATCCATACGTATACCTTTGCTCGGATAAGAGTAAGGACGGCAGATATTATTACGATATTTTGCAAGCCAAAGGATATGATAAGATATATTCTATAGGCGAATGTAATTACGACTTTGATATAATAGTCGATTGTATATTCGGTACCGGTTTTAAGGGTACGCCAAAGCAGGAGTATGCATATATTATCGATAAGATAAACGCAAGTTCGGCGTATAAGATAAGCGTAGATATTCCTAGCGGACTTGACGGCGATAACGGTAGATACTCAACTTGCGTAAAGGCTGACGAAACGATAACCGTACAATACGCTAAGACAGGACTGTATCTCAACGACGGCAAGGATATGACGGGCAAGTTGTCTATAGTCGACGTAGGTATAGGATTGCATACCCATTACGTCAATGCAGTGGAAGTACAGGACGTAGCATTACTCTTTCCAAAACGCAAATTCAACACTCACAAAGGCACATTCGGCAAGAGCGGGATTTTGGGCGGATGCGGAAATTATCTAGGAGCAGTAAAACTTGCCAATATGGGACTGTGCGCTTTGCGTAGCGGTGGAGGACTCAACGTAATTCTCACTCCGCAAAGTCAAGCAAATAATATCCTAGGCGCCGTTGTGGAAAGCACGGTGATAGGTTTACCCGACGAGGGCGGATATCTTACTTTTGATAAGTCAGAACTTGACATAGCATTGAGAGGTATGGACTGTCTGGCTATAGGTATGGGTATGGGCAGTCGTTATAGCGAAAACGCCGAGATTATAGAGTATATTATCAATAATTATCCAATAAAGGTCATTATTGACGCCGATGGACTTAATTCTCTTGCGTTGAATGTTGAAGCGCTTAAATGCGCAAAAGCCGATATAATACTTACTCCGCACGTAAAGGAGATGTCAAGACTTTGCAAAAAGAGCGTGGACGAGATACTTGACAATCCGATAGATATAGCAAAAGCGTTTGCAAAAGAATATAAAGTCACGCTCTTGCTTAAGGGCGCAAGCAGTGTGATTACTGACGGTGAAGAGGTCTATATTATCACCAACGGCGGAGCGGAACTCTCTAAGGGCGGAAGCGGTGATACGTTGAGCGGAGTTATGCTTGGTATGCTTTCGCAAGGTATGCCGACAATCGAGAGCGCATATTCATCGGCGTATCTGACGGCAAAAGTCGCAAAAGATTTAGTTGAAGAGTATAGCGAGTATGGAGTTTTGCCTAGCGACGTAGCTAGAGCAATATTACTTATCACAAAGAGGTAGCGACCGCATATATCAGCACGCCTTCCGCCCTAACATCGGGACTTGAGAAGTCGACGTGTACATATAGTACACTTGGCGACTTCATCTCGCCCTCGCACGGACGAAATCCGCACTAATCTCTGCGGTCGTGTCCAGCATTTATGTCATTTCGACTGGAGCGAAGCGTAATGGAGAAATCTCAACCATATGAAAAGGCGCCACTTAGTAAGGGGAGCTGTCGCTGATAGGCAACTTAGGGGATTGAAAACAATAAAAGGAGAATAAATTATGAAAGTATTACTTGTAAACGGAAGCAACCGCGCCAACGGTTGCACCAACAGAGCGCTTGAAGAAGTGGCAAAGGTACTTGTAGAAAACGGAGTGGAATATGAAATATTTCAAGTCGGTAGCGCTCCTATAAGAGATTGCATAGGTTGTCTGCAATGCGCGACAAAACTAAAAAACAACACCTGCATTTTTAACGACGACGTTGTCAACCAACTCATTGCAAAGGCGGCTGAATGCGATGGATTTGTATTCGGTACTCCCGTATACTATGCGCATCCAAGCGGTAGAATATTATCGCTGTTGGACAGAGTATTTTATGCAGGTAGCCGAGTGTTTAGACAGAAGCCTGCATTTGCCATTGCAAGCGCAAGAAGAGCGGGCACTACGGCGTCATTAGACGTACTCAACAAATATTTTACGATAGCGCAAATGCCTATCGCCTCGTCAAGCTATTGGAATATGGTACACGGCAATCAGCCTGAACACGTGGAGCAAGACCTAGAGGGCTTGCAAACTATGCGCAATGCCGCTCGCAATCTAGTGTGGCTTATGAAGTGCATAGAACTCGGCAAACAAAATGGAGTAGAACCGCCCAAGAACGAGAGCGGAGTAAGGACTAATTTTATTCGTTAATAGTCAAAATACTTATTGCGATGGTCATACTTGACAATAAACATAAATATGTTATAATCAAATTAATATGGAGGGAAATAGTATGATATACAAAAATGATACGGCAAAAAAGAGAAAACGTCGTATGTTAGCTTTAGATTTGATTATAGGTATAATACCTATCCTATACGTTCTGATAATGGTAATTATCATGTTTACAGGCAATGATACGGCGTTGGCGTGTTTTTTGGCGTACGGCGGAATAGTAATGGGCGCCGTATTGATTATTAGCGTAGTCTTCAGAATTATCGATGAGATTTACGTATTCAGATTAGTAGACAAATATGCTGATGCAGATGCGGGGGAGAAGATGCCCGAGAGTAGCGATAATCCGACGGATTCGCCTGCAAAATAAGTATACACAAAAGACGTACTCGCTATTGCAAGTACGCC
This sequence comes from uncultured Christensenella sp., assembly GCA_910578245.1. Taxonomy (GTDB): domain Bacteria; phylum Bacillota; class Clostridia; order Christensenellales; family UBA3700; genus RACS-045. Next base: position 35,747 of record CAJTPC010000004.1, on the reverse strand, counting down.
TTTTTTAATAGAATCCTAGACTTATCATAAGCGCTTGATTTATTTTTTGCATAGTATCAAGCGGAACTTCGCCTATCTTGTCTTTAAGTCGCTTTTTATCAAGCGTACGTATTTGTTCGAGTAGTACGACAGAGTCCTTATTGAGTCCATAGTCGCCCGCAGAAAGTTCTATGTGCGTAGGCAGTTTCGCCTTGTTGATTTGACTTGTAACCGCGGCGGCGATGACAGTAGGGCTGTATTTGTTACCGACGTCGTTTTGCACTACGAGTACCGGCCGTATACCGCCTTGTTCGCTTCCTACGACGGGACTAAGGTCTGCGTAATATAATTCGCCTCTCTTTATCATTTTTAATTCTCCACAGCATTAGTCCTAATAAATTATATGCAATTTATCGGCTCAAAGTTATTGTTGACAAGAGCTATATATTTTATTCAATAGGTAGAGAACTCATTAATACTAAAAATAATAATATATTTTTAATATTAAGTATTGACCCAAAGACAATTTTATGGTATTATTATAATAATGTGAATTACTATACTTATTTGCATTAGGGAAATGGAAATTATGGCTTCAATTAATGAAAACAAACTTCTTCGTAAGTTCTTCGGCACAGACCCGACGAAAAAAGAAGAAATGCAACCGTCAGAAGTTTTGTCTTATTCCGTAGCAGGTCTTGGACAAAACATTATCTGTCAGCTAGTCACAGCATTCTTTATTGTATTTATGACAGATGTTGTCGGCGCTAGTTCAATCGCGCTTGCAATTATGTTCTTAGCGGCAAGGCTATTTGACGCATTCAACGATCCGGTTATGGGTACGCTTGTAGACAGAACGCGTAGTAAGTGGGGAAAGATGCGACCGTATCTTTTGTTTTCGCCTATTCCTATTTCTGTTTTGACGGTGTTGCTTTTTACGGTATTTCCAAATTGGTCTGCTAATGCAAAATTTGCATATTCAACGATAATATATCTCTTATGGGGTATTGCTTATACTTCGGTAGACGTTCCGTATTGGGGACTTGCGTCTTCGATGACTTCAGACACGGATAAGAGAAATACGCTTTTGACTGTTGCCCGTCTTTTCTGTACGATTGGTAGCGGACTTATATCTATTGTACTTCCGGTACTTACTAATACAAACAAGGACGAACAGATTTTGCCTGTAACGCAAGAAGCTCTAAAATGGATTTATCCCGTAACGGCATTGGTATTCGTATTAATTTCCATACCTACTTTTTGGATTGGTTTTAAGAATAGCAAAGAGAGATTTTACGAAGATAAGGAGAAGGCTTCGCTCAAAGAAAATCTTAAACTTCTTGCCAAGAATAAGCCTGTTATTCTTATGATAATTATGGGAGCGCTAGGAGGACTCCGTACGATATATTTGACAACTGCCGTCTATATTGCCAAGTACAACTTCCTCAATCAAGATTTAGCGTCAATGATTTTCTTATTGGTCGTACCGGGCGGTCTTGCTGCGACTTTGCTTACGCCTATACTTTCTAAGAAGTTTGGCAAGAGAGATATATTGATATGGTCGCACATTATAGGCGGTATACTACTCGTAATATTGTACTTTATAGGTTTGAAAGACAGCGGAACAGGCAAACCTTCGCAAATTGCATTCTACATAATAATCATTATTGCAGGTATTCCGTCTGGATTTAGCAACATACTTACATACTCTATGATAGCAGACTCTATCGACTATCTTGAAGATAAGACAGGAAAGAGAGCAGAGGGCATTTGCTTCTCGATGCAGACGCTTATATCCAAAATTGGTATGGCGCTTACCGCCTTCGTTACATTGCTGGTACTCGGTTTGGCAGGATACGACGATGCTAACAAAGTCGTAACCAAGGAAATAGTTGACGCCATGACAGAATCTGAACGCGCTACATATGACAGCGTTATAGCAAATAACTGGATGGCAACGACGCTTTTGTGCGGACTTTCTATGGCGGCTTGTACGATTCCTCTCTTCTTCTACACGTTTACGGAAAAAAGACAGGTAGAGGCTGTATCGAGAGTTCTTGCAAGGAAGAAGGCCGAGGGCGCTATGAACGAAGCGGAAGCCGGCGAGTTTGTTGAGCAACTTAAACTTGTTGACAAAAAGACTCAAGAGAGAACTTATACCGAAGTTGCTAAAATTCTCGGTTGGGAGAACTCTGATGCGGTAAGAGCATTTATAGTTGAGTCAGACAACGCTAAAGCTACTGCCGACGTAATAATCGAAGAAAAAGTTCAGAACGTCTTTGAAGACGCAGGTATAACGCAAGAAACGCAAGTAACAAAAGAAGATAAAGTCGAAGAAGATGTTAAGGACGAACCTGTCAATGAAGAAGGTAAGTCAGATTTTGACGACTGATAATTATAAATAGAAATGTAATAGGTGAATATGGCATCGTATACGTCTTTATACAGAAAATATAGACCCGACTCTTTTGACAAGATGTTGGGTCAAAAGCATATTATCAAAACCTTATCCAATGCAGTGCTTACGGGTAAGGTTTCGCATGCGTATTTGTTTACGGGTACGCGCGGAACAGGTAAGACGTCTACTGCCAAAATTTTTGCTAGGGCTATCAACTGCCTATCTCCGCGTATTGACGGTTCGCCGTGCGGTGAGTGCGAGGTATGTAAAGCTCTGCTCAGCGCCAACAACATGGACATCTTGGAAATGGACGCCGCTTCCAACAACAGCGTAGATGACGTAAGAGATTTGATAGAAAAGGTCAAGTACGTTCCGGTTGCTTGTAAGTATAAAGTCTATATCATTGACGAAGTTCATATGTTGACTATGCAGGCTTTCAATGCGCTTCTCAAGACGTTGGAAGAACCGCCTGAACATACTGTATTCATTCTTGCGACGACCGAAGTTCACAAACTTCCGCAGACTATTTTGTCGCGATGTATGAGATTTGACTTTAGATTGCTATCGACTGCAGAACTTGCAGACTATATGGCAAGCATTTTAGACAAAGAGGGTAAAGAGTATCAAAAAGAAGCCGTAAGAGCTATCGCCGAAGCAGGCGACGGAAGCGTCAGAGATATGCTATCTGTCGCTGATATGTGTCTTTCTTATACGCAAGATAAGTTGACATACGACGATGTGCTCGAAGTCTTGGGAGCAAGTTCTCCAAAACTCGTTGTGGAACTATGTTCGGCTATCGTTGCCCACGATGCAAAAAAGGCTCTGGAAGTGACGGATAAGATAGTTTCGCTTGGCAAGAGCGTAGCTTTACTTGCGAGAGATATTTCCAAAATGATGCGAGCAATGCTATATATTCTCAATTGCTCTAATGCAAATTCTTTCTTGTCGTTGCCTAAAGATATTTATGATTCTCTTGTCGCAATATCCAACGATACAGACAATAGTTCGTTAGTGCGAATCATTGAGATTTTTGTGGGTATTGAGAATGAATTAAGGACGTCGTCTTCGCCAATAATCACATTGGAGATGAGCGTAGTTAAGGCTTGCGATCTAACTATTGACCTCGATGGCGATGCGGTAATAAGAAGATTAAAAGACGTTGAAGCCAAGATAAGAACTATGGCAAAGCACTTCGGCGATGCCGATGAGTCGCTAAAGCTCGATCTTGGAGAAGTATGGGGCTATCTGCTAAATACGCTTAAGGCAAGCGGTGCGCAACAAGCCTATACTTGCGCCACGGGAATCACCGGCGAAAATTTGGAATTTGTGGGTGGAGTACTGTATATCAAAGTCGATAGCGAGAAGAATTTGCCGATAGTTAGGCAATATCTTAAACAATTTGAGAATATAATTCGCAAGAGATACTTTGAGATTACAGGCGTTGAGATTAGTTTTTTCGACAAGGAAAAATCTCTTAACAACGATGTGAAAAAAGTTCAAGACTTGTTTGACGAAGAAATGGTCAACGTGACAAATTCGAAGAATAAATAAACTGACAAGTTAGATGTTAGACTACGTTCAGAATAACGGCAAAGTTGACAACAAAAAATCAAAAATATCGATACAATTATAAAGGAGATGGTATTTATGGCTAAATTCGGCGGTTTTGGCGGTGGAATGGGAAATATGCAACAACTCATGCGTCAAGCTCAAAAAATGCAACAAGAGATGATGGAAGCTCAAGAGGAGCTTAAGACCATTGAAGTTACGGGAACCAGTGGCGGAGGACTTGTAGAAGTGACTATGACGTGTGAAAAGCAAGTTGTAGCTCTCAAGATAAAACCCGAAGCAGTAGACCCGGACGATATAGAAATGTTAGAAGACCTCATTATAGCATCATTCAATGACGCAGTTGCGCAGGCAGAAGAAATGAGAGAAGAAAAGTTGGGCAGATTTGCAGGCTTAGGTATCTAATATGGCATACTTTCAACCTTTGTCACGACTGGTTGCGCAATTTTCCAAGTTGCCGGGCGTGGGCGCCAAGACTGCTCAAAGATACGCTTATAGGATTATCAATATGAGCGAAGAGGAAGTTGAGGATTTTGCCAAAGCGCTTGTGGAAACCAAAAAGAGTATTCACTATTGCTCTGTGTGCGGTAATTATACTGACGGCGATGTGTGCGATATATGCGCTACGAGAGATAAATCGGTAATTTGTGTGGTAAAAGAGCCAAAGGACGTCATAGCTTTTGAAAAAATCAAGGACTACAGCGGAGTATACCACGTGCTTCAGGGGACGCTCAACCCTATGCAGGGTATAGGCGTGGACGATATTCGTATCAAGGAATTGATGGGCAGACTTGTGGGCGTGAAAGAAGTTATTATGGCTACCAACGTATATTGCTAGACTAATCAAGCCGATGGGTATTAAGGTTACTCGCTTGGCGAGCGGTATTTCTATGGGAAGCGATATTGAGTACGCTGACGAAGTGTCGCTGTCGCGCGCTCTCGCCGACAGAAAAGAATACTAACAGTTAGAGATTTGGTAGACGTTACCCCGACCGCAACGAGAGGTATTATCATTTTGAAATTAATTATAGATATTTTTGTCTAAAATTTCTCGATAATAATTATTATTAATAACAAAAAGGCGTTATGCTATCTGCATAACGCCTTTTATAACGCTATAAATTGTCTAAGCTTCTTTATAACCTAGTCCTTGCTCGATAAATTTGACAAAGGCGGTTTGTCCTTTTTCGTCGTTTTTGAACACGGCGGTGCATTCGAGAATTTGTTCGCAAGCGTCGTTGACGTAATTAGTCACGACTCTATCTGCGTAAATCCTATCTTTGTTGGAACCGTGGTCATTGACAAGTTGAAGTATCATTTGAGCGTGCTTGAACATTGGATTTTCGGTATCGCTCAATTCTTTGAAATCTATATTCTTATTTCCGGTGATATAGTCTTTTACCACTTCCAGTTCGCTCTTAAGTCTACCTGGGAGAATGAAAAGTCCCATAACTTCAATAATGCCTATGCCTTCCTTTTTGATATTGTGCAATCTTTCTTCCGGATGGAAGATTCCGTAAGGATGCGTTTCGTCCGTGCGGTTGTTGCGAAGAATTAAATCAATGATATAAGTATCTTCTTCCTTGCGGGCGATAGGGGTGACAGCGTTGTGTTGTTCGTTGGTCTTGCAAATGACGTTTACGCTTTCGTCAGTCCAAGTAGCCCAACAATTGAGTATATCGCTTGCCACTTCGTGGACTTCAAATTTGTTTTTACCGCTTACTCTTACCACGCTGTTGTACCAATCTGCAATAGATACGGACACGTCTTTGTATTTATTGCCTACGTACTTTTTGCGTACGCCTACTTCGAACATAGGCAATACTTTACTACCGCCTTGGTAGTGGTCGTGAGTGAGTATCGAACCGCCTACGATAGGCAAAGCCGCGTTGGAGCCTATAAAGTAATGAGGGAATAGGTCTACAAAGTCCATAAGTCTATACAAAGTATCGCTGTTGACAGCCATAGGTCTATGTTCGTTTGACAGAGCTATAATATGTTCGTTGTAATATTGATATGGCGAATATTGAATTGACCAATTTTCACCGCCTAGCTTTATTGGAATAATTCTCAACGTTTGGCGGGCAGGGTGATTTAGATTGCCGGCGTATCCCACATTTTCCGGACAAAGTAAACAAGAGGGATATCCTGTCTTGGGTAATAACTTTGCCATAGCGATTTGTTTTGGGTCCTTTTCCGGCTTAGAAAGATTAATAGTTATTTCTATCTTACCGAACTTTCCGTTGTGTTGCCACTTGATATTCTTGCGTATGTCCGCCATGCGGATATAATTATTTGCGATTGATAGATTAAAGAGCCAATCTGTAGCTGACTTTACGCCATTATTGCCTGCAATAGTATCAAACTTATCTACTACGCTTGACGGCATTGGGGTAACGTAACCTAGCAACTTAGTTTCAAAAAGCAATCTTTCTTCCTCTTTTGCCATACCGTTTTGTACGGCGTATTCTACTATAGGGTCGACAATATCGCTTTGGAAGTCACAGTACGGCGCGCTTTCTTGAGTCGGAGCGCCTAAAGAAAACAAATCGAGAAGGGCGTTTGTGACAAACGCTTCGTCCTCACTGCGAAGAGATAGGTTGTCTTTGGCATAATCCACGAGTTGTTTGAGTTTTAATTGCAAAGTGTTTTGATCTATCATAAAAACCTCATAGAGTTATTGAAGTCTAAAAAATCTTTTTTTATATTATATTACAATTCAAATAAATTTGCAATACTTCTGACAAATATAGCTTTTTTATTTTAATAATAATAGACGAAATTTTTCGTAAATAAATATTTTATTAAAAAACCGATAAATTATTATCTACCTACAAACAATTTACAATAGCTTTATTCCTGTGTTATACTATTTTTAAGTATAAATTCGTATACTTTAATATAAATACGAATGGGGGTAAGTATGGCAGGGGCAAATACTATTGAGAAATTGACGAGCGAAGAATTTATAAGCATAGTCAAAAGACTTTACGGAGCGGACAAACTTGAGTATCAAACTCGTAGATATAAAGAACTATACAACGTACATAGCAAGAAATACGGCGAGGGAGGAGTATTCTATTCGTCCCCCGGAAGAATAGAAGTTTGCGGAAACCATACCGATCACAACAACGGCAAAGTATTATGCGCTTCTATTACCGTTGATACGCTTGCTTGCGTTACTCCGCGCGAGGACGACAAGGTTATTGTTGAGTCAATAGGATATTCTCCTATAGTAGTGTCGCTCAATGACGTTTCCTCCAAAAAGGACGAGGAAGGTAAGTCGATTGCCCTTGTAAGAGGAGTATTGGCATATTTCAAAATGTGCGGTCTGAAAGTAGGAGGTTTTAGCGCGACTACTACCAGCGACGTCTTCAAAGGAGCAGGAGTGTCTTCCTCTGCTTGTTTTGAAGTATTGATATGCGAGATACTCAATCAAATGTTCAATAATGGCAATGTTGACAAACTTACCAAGGCTAAGGCTTCGCATTTTGCAGAAACGGAGTATTTTGCCAAGCCGTGCGGACTTTTGGATCAAAGCGCAATAGCATTTGGCGGTGTAAGTTATATAGATTTCAAATCCACTAAGGCACCGACGTACAAGTCTATTGATTGGAAATTTGACGGCTTGAATATAGTATTGATAAACACAGGCGGTGACCACAGCGATTTGACGGAGCAATACGCAAGTATCAGATTGGAAATGGAAGCAGTCGCTAAAGCATTTGGAGCAAAGAAACTCAGAAGCGTCAAAGAAAACGACTTCTACAACGCTATTCCCCAGCTCCAGAAAAAACTATCCGGCAGAGCAATACTTCGCGCTATGCACTACTTTGACGAAAATAAGCGCGTCAATAACTGCGCCAATGCGGTTAAGAGCAAGAACGAGCGCAAGTTCTGCGATATGATCAACGCTTCGGGCGAGAGTTCATATAAAATGTTACAAAATTGCTATCCCTACGGAGATTTAGAGCAGAGAATACCTTTAGCCATAAATTTGAGTAAGAAATGCGATGGAGTAAAGGCAGTTAGAGTACACGGCGGCGGCTTCGCAGGCACGATTATCGCATATGTTGACAAAACTAAGTGCGATTCATACGTTGAGAACATGAAGAGAGTATTCGGTATGGAAAACGTATTCGTCATAGGCGTACGCAACGAAGGTACTACGAAGGTATTCTAATATATAAGGAGAAGAATATTGAATGCAGACTTTACTGGCAATAGACAGAGTAGCGTTTACCTTGTTTGGCAATGAAATATATTGGTACGGTATCGTAATTACTTTGGGCATTATTCTAGCTTTTTGTTTATATCTTTTGCTTGCTTACAAAAGACAGATTGACTTTGATTTTTCATTAGAGCTGTTTATTTGGGTCGTTCCTATGGCAGTAATATTTTGTAGAGTATTCTATGTTGTTCCGAGGTTGGGCGGAGAATATTCGCTTTCGTCTTGGCAAGGCTTTGTAGACGCTATAAATATCTCCAACGGCGGACTGACTATTATCGGCGGCATATTTGGCGGAGCTTTGGGCGTATTCTTTTGTTGTTTACGCAACAGAAAATATTCGCTTATGCATGTGGCGGATTGTGTTGTAATTGCGGTGCTTCTCGGACAGATAATAGGCAGATGGGGCAATTTCTTCAATCAAGAACTATACGGAATCGAAGTTACTAATGAAAGTCTACAACGTTTGCCTTTTGCGGTATTCATTGACGCTACGGGTAAGTGGCACTACGCGTCTTTCTTCTTTGAAGGTACGCTCAATGCAGTAGGCTTAGCAATAGCTCTTGTGATGTATTTTGTACCTAAAAAACCGCTTAAGAACGGAACTTTTTCCATATTCTATCTAGGTTGGTACGGTTTGGTAAGAGGTTCGCTTGAGTTTATCAAGGACGGAGATCCTGTTACTTTCGGTAATTCAGACGTCAAAGTCGTGCAGGTGATATGCTATATCGTATTTATTGTGTGCATAGTCTTGCAAGTACTGCTACAGTTTGGCAAAATAAGTTTTGAAACTAAATGGTTCAAGAACCTTTGCGATAAAAGATTGGAACGCAGTAGCCAAAAAGCAAGAAATATGAGTTTGGTAAAATCAGCGACTACTACTGACAATGAAGAGCAACCTGCGGAAAATACCGATGTAAGCCAACTCACGGTGCTTGAAGAAATCAAATATACAAAAGATAGCAGTGAGAATAAAAAAGACGACTTACAACAATAAAAAATAAAACAATTGATATTAAATTGACAAAAATATGGCAAAGTTGTATAATTTTGCCATATAATTTATGCAAAAGATAGGCATATGCGCTATGGCAATGGACGGGTTGTTCAGCCTCACCGAGTAATCGGCATAAAAAACTAGGAGCAAGAATGAGAAATTTAACTTTATTAACTGACTTGTATCAATTGACCATGATGTATGGTTACAGCAAAAACAAGCAGATGGATGAAATTGCAGTGTTCGACGTTTTTTATAGAGGAGTGGGCAACAATTACGCTATAGCCTGCGGTTTGGAACAAGTCGTAGACTATATACTCAATCTAAAATTCAATGACGATGACATTGCATATCTAAGATCGCTTGGCATCTTTGACGAAGAGTTTTTGACTCTTCTCAAGAACTTTAAGTTCAACGGCGACGTTTACGCAGTGCCCGAAGGTACGGTAGTTTTTCCGCAAGAACCTATACTTACTGTTAGAGCTAAGATGTTTGAAGCGCAGTTTATAGAAACTGCTATACTTTGCATACTCAATCACCAGACGCTTATTGCGACCAAGGCGGCAAAGGTTGTCTATGCCGCAAAGGGCGGAGCGGTCGCAGAGTTCGGACTTCGTCGCGCTCAAGGTCCTGACGCAGGTATCTACGGAGCAAGAGCCGCAATGATAGCCGGCTGTCAATCTACCTCTAACGTGCTAGCAGGCAAGATGTTTGACGTGCCGGTATCGGGTACTCACGCTCACAGTTGGGTAATGAGTTTTCCATCGGAACTTGACGCGTTCAGAGCTTACGCAAAGATATATCCGGATAAGTGTATGCTACTTTGCGATACCTACGATACTCTTGCCAGCGGCGTACCCAACGCTATCACAGTGTTTAAGGAATTGAGAGAGCAAGGGCATGAACCTATAGGCATAAGATTGGATAGCGGCGACTTGGCTTATCTTTCCAGAGAGGCTAGGAAAATGCTTGACGAAGCAGGCTTTCCAAATGCAAAGATTTGCGCAAGCGGAGATATTGACGAGAACGTCTTGCAGTCGCTTGCTATGCAAAACGCTTGTATAGATACTTGGGGTATAGGCACAAAACTTATTACGAGTATGGATTGCCCAAGTCTTGGCGGAGTTTACAAACTTGCGGGTATTGAGATTGACGGAGTATTACAACCCAAAATGAAGATGAGCGATACTCCTGCCAAAATCACCAATCCGGGATACAAAAAGGTTGTCAGACTTTATGATAAAAATACCAACAAGGCAATTGCCGATTTAATAGCGCTCAAGGAAGAGAACTTTGACGGATTGGACGAGCTTGAAATTTTCCACCCCGATTTTGCTTGGAAGAGAAAGAAAGTTACGGGCTTTTATGCTAAAGAACTTGGCAAGCAAATAATCAAGGACGGAAAACTTGTGTATGATTTGCCGTCTGTAATGGATATTGCCAAATATCACAAGCAAAGTTACGGCGAGTTCTGGAATGAGTATAAGCGTATGCTCAATCCTCATATCTATAAAGTAGACTTATCGCAAAAGCTCTATGATCTCAAGCAATCTTTGATTAAAGAGAATAAGAAAGTGTGACGCTTTTGACGCCTTTCGACAAATTTAGCTAAAAAAATGAGTTATTGGCAATGCCGATGACTCATTTTTGTTTTATAATTATTTCATAAAAAAATCAAAAGGAGCTGTAAATGAGCAATTTTTCTATAGTACGTAAAGGATACGACAAAGCGCAAGTACAAGAATATATCAAAATGCAGGCGGATAAATACGAGAGTACGATTTTGGCTTTGAGAGATAGAATAGAAGGACTGACGAGAGAAAATAAAGATATGCGCGCTAAGGTTGACGAACTCAAGAAAGAGCAGGACAATATCAACGTTGCGCTTACTCAAGCAATTGACAAGGCAAAGAATATCGAATATTCTTCCAAAGTCAAGTTTGCATTAGAGGGCGAACGCCTTAAGATTTTTTCATCTAAGTGGCAATCTTATTGCAAAGCCAACGTAAAGTCGGTAGACAAAGACCAACGCGAAGGAGTAGTGTCAAGATTGAAAGCCTACGAAGAAGAATTGGTTGAACTTATGAGCAAAGAACTCAATATCAGCGATTACGTCAACGAAGTCGATCAAGACTTTTTCTCCGAAAGCCGTTGTCTTAAACGTAATTAAGCCCTCTTAATAAATCTAATTTGCAAGATAGCTCGCTGACGCGCGCTATCTTTATCTTTTTTTGCAGTAAGTTTACATTTTAAGCAAAATTTTTCTAAATGTAAACAAAAGTTGACACATATGTAAACAAAAGTTGACACACATGTCAACTGTAATTGCCGGTTTCCCTATTGACATTGACTAAAGTTTGGTATAACATGAAATAAAAAAACAGGCATTTTTGCTAAATTATAAGGAGAAGATTCAAATGAAAAAGAAATTAATAACAATGGCTTTGCTAAGTATAATTCTTGTGGTAGCAATCTTTGGCTCGACAGGGAGCGCGTTGGCAGAAGAGATAAACTTTGCGCTTATTAATTATAAAAGCGAGAATTTTTCTGAAGAAGAAATTGATTTTGCGCTCACAAATCTTCAATATAAATTGGAAGATGAGGAACTGCCAAGATTGATAAGAATAGAAGAAGTCTATGATTTTAATGAAGAGCCATTGTATGGACTTTATGAATTTGATGATTATTATATGTTAGTTATTCGCGAAACCGGATCTGTTTTGGAAAGAGGAGAAGGTAATTCTGCATATTTTGGTAAAAACAGAGGACTAAAGTATTATGGCGGTTACGAAGAATATTATATTTATGCAGACGGCGCTTATAAGAATTTGCTTACAAATGAAGTTGTTAGCCAATCTAGAATAACTCAAATGCAGTCAAGAATGAGAGAATTGAGAGAATTGGATTATCAAGATTATTTAGAAGCGTTAGCGACTCCGATGTCTTTAGACGCTGATAATAGGGGCAGAATAACTAAATTAGGAAAGAATATTGCAAGTCTTATTAAGCTTTTATACGGTGATGAAAATCATTTATACAATTATTTTGCGCAAGAAATTAATATTGATTATCAAATAAAATATGGGTTAAATGATATAACACGAAGCAAATATTGGGGAAAATTATATACTGTTGGAGATTTTACTTCTAAAGATTATGAAAGAATATATTATAGAAATATAGGTGACAAATTAGGACAGCATGGATATGATTTGGGATATGATTTATTTTATCCGCAAAACGTATATAATGCTTGTTCATTAGTTGCTATGGTAATGTTGCTACAATACTATTATAGAACTGATTTGAATGAAGAATTGCTATATCCAATTGATTTTGAGGAACTTGAAGATACAGTTTTACTTGATATGATAAGTCCAATGTATTCGCCTGCAGAACAAATTATGAAAGAATTGTATCCATATATAAGCATTCTACATTCACCGTTCGATGCATTAGATGGAGCTGCTACTTATGTTAATATTGATGCCGCATTTGACAAATATTTCAAAGAAAATGACGTTGACGCAACGTCTACGCATTTTACAAGTTATACTAATATTAAAGCTGCTATAGACGACGGACATCCTTCAATATTGAATACTGGAGCAGGAACAGGATATGATATTGACGGATATAAACTAGATGTAAGTAGACACAATCTCATAGCATATGGTTATACGACTAATTCTGTCGGCGTTATTGACGAATTTATTTGTCATGCAGGTTGGCATGCCGATTGCTATAAAAGAGACGATTATGGTCAATATATGCTAGATAACAATGGTAATAAGGTAAAAATAAGTGCGGAATGCGCTAAATTATTTGTAAACAAATTTTATGCAATAGGTAATGTGCATCTATCATATTGATTTATTGTATATGTATGTGATGAAAAATAGCCTATCTATTAAAGTTTAATATATTTTATAGATAGGCTTTCCAAATAATTAATATTATGGTATTATAAATTAAAAGGGGTATTAATATGACTAAACATAAACCTATTACTTCAAAAGTGGTCGTAGGCATAATATGCGCAATACTGATATTGAGTTCAGTAATTATGCTCTCAATGCTTCTAATATTCAAAGATGGAATCTATAATCCTACAGAATTAACTCCTACATATGACAATTTGCCAAATGTTATGGGAGATTCCGGAGTATACGTATCAAAGAACTTTTTTACAGAAAACGGTCTAGAAATTCCTCAATGGGTTACCTTTTACCATGTTTCCCGTAGCACAAAAAACAGCGTTTATATCAAAGACAAAAATGCAATTTATGACGGTCGGGTAAAAGAACTCGAATATGGTTTTGGGACCAATAGTCAGAAAAACAGCGAACAAGAGGAAATTAGTCTTTGGTTTTCATTTAATCTAAAAAATATAGAGGATCTTCAAAATATACAAAAGCACAACGGCCATACTTACGGTTTGGCGATGGGTAGTACTATAAGTAAAGAGGATAGCCAAGTTATGATTACACATTTTGTTTATAGCGTCAACTTCAACCGTAATGAAAATACTTCAAAAAAATGTCAATTGACAATGGACGTTAAAATTGAGCATAACAAGGACATTTCGTCAGAAGAATACAAGGAATATAGTGATAAATTATTTTATTCCATGCTAGACAATGTCGTCTATAGAAATATATAGGAGGGTAGCTATGGAAAAAACTAAAAGAGGAACAACAGGATTAAAAGTTGGTTTGGCATTGATAGCGGTTTTTGCACTAGCTCTTATAATTATTATGTACGTATACTTATGCGTTGAAATCGCCAATACTAATGGCGATATGGTAATAGAATATGATAAACTAAAGACTGTTATGGCTGACGATGTGTTTTATTTGTCGCAAGATTTCTTAATTGACAATAATTTGGAGATTGAACCTATATATACCAATGGCTATTATGATAGCAATTCAGATAATTATATTTATGGAGATAAATATTTAGGCGACGTGGTTTTGGAGTACGATAGAAATAAAATCGGGTCTAACGTCTTTATGAAAGAGGAGCTGAAAAACGTAGATTTTAACACGCGCGTAAAAAATATTGATTTATACAGATACGAATTGATATGCGACGTTGCGGACGAAATACCAATTAGAGTAAGCGTAGTCGGCGCGCCTGGCGTAAATAAAAAACATAAGTATGACCAAAGTTTTGGCGACGTTCAATATGCGATATTGGACAAAGATTTGACGACGTATTACAAAGGTATCGGCAAGTCATATGAGATAAAAGCACAAGTGGGCAAGTCGGGATTAATAAAGAAATACGCCCGTCTTAAAATTACAGTAACTGTTGACGCGGAATATGTAAAAGACTACACGTCAGAACAAATTGAAGAGAGAGTAGACAGTCTGCTCAATTCCTCATTGAATTACATCGAGTTTTTCAAATAATAGAAGATTAAGATTCTAAAGTATATTTATCAAGTATAGATTGCAAGCGTTCTAGAAAGACTTCCGCGCATAAAGCGCACTTTTGGGTATTCGATTTGCACTTCGCGCGACGCTTTAGCAATAAGCCCCATTACGTAACTTTCACCGCCACCGATATAAATATCTCCGCTTATGTCGGTTATTGGCGTATTTAATTCAGATTCCGTCTGATTATACAATTCTATTATTTCTTCCGCTCGGTTACGAAGCAATTGACCTGTTTGGGTAAGAGTAATTTTTCGCGCGCCACGAATAAATAACTGTTGTCCTATTTCCTTTACTTATATTTTATACTATACCCATAATTGACAAGCATATATAATTGTATTAAAATATAAACAAGGTGACGAAGTTATGGAATTAAGAGAATTAAAATACTTTTTGGCAGTTGCAAAAGAACAAAGCATATCAAAAGCGGCGGAAGCATTATTTATTACGCAACCCAATTTGTCGGACGGCTACTTGGGCGTTAAATACGCTAGTTGCAAAAGGCAAGACCACCGATTGGATGGTGCATATGTTAGGTCAGGCTGTCGGCGCATATACTGACGCAACGCACGGAATGACGCTTTCCGCCGTTACTATGCCGTATTACAAATTTATTTTGAAATACGGGACGGCTAAATTTGCCCGCTATGCCGTCAACGTCTGGGGAGTGAATCCACAAGGCAAAACCGATACGCAAGTTGCCAATGAAGGCTTGGCTGTTATGGAATCTTGGATGAAGAAAATAGGACTTGTTATGAATATTACTCAACTCGGCGCAACCAAAGAAATGCTTGACGGAATGGTTAAAAGCACTTTGGTAATGGACGGCGGATATAAAGTTATGAATGAAGAAGATATACGCGCCGTGTTGCAGGCAAGTTTTTAACAACAAAACGCATTTATATTTTAATTATAGATAATACATGAAAAAAGCGGCATAGCGATAAGCTATGCCGCTTTGGTTTTAATAGGGTATTGATTTTAATACATACCGTCGCCCATATTTGGAGCTATTGGAGCAGGCGGCTCCGGAATATCCGTAACAAGCACTTCGGTTGTGAGCAACGTAGAAGCTACGCTTGCGGCGTTTTGAAGGGCAGACCTTGTCACCTTGGTTGGGTCAAGTATGCCGTTTTCAATCATATCTACGTACTTATCGGTCAAAGCGTTGTATCCGTAAGAGTATCCCTTGTTGCTATTGATAATATTGTTAATTACCACACCGCCGTCAACTCCTGCATTGTCGCAAATTTGTTTGATAGGAGCTTCTAATGCTTTGAGTACGCAAGCTCCGCCGGTCTTTTCATCGCCTTCCAAAGCGTCTACAAGAGGCTTAATTTTTGGAATGATAGAGAGGAGCGCAACTCCGCCGCCGGGGATAACGCCCTCTTCGACAGCCGCGCGAGTAGCAGCTAAAGCGTCCTCAATTCTCAATTTCTTTTCTTTCATCTCAACTTCGGTAGCCGCGCCTACGTTGATTACCGCAACGCCGCCTGCAAGTTTAGCAAGTCTTTCTTGCAACTTTTCTTTATCGTATTCCGAAGAGGTTTCTGCAATTTGCGATTTAATAGAATTTACTCTGCCTGCAATAGCCATTTCATCGCCGTTACCGCCAACTAGGGTAGTGTTATCCTTGTCGACCTTGACTTGTTTAGCTCTGCCGAGATGGGTAAGATTTACGTCTTTAAGTTCGTATCCGAGTTCGCTGGAAATGAGTTGAGCGCCTGTCAAGATAGCGATATCTTCAAGCATTGCCTTTCTTCTGTCGCCAAAGCCGGGGGCTTTTACAGCAACGCAGTTGAGTATACCTTTGAGTTTGTTGAGTACGACAGCCGTCAAAGCGTCACCATCCATATCTTCGCAGATAATTAAGAGCTTAAGACCGTTCTGAACTACTTGCTCGAGAATCGGCATAAGTTCTTTTCCGGAAGATATCTTCTTATCGGTGATAAGGATATATGCGTCGTCGAGTACAGCTTCCATTTTTTCGGTATTAGTTACCATATACGCTGAAATGTAACCTCTGTCGAATTGCATACCCTCAACCGTCAAGAGTTCGGTATTGGTGGACTTGGATTCGTCTACGGATATTACGCCGTCCTTGCCGACGATTTCCATAGCTTTTGAGATGTATTCGCCGATAGTTTCGTCAGCCGCAGATACGCTTGCGACTTGAGATATAGCCGAAGCCGAGTCGATTGGCTTGGATATAGTCTTTAGTTCGTCTACCACGGCTTCTGCGATTTTTGCGATGCCTTTTTTGAGTATCATTGGGTTAGCGCCTGCCGCTACGTTTTTAAGACCTTCTTTTATTATTGCTTGCGCAAGTACGCAAGCCGTAGTAGTTCCGTCGCCGGCTACGTCGTTTGTCTTTATAGATACTTCCTTTATGAGTTGAGCGCCCATATTTTCAAAAGAGTCCTCAAGCTCTATTTCTTTTGCTATCGTTACGCCGTCGTTGGTGATAAGGGGAGAGCCGTACTTTTTGTCAAGTACTACGTTGCGTCCCTTAGGTCCGATAGTAATTTTTACTGCGTCAGCAACAGCGTTTACGCCTGCTTCCAAACTTCTTCTGGCTTCTTCGCCATACTTAAATTTCTTTGCCATATTCAATCTCCTATATTATTCTTCGACAATTGCAAGAACGTCGCTTTGTTTCAAAATCGTCACTTCTTCGCCGTCAAGTTTGAACTGCGAACCTGCGTATTTATTGAAAAGAACTTTGTCGCCTACTTTAATTTGCATTACGATTTCTTTTCCGTCAATGATTCCGCCCGGACCCACTGCCAATACTTTTGCCATTTGTGGCTTTTCTTGAGCAGAGTCGGGAAGTACGAGTCCGCTAGCAGTCTTTGTTTGGCTTTGGACTTCTTGAATTACGATTCTGTCAAATAATGGTTTGATTTTCATAAAAACGCCTCCTTTAGTTAGCACTCGACACTCTCGACTGCCAACATAAGGTATTATAGCACCATTTCCAAAATATGTAAATATTTTTATGTAAAAATATAAACAATATTTTGTGATTTTTTGGGAAAATACCTTGTAAAAAATTTTATTGTTGATATTATCTCCAGACTGTGCTATCATATAAATATGAATATGTAAATTAATGGCGAAAACGCGCGTTTTTTGTCTTTGGAGGCACTTATGAATAAATGGGACGATAGATTTATGAACATGGCGGAAACGGTAGCTCAATGGTCGAGTTGTTTTAAGCCGGACAGAAAGGTCGGGGCGGTCATAGTAAAGGATAAGCGTATTCTTACTACGGGATATAACGGCGCGTCGTCGGGTATCTTGAGCTGTGTTGAGAAAGGCGAGTGTCTGCGCGTAAAGATGAATATACCTTCGGGTACGAGGCACGAATTATGTTACGCCGTTCACGCCGAACAAAACGCCATTATTCAAGCCGCAAAACTCGGCGTATCTGTCGATGGGGCAACGCTCTATTGCACTCATCAGCCTTGCACGATTTGCGCCAAGATGATTATCAACGCAGGAATAAAGCGAGTTGTGTTTAAGTATGGCTATCCGGACGAGTTCTCAATGAACTTGTTCGAACAGGCAAAAGTTGACGTGGAGAAGTTCGACGATTTGAAATAACCGTATATAAAATGTTTGGACGACACGCAGATTATTTAGTGTTTTGTCATTATTTGCAAACGTAATCTATATACTTTACTATGGATTACAGCAAATATTATCTCAAAAATTATCTTAAAAACAAAGAAACTATAGAACGCGATTATGAGCGTCAGGCAAACTTTCAAGACGATGTATCGCAACAAGACTATCAAGTTGACGATAACGTAGAGATTGAAGTAACGCCGCAGCTAATAGGTATGGTGCAGACCAATTATCAGATAGACGAAGAAGACAGTTCGCCTATTATCGATATAATTCCGCAATCCTACGATAGATACGGCGCGCGACGCAAGGGGTGGATAATGACCTTAGCCATAATCACTTGCGTACTTTTGACAGTCGTAGTAGGCGATTTCGCGACCGGCGGAGCATTGCTTGCGGGGCTTTCGAAGCAAGGCGTGGCTATGCCTACTCAAAGCTATTATGCCGTAGCGTTAAAAACTTGCGATACATATTCCGTGGCAAGAATGTACGCTGAGCAACAAAGGCTTCAAGGCGGAGCCGGATATATTCTTAAGGACGGCAACGCTTACGCTTTAGTAGGAGATATTTATGACAATCTTTCCGATGCAAACGCGGTAGTAAACGCCAATGAGGGCAGTAAGTTGATAAATATCGAGGTCAATGAGGTGGATTTCGATAGTTTGTTCAAGGGGAGTTCTCAACTATTGCGTAGCATGGGCGGATACTGTAGCTCTATTCTTACGCAGTTGGACGTCATTGCCGATGATCTGACAGCGAGCAAAATAGATAAGATTAAGGCTTTGGAAAACGTAGAAGTTATAAAGAATAATTTACAATTGCAATATGATGAGTTGTCAATGGAAGTTGGCGACAGTAAAAATGCTCAACTTTTACTTGCCGATATAGACGCTACCTTGGGTATCCTGTCTAATCTATTAAATTCGTCTATATCCCGTCCAAATCTTGTGTGCGATATAAGATATTCAAAAGTTCAAATGATAGTCAATTATCGACAATTGGTATCCAACTTCAGTAGTTAGTATTCCTAACGTTAATGGATATTTATTTAATATGTAATACGGTGTAAGCAGATTATAAAAAAGAGATAACAGCGTTATCTCTTTTTTCGTGATTGGCAAGTAATTTGTGTTGAGTGCATTATTTTTCTCTGATTAGATAATATACTACGTTGCTATTGACGTCAGTTTTGGGTTGCGGTTTTACTTCAAAGTCTTCTCGCGACATAAATAGCGCGCTAAGTTTGCTAAATCCGTAGTTTCTGCTATCGAAATCGCTGTAGAGTTTATATAACCAATTTCCAATATCCGCAAGGCTTGCCCAGCCTTCTTCATCGGCAAGTTCGGGGAGTATCTCTTTCTTTACAAGATTTGCAATACTCTCAAGTGGCATAATCGTTGGGGTATCTGATTCGTCTGCGATTGGTTCAGCTTTTTCTTCAATAAGCTCAACAGATTGTTGTTCGTCTGTTGTTGATTTTGACTTTTTCGTAGTTTTCTTTTTATCTTGCTTTTCAACTTTTTTATCGGTCTTATCAGTCTTTTTCTCTACTTTCTTGTTGGGTTGATTTTTATCGTTTTCTTTGCTCAATACGTCGAGAAGTATAAATTTTTGGCAAGATTTTCTAAAGGCAAGAGGAGTTTTTTCTTCGCCCATACCTATGACCAACATTCCCGCTTCTCTCAATCTAGACGCAAGTTTGGTAAAATCGCTGTCTGAAGATACTATGCAAAAGCCTTCGACGTTGCCCGAGTATAAAATGTCCATAGCGTCAATAACCAAAGTTATATCGGAAGAGTTTTTACCGGCGTATTTGTTATTATGTGAAGTATTAGAGTACTGTTGTATCGGCGTAAGCGAGTATTTAAGCATATCTTCGCTAGTCCAACTTATAGTCCTCGAAGTGAAATCTCCATAGATGCGACGGTAAGTCGTAGTGCCGTACTTGGCAAGTTCATTCATTATCGTCTTGCGATAATTTCTAGATATGTTTTCTGCGTCAATGAGCAGAGCAATCTTTTTATCTTGATTCATGTAATCTCCTTAATTATGGCAAAGCCACCTTTGTTAGGTGGCATGTCATTCAAATCCTGCGCATCCGTTTTTGACAGTGGCTACCCAAGCGTAACCCAAACAGTTGACTCCTCCAAAGCTACCTTATGGCACATCAAACGGTCTGCTTAATGCTGCTACGGTCAAGTCCTGACATGGTTCACAGTGAATGATTGCACAAGACCTTGGTATCAACGTTACTTATTTGAGGCAGACCTCACATAGTCAAAGCCGAGAACGGCGTTCAGTCCTGCTGTTGCGGATTGCAGGTACAGGGCACCGCAAGCTCCCCACCTAGCGCATTGTTTATAGTATAGACCAATTTCATGCGAAAGTCAAGATATATAAAGTTTTTTTATCGCATAGGACAAAATCCGTCAAAAATAGTACTTGACCTTAAGGAACGAAGCGTAGTCGAAAGACTTTATTCTGCTCAAGGCATTTTTTATATCGTAAATATTTTAATATACGGTTATATTTATAATCAGTCTTAAATACACTTTAACGTAGACAAAATAAAAGTTATTTGAAAAATCGACAAAATTCGACATAAATATACAAAAGAAGACAATCCAATGGGCTTGGAAAATGGTAGTATCTTAGAGGTGACGATGTTTTATTCGATAAAAAGAAAGTCAATCATTGCAGTTTTAGTAGTAGTTGCTCTTGTTGCGATATGCGCAACGGGAATGGCAAATGAGCAAGTAAGCGCGGTATTTAACAACCAAAGTTTGCGAAAAGTGCCGGTATACGGCGTAGATACTGACGAAAAAATTGTGGCGACGTTTGACGCCGCTTGGGGCGCGGATAAAACGCAGGGGATATTGGATATTCTCGACAAGCATGGGGTAGACGGTACTTTCTTTTTGGTAGGTTTTTGGATAGATAAGTATCCCGAAATGGTCAAGAAAATTGCCGAAAGCGGTTGCGATATAGGTAATCATAGCAACAATCATCTCAATATGAGTACGCTGAATAAGGATAAGATTGCAGAAGAGTTGGATTATGTAACCGACAAGGTCAAGGAATTGACCGGGGCGCAGACTAAATTCTTTAGACCGCCGTTTGGCGATTATAATAATACGCTATTAGAAGTAGTAGAACAAAAGAACATGATTGGTGTACAGTGGACGGTGGATTCTCTCGACTGGAAAGGGTTGAGCGCTACTGAAATACTCTCTAGGGTAAATAAGGGAGTGAAAAGTGGTTCGATTATTCTTTTTCACAATAATAGCGACAATATTTTGGACGCTCTTCCACTCGTAATTGCCAATTTGAAAAATCAAGGCTATAAAATGGTGAAGCTGTCTGATTTGGTATATCAAGAAGGTTATAGCATAGACAACAGCGGTATTCAGCATAAGAATGCCTAATGGTAAATAGAGAAAAATAAAAGAAATAAGAAAACACGACTGGAGGGTAGATTATGAACTACGAACAGATGAACAACAATAAATTGCAATTGGTCGGCACTGTAGTAAAAGAGCCGATTTACACCCATGAAGTATTTGGAGAGGGCTTTTACGAAACAGTGGTTGCCGTCCCCAGACTGTCGGAACAA
Organism: uncultured Christensenella sp.; assembly: GCA_910578245.1. Classification (GTDB taxonomy): domain Bacteria; phylum Bacillota; class Clostridia; order Christensenellales; family UBA3700; genus RACS-045. The sequence continues at coordinate 13,889 of CAJTPC010000004.1, read as the reverse complement.
AAAGATTATATTCCAATAACTATTTCCGACAGATTACTTGCAAGGCATGAAGTACAAGTTGGAGATAAAATCAATCTTGTAGGACAATTCAGAAGTTACAACAAAATGGAAGGGGAGAGGTCAAAACTGCTATTGACTGCTTTCGTAAGGGACTTGCTGCCTATAGATGAAAATGTGACGCCCAACACTATTGAGATTACCGGATATATATGCAAACCGCCCATATACCGCACAACTCCATTTAAGAGAGAAATTTGCGACGTACTTATCGCGGTAAATAGAGCGTATAATAAATCAGACTATATTCCATGTATAATGTGGGGCAGAAACGCTCGTTTTGTACAGAACATGAAAGTAGGCGAAAAACTTACCGTAGTGGGTAGAATACAGAGCAGAACTTACGTCAAAAATCTTGGTGAAGATAAGAGCGAGGAGAGAGTTGCTTATGAAGTGTCGGTAAGCAAAATCAATCCTGTTGAGCATGAATATATAGATAATATGGAAATTGCCAGCGCAGAAATTGACTAAAATAATTCTTAATTAATCAATTTTTAATTCATATTATTACAAAATAACCGAAATTTTATAATAATTCGCCCAATTTTATAATCTTAAATTATACAACTGGGCAAATATATCTATTGGGAATAAAAAGTAGCGACTTGATATGTCGTTACTTTTTGATTTGTATTTTTAATATATTATTATTTTATTTACAAGCCAAATACTTTGTGATATAATACCTATAGCAGAAGTATTATTTTTTCACGGTGAACGATGGAATTCGAGCAAATTAAGGACAATATCTCAAGATGTCTTTCTCGCATCGAAGAGGCAAAAATCAGAGCGGGAAGATCTGACAAAGTTACGTTGATAGGCGCTACAAAATTGCAGTCGAGAGAACTTGTATCTTTTCTGAGCGATAATCGGCTTTTGACTGACGTCGGAGAGAATAGAGTACAGGAGTTTGTTGACAAGTACGATTTCGGCAAGAATTTGAAATGGCACGTAATAGGCCAGCTTCAGACAAACAAGGTTAAGTATATAATCGACAAGGCGGTATTGATACATTCGCTTGATAGAGAAAGTTTGGCTGACGAGATAGAAAAACAGGCGAAGAAACATAATTTGACAGCTGATTGTTTAATAGAAGTCAATATGGGTAGTGAAATATCCAAAGGCGGTGTCGATCCGAAAAGGCTTGACGAATTATTGAATTATATAGATGACAAGGAGAATATCAGATTAAGAGGTCTTATGACGGTTATGCCAAACCTCGAGGATAAGGAAAAATTAAAAGATTTATATAAATCTTTTAACAAACTTTTTGAAGATTTTAAGACTAAGGCTAAATCAAAACATAAGATAGATACATTGTCTTGCGGTATGACTAACGATTATGAGATGGCAATAGAATACGGCGGGGCAACAATGGTGCGACTGGGAAGAGTGTTATTTGGAGAGCGTAATTACAATTTGGGAGATAAATAATGGATAGACGGGATTACAACAACGAAGAAAGAGATGTTTTTAACAACGACGGGAGAGGCAACGGCTTTATTCCCCGCCGTAGGTTTAATTTTTCTCGCAGTGATTATCAAAACGGTGGCAATCTCGGCGTAAATAACGGTTCGCAAGGTGGATATCAACAACAGTATGTCGATCAGCAACCTTATTCGCAAGCTAATTATCAACCGAATTATCAACCTAATCCAATGCCGTATCAAGGACAAGTTCCTCCTCAGCAGGTATATCAAAACCCGCAATATGCGCCTCAGCAACCATATCCTCAACCATATCCTGCTCAACAATATCCTCAACAAGGTCAATATCAAGACGACGGAATAGATTTTGACGGTAGAAATATGGGGTACGAGCCTGTAAAAAAGAAAGGACTTTTCTCTTTCCGCAATAAAAAACAGCAACAATTTGTCGGCGATATGCAGAATATTCTTATCGTTACGCCAAAGACGCTGTCTGAAGTGCAGGACATTATCGACAATCTACGCAATAGACAGGCTATAATCGTCGAGTTCAATAGAATCAATGAGAAGTACGCTCAGCGTATTTTGGACTTTCTCAACGGCGCAATCTATGCGCTTGGCGGTTGCGAGCAGAGAATAGCAGACAATATGTTTCTATTTACCCCCGGTGGAGTATCAATACAAGGACAGATAAAATAGATTATGTTAAAAATTCAAGACAAAAACGCTGTTTTGAAGCGTATTTTAATAGATTTTTTGATATTTGCGCTACTGCTTGCAAGCGACTTGATTTCAAAAGACGTCGTTATGAACAGATTAGGACTAAATTATTATAGCAGTTACACGCTAGTAGACGGACTTTTTGCCATATATCCATGCTTCAATGACGGCGCGTCATTTTCTGCATTTTCGGGAAAAACAGGTTTTTTGATTGCGCTGACAGTTATATTGATGGTGTTTTTGGCAGTTATAGCCATTCTCAATTCGCTTAAGCGTCCAAAGACTTCTTGGCTTTTTAGGTGGTCTTTATTGCTGTTGATTGCCGGCGGACTAGGCAATTTGGTTGATAGAATTTTCTGCGATGGCACGGTGCGCGACTTTATCCAATATGTATTTTTAGACAAAATTTTTGAGAAGTTGTTCGACTCGGGGTTCGGCGTTGGCAATGTGGCGGATATATATTTGGTTTTGGGAGTATTCTTAATATGCGCTTATATAGTTTTTGACTACAAAGAGGGAGATTTGGGTATTTGGAAGTCAAAAAAAGTCGAATCAACGTCTTGCAAGGAGAATATTCAAAGCGACAAAGTCGAGAATGAAGCAAAGCAAGAGACGGAGGAAGATAAAGAAGAAAGCGCAGAGCAGGACAATAAAGACCTCTGATTTTTGGTATGACTATGGAAAATTTGCAAACTCAAGAAGATTTTGACGGCGAAATAATTTGCTATGCGGTTGATTCTCAAGACGCAGGACAAAGGCTTGACGTATTCATTGGTTTGCGCTCGCAAGATAGTCGTTCTCATATCAAAAATTTGATAGAGAAAGGCAAGGTTTTTGTTAACGGCTCCGTCAAAAAAGCGGGGTACGTTCTCAAGGTTAGCGATGAAATTACTTTGATGCCGGAAGAGATAAAACAGCTTGATCTCACTCCTCAAAATTTGCCTATAGATATTATTTATGAGGATGAAGATATTGCTGTTATAAATAAGGCGCAAGGAATGGTTGTGCATCCCGCGACAGGCGCTTACGACAACACGCTCGTCAATGCGCTTTTGTATCATCTCAAATCGTTGAGTTCTATCAACGGAGTAGTTCGTCCGGGGATAGTTCATAGGCTGGATAAAGATACGTCGGGATTACTGGTCGTGGCGAAGAATGACTTTGCGCATATTTCTTTGCAGGAACAAATAGCCGCTAAGTCCGCAAAGAGATATTATTACGCGCTTGTTGACGGGGTAATAAAAGCCGATGAGGGTACTATTCATACGTATATCGACCGCTCAACTAAGGATAGAAAACTGATGGCGGTGTCAAGAAATAACGTCGGAAGAGAAGCAATTACTTTATATAAAGTAATTGATAGATTTGCAAAATATACTTTTGTTGAATATGAACTGAAGACGGGCAGAACGCATCAAATACGCGTTCACAGTAAGCATATAGGTCATACGGTAGTAGGAGACGCGCAGTACGGCGGAAGTAATAAATTCAATTTGAAAGGACAGCTTCTGCACGCTCACAAGTTGGTTTTGACGCATCCGAGAAGCGGTGAAGTTATGACTTTTGAGGCTCCTTTACCAAATTATTTTCAAGAAGTTTTGAACAGTTTAAGAATTGTAAGGTGATGTGTGACGATTACGTTGTCAAATATTCTTTATGCTCGTTTGGGACGACCATAGCAGTCTTATACGTAGTATAAAGTACCATACCCAATTTTCCCGATGGGTGTCTTTTTAAGTTGCGGCGCGGAGTGTAGTCGCAGGGGATTTTACTTCCGCTATCTTTTTTGCCAAGTGAGTAGAATGCGGAAATTTCACAGGCAATCTGTATGACTTTATCGGGTATTTCTCTTGTTTCGGCAAATATTATTACGTGGCTTCCGTGAGCGTCTTTTGTGTGTATCCACATGTCTGAGCCATTGGCAACCTTAAAAGTTAACTTGTCGTTTTGCAAGTTGTTTTTACCCACCAAGACTACAAATTCGTCAATCTCGTAGGCAATAGGCTGCGACGGCTTTGTTTTCTTTTTGTCTTTACGAGTTTTCTTGAGCGCTCCGATAGACGCCAACTCGTCCTCTAATTCTGCTATTTCATCGTTTGTTGAACATAGTTCAAGCGATGGAGCAATCGTTTCTAAATACTCCAGTTCTTGAGAAAGTTTTTCAAGCTGTTGGTTTACCGCAACGTAGGTGCGCTTAAGTTTAGCGTACTTTTTATAGTAGGCTTGCGAGTTTTGTTGCGGAGTAATCCTTTCGTCTAGCGGTATCTCAATAGTAGGGGAATTTTCGTCAAAATAATCTGCGACTTTAGCTACTTTATCACCCTTTTTTATAGCCCAAGCGTTGGATAAAATCAAATCGCCGAATTTTTTCATCTCATCGGCGCGTTCGCACTCTTGCAATTTGTTTTTATCTTTTTCAAGTTTTGAGAGAAGTTTTTTCCTTTGAGAATTAAAAGCCTTTTGCAAGAACTTGGTTTTCTCTTGTCTGCGCTCCAATCTATCCTTTTCTACCGTGCAGATTACTACGGCTTGATTTAAGCTGTCGGTAGGTTTAAGTCCGTCAAATTCTATATATTTTGTTACAAAAAAATCTCCGCTCAAGTTATCGCCGATTAGCGCGCAAGGGGAGTATTTGTTGCTGTTTGCTATATCGCAATACTCTAATAGAGTATTGATAATGCAAGTTATATCTTTGTCATCAAGTTTAGAGCAGTTGATTGCAATTCCGCTTTCGAGTAATATCTGTCTTGCCGTAATAAGCGCTAAACCCGACACGTTGGAGATAATAAATTTAGCCAAATCATTGCCGTTGTAATTTCTCAGAAGTTGTGTAATCTCTTTGCTTTGAGTGGGTAAAAGTTTGCTTTGCGGAGGCAATTCATACTTAGCTCCGGCAAGCAGACACCTTTTTGTCATAGTATCATAAGACACTTGCTTTAGCGTATCGGAGATTATGGAATTGCCTTTTATCAGCAGGATATTAGAGTATCTGCCCATCATTTCGGCGATAAGTTTGAATGCAACTTTATCGCGCATTTCATTATGAGAAGTGATATCAAAACATACTATTCTGTCTTCGCCGAGAAGCGATACCGAGTTGATAATTCCGCCTGTAAGGTGCTTTCTCAGATGCATGCAAAACGATGGCGCGGTCAGAGGGTTTTGCTTCTTATCTCCGTCCAAATGGATACGCGGATTGTTGGCGTTGCAAGAAATTGTCAGCAATCTGTTTTGTCCGTTTGAGCGGACGTTAAGGCAGATTTCATCCTTTTCCGGCATATTAATTTTATCTATTTTACCGCCATTGGCAAAATTATTAATTTCGCTCACTAAGGCTTTTATAGTAATATAGTCGTTTGGCATTCAGTAATCCTCTTATCAATAATCTTTTAGAGATTTTACCGCTTAGTTGCTAAAAATTTCTCAAGTATTGATATTATTTATATATTTATTATAAATTATAAGGCAAATTATTGCAATAATAATTGCATTATTTTATTTTATGTGCTAAAATCTATATTAATTGAATTACACAGTAGAAAACTTGGAAAAAAACAAAGCAAAAATCACCGTCAAAGTTGACGCCGTGGATTGGCAGAACGCTCTTCAAAAGGCTTATGAAAAAAATAAGAGCAAATACCAAATCGGCGGATTTAGAAAAGGACACGTTCCTTATAAAGTAATCGTAAACGCTTACGGAATAGGAGTATTCTTTGACGACGCTTTGGATATTATCCGCAGGAATACGGCAAAGTTCTCGACCAAGAAAAGGACCTTGAGCCTGTAGATACTCCGGAGGTTGGTATCAACGCAATAAGCGACGCAACGCTTGAATTTACGTTGACTGTGCAATGCAAACCTGACTTTACGCTCGGCAAGTATACGGGCTTGGAGATAAAGAGAGATAAAGTTGAAGTTACCGATGAAGACGTTCAAGCGGAAATAAATGCAAAGCTTGAAGAAGCAGGCGCTTGGATTCCCGTTGTAGACAGACCTGCGCAAAAGGGCGATCAGGTAATCATAGATTACAGCGGCAGCGTAGACGGCGTTAAGTTTGACGGCGGAACAGCGTCGAATCAAAGTCTTACGCTTGGTAGCGGAGCATTTATCCCAGGATTTGAAGAGCAAGTCGAGGGTATGAATATAGGGGAGAATAGAGATATCACGGTTACTTTTCCGGAAGAATATCACGAAAAGTCATTGGCAGGAAAGCAGGCGGTATTTGCAATCAAGTTGAATGAAATCAACGTCAAAGAAGTTCCTGCGCTTGACGATGAAACGGTAAAGGATATATCAGAATTTGACACCGTAGCAGAGTATAAAGCAGACGTAAAGAGCAAGATTGAGGAGAAAAAGAACGCCGAAGCAGATAGCAAACTTGAAAACGACCTTATTCAAACTATTGCAGACGGCAGTCAAGTGGAAATTCCTCAGTGCATGATTGACAACCAAATCGACGATATGGTTCAAGAATTTGAGCAGAGATTGCAATATCAAGGTCTAAATGCTAAAGATTATTACAAATACACCGGCATGACGCAAGAGAAATTGAAAGAGGGTTACAAGGAAATGGCTGAAAAGAACGTCAAATTAAGATTGACTTTGGACGCTCTTCTCAAGGCAATCAAAGTTCCGGTATCCGATGAGGAAATCGATGAGAAGATTGCTGATATGGCTAAGCAAGCAGGAAAGACTTTTGAGGAATATAAGGGCTTTATTAACGAGCAGTACAGAGAATATTTGAGAAAAGATCTCATTACAAGCAAGCTCTTTGAGTATCTCAAAAACAACAATAAGATTAAATAATTGACAAATATCGTCTTATTGACGGTAATATAATAGAAAAACAAGCTAATAATTAAGTAGTCCGACACGGCAAAACGTCGGACTTACTTTCAAATAAATATTGGAGGGTATGAAAATGAAAGCAACTTTGGTACCAAACGTAATAGACAGAACGGAAAACGGCGAAAGGGCTTACGATATTTATTCAAGACTTTTGGAGGATAGAATCGTATTCATTACGGGTGAGATAAACGACGCGCTTGCGAATACCGTCGTAGCTCAGCTCATATACCTTGAGGCAAAAGATTCTACAAAAGATATAAGTCTGTATATAAACAGTCCGGGCGGTAGCGTTACGGCAGGAATGGCTATATACGACACAATGAATTATATTAAATGCGACGTAAGCACGATATGCATCGGTATGGCGGCGTCAATGGGAGCTTTCTTGCTTTCGTCAGGAGCAAAGGGCAAGAGATTTGTTTTGCCCAACAGCGAAGTTATGATACATCAACCTTTGGGCGGAGCAAGCGGTCAGGCGACTGAAATTCAAATTATAGCCAACCATATTCAAAAAACTAAAGAAAAACTTACCAAGATACTTTCCAAAAATAGCGGTCAACCTTTTGAAAAGGTACTTGCGGACTGCGAGAGAGATAACTACATGTCTGCGGAAGAAGCGCTTGAGTATGGTCTTGTAGATAAAATTTTTTATGAGAGAGGTTAAGTTTGGAAACTAAAAGAAAGTGTATGCTCTGCAATAGGGTTCTTTATGAGGACGTAGATTTCATTATTCCGGGAGCAGAGCCGGACGTGGGAATATGCTACGACTGTGTGGCTACTTGCGTCAGTTTGATAAAAAAAGAAAGTTTAGACCTTGAAGTTAAGGAAAAAGAGGGCTCCAAAGAACTCAATTTACTTAAGCCTCACGAGATTAAAGCTAAGCTTGATGAATATATTATCGGTCAAGACAATGCAAAAAAAGTATTGTCCGTAGCCGTATACAACCATTATAAGAGAATAAATTGTAAAGACAGCGACGTCGAGTTGGATAAGAGCAATATACTTATGCTCGGACCTACCGGTAGCGGAAAGACATTGCTTGCAAAGACTCTTGCAAAGATACTCAACGTACCTTTTGCCGTTGCGGACGCTACAACGTTGACGGAAGCGGGATATGTAGGCGAGGACGTTGAGAATATATTGCTTAAATTAATTCAAGCGGCGGACTATGATATAGAAAAGGCGCAACTTGGTATTATTTATATCGATGAGATTGACAAACTTGCAAGTAAGGGCGAGAATATGTCTATTACCAGAGACGTTTCGGGAGAAGGCGTACAACAAGCTCTTTTGAAAATTATCGAAAGCACGTTGGCGAGCGTACCTCCTCAAGGCGGAAGAAAACATCCTCAACAGGAGTGTATTCAAATCGATACCACCAATATATTGTTTATTTGCGGTGGAGCTTTCGTAGGGCTTGACAGAATTATAGATAAGCGATTGGACGGTTCTTCTTTGGGGTTTGGCGCAAAGGTGCGAGATGGCAAGAAGACTAGCTACGGCGAGCTTATAAGCGATATTAAGCCTGACGACCTCATTAAATTCGGGTTGATTCCGGAGTTTGTGGGTAGAATACCGATAGTGGTCGGACTTGACGCTTTAGACGAGAAAGCTCTGGTAAAGATACTCACCGAGCCGAAGAATGCGGTTATCAGACAGTACAAAAAACTATTTGAGATTGACGGCGTGCAGGTCGAATTTGAGGACGATGCTCTTGTAGAAGTAGCAAAGATGGCAATCAAGCTCAAGACGGGAGCAAGAGGACTTCGGTCAGTGCTTGAGAGTATAATGTTGCAACTAATGTACGATGTGCCGACGGATAAGACGATACAAAAGGTAAAAATTACCAAAGGTGTCGTGATAGGAGAGAGTAAACCTGAAATCAGCAGAATACAATAATATACAATTGCTTTGAATACGAATAATATTTTTTATTATTCGTATTCTTTAAGAGAGAGAAACACACGTTTTGACAAAGGAGAAAGCTATGTCGGAAATATCAAAACTAACTATTCTTCCGCTTAAGGACGAAGCCGTATTACCCAATAGTAACAAAAAATTGGATATTATAAATAGATTAAACGCGTTGAATTTGAAGAACGTTTTCAAAGAGGGCGGACAGGTTTTTGCCGTTAAATTAAAGGACGAAAAGAAATTTACCGATGAGGAAAGCGTCTATGAGTACGGCGTAATTTGCAATATCAAGGAATATAGGGATAGATTAGATTTTTCTACAGTCTTATTAGAAGGCGTTAAGAGAGCTAGATTGATAGATATTGTAGATAAAGACGACAGGGCCGTTTGGGTTACTGTAAAAGAAGACTACGGAATTCCTTTTGACGAGTCGTTTAAGGATAATTTGTATAGAACTTTGTTGTATAAAGACGTCAAGAATCTTGAGAAACTGGGCGCAGCGATTCCGCAAGCGGTATGGCTTGCTTTTGAAAGAATGCAGAACACGTCTGAGATTATGGATATAATTGCAGACAGTATAGGAGATATTGACAGACAGGCGTATTTGGACGAGGGAAATTGCGAATTGAGAGCGCAAAGACTGTCGTCTACGTTGAAGGTCGAGGCGTATAAACTCGGCGTATTGAAAGAAATCAATAAAAAACTTGACGATACTTTGAGAGAGAACCAAAAAGAGTTTGTCTTGAGAGAACAAATCAAAGTAATTAAGAAAGAACTTGGCGATGATGATAACGAAGCGGAGGAAATTACTCAAAAAATCAAGGAGCTCAAAGCATCCGAAGAAGTTAAGAGTAAACTGCAAAAAGAATTTGATAGAATGCAAAGAATGAACGTTTCTTCGCCTGAGTATTCTATATTGCGTAACTATATCGATATAGCTTTGTCTTTACCGTGGGGCGAGTATACGCAAGATAACTTTGATTTGGAACATATCCGAGAGGTGTTGGATAGAGAGCATTACGGAATTGACAAGGTTAAAAATAGAATAATCGAGGCTATAGCCGTCAAAAAATTGGCAGGAGATAAAAATAAAGCTCCTATAATTTGCCTTGTAGGTTCGCCGGGCGTGGGTAAGACTTCTATTGCGCAGTCAATAGCAAGAGCGCTTGGAAAAGAATATATTCATATGAGTTTGGGAGGTATTAGGGACGAGGCTGAGATTAGAGGACACCGCAAGACTTATATAGGCGCAATGCCGGGAAGAATTATATCTTGTATGTCAAAGGCAAAGACGAGCAATCCGCTCTTCCTGCTTGACGAAATTGACAAGATGACGCAAGATATGAGGGGTGACCCATCGAGCGCAATGCTTGAGGTGCTGGACCCTAATCAGAACGCTAATTTTAGGGATAATTATCTTGAATTACCCTTTGATTTGTCGCAAGTAATGTTTATAATGACGGCAAATTCTCTTGCAAATATTCAAAAACCTTTGCTCGATAGAATGGAAATCATAGAAATGGAAGGTTATACGGTCGAGGAAAAATTGGAGATTGCCAAGAGATATCTAGTTCCTAAGCAAAAGGAAAGGAATGGTATCGACACTTGCGAAGTGGATTTTGAAGACGGCGCAATCGATAAGATTATAGACGGTTATACCAGAGAATCGGGAGTAAGAGAGCTTGAAAGGCAAATCGGTAGCGTATGTCGCAAGATAGCGACCAAGATTGTAGGCGGTGACAATATTAGTTATACCGTTACGGCAGATAATTTGACAGAATATCTCGGTCCAATCAAATATCAAGGCGACGACGGCGTAGTCGGCGGAGAAGTCGGCGCGGTCAACGGGCTTGCTTGGACAAGCGTAGGCGGTGTAACAATGCCTATTGAAGTGCGGCTTTTGCCTTACGGAAGCGGAAAGATACTTTTGACGGGAAGTCTTGGCGACGTTATGAAGGAGTCTGCCGAGATAGCCGTATCTTTGATAAAGAGTAAGTGCGTGGAGCTCAATATCAGCGAGGATACTTTTAACAAGCATGATATTCATATTCACGTGCCTGCAGGCGCTACGCCAAAAGACGGACCTAGCGCGGGCATAGCGCTTGCTACAGCCGTTTTATCGGCGTTCACGGGCGAGCCTGTTAAGAAGGACTTGGCAATGACGGGCGAAGTGACATTGAGAGGTAAAGTGCTGGCAATAGGCGGGCTTAAGGAAAAGACTTTAGGCGCGTTGCGAAGCGGAATTAAGACGGTAATAATACCAAGGCAAAACCAAAAGGATATGCAAGAATTGCCCAAAAGCGTATTGGATAGCATTAACTTTGTGCTTGCAGACAATGTGTCTACAGTATTCGAAGAGGCTTGCGGGATAAATTTTAGTTAGGTTGATAACTATGGAAATAAAACAGTGCGAATTCGTCACATCGGTGGCAAATAGTAAAAACTGCGTTGACTACGGAATGCCGGAGATAGCAATCGCCGGCAAGTCGAACGTTGGAAAATCTTCATTTATCAATTTTATTGTCAACAATAAAAGTATGGCGAAGACTTCGTCTACTCCCGGAAAGACGAGGCTTTTGAATTACTTTGAAATTAACAAAGGCGAGTTGATGCTCGTTGATCTCCCCGGGTACGGTTACGCTAAAGTGTCGGGGGAGATTAAAGGGAATTGGGATGAATTGATAGGCGGATATTTGCTTGGAAGTAAGAGGCTTATCAATGTATTTTTGCTTGTGGATATAAGGCATGAACCGACTGCGTTGGATAAGCAAATGGTGGCTTATATGCACCATTATCAAATACCTTTTTGCGTAATTGCTACCAAGTGCGATAAGCTCTCAAGGATGGCTTGCAATAAGCAAAAAATCGTTATTGCAAGGGAATTATGTATTGGAGCCGATAATATTTTGACGGTTTCATCGCAGGCCAAAATGGGAAAGAAAGAAATTCTTGAAAAGATTGGGTACTTGATAAATACTTACAAATAGCCGTATATATTCTAAAATAATTCTCATTTAATGTGATTTATATAAATAATAGAAGATTTTTGTATAAAAAATAAAAATTAAGAAGACAAGTTTATTATTTAGTAAACTTGTCTTTTTTTAATTTGATTTTCTTAAAGTAACAAAAATATTTTTCAATGAATATATAATTGTGAGCATACAAAATTCTGTGTGCAATTATGACAGTAAAATAGGAGGAAGAATATATGTCATTTTCTAATAATTGCAAGTCCGATAAAATCCCCGGACCGATAAAGTGCAACGGCGGATTGAACGGTATTTGCGAGAGGGCATGCATACAGTGTGACAAAGTGTTGGATATGAGTATGCGACAGGAAACTCTAACCGACTTGAGCGTTACGCTTACGGACGTTGTGCCTACTTCGGGATTGGTTGCGCCGTTCACATTTGTCAGCGCCAACGCTACAAGTTCTCAAGCTGTAATCAGCGACTTGATCGTAACTCCCATTCAAGACGACAACTGCTCGTCGAGAGTTCAATGCACAATAAGCATTCCGATTCAAGTTAATTTTGTTGACGCCAACGGTACAAGAGGAACGGGCAGCGGTACTATTTCCGTAGAGAAAGACGTTGTTTTACATACGTCAGCGCCGTCCGTTATGCCGTATACAATAGTTGCGTCAGCGTCCGTCTATAGCGCAAGAGGTACTTTTGCGAGCGAGACGGAGTTTTCTCTCACTGTTTGTGTGGCTACGATTTTGAAAGTTATAGTACAAGTACAGTTGCTTGTGCCAAGCTACGGCTATTGCTATATACCGCCGGATCAAGATTTCAACGAGCAAGTATGCGACGGATTTTTTGATTTGCCGCTTTATCCCCAAGAGTGCGGCGTAGACAACCGTTGTAAGTGCAATCTAAACCGCAACTGATTGGGCTTATACCGATAGACGTAAATTTTAAGGGTAGCCAAGTGTGACTTTCATCAAGTTACGCTTGCTATCTTTATATTATTATAAATTAATAAATTAAATATCCATATTGCATAATATTTGCCGGCTAGTTGAAGAATCTACTATACTTTTTGCCAAACGCTTGAGAAAACGTTTTATTTTTGATATAATTTTTATATGAATATTTACGCAATAAGCGATTTGCATTTGTCATTCTCTACGGACAAGCCCATGGATATATTCGGGGCTTGTTGGGACGGCTATTGGCAAAAGATATGCGATGATTGGAATACAAAAGTAAAAGATGACGACGTTGTGCTGATTGCGGGAGATATTTCTTGGGCGATGACGCTTGAGGACGCCTTGATGGATATAGGCGAGATTGCCAAGTTGCCGGGTAAAAAAGTAATAGTTAAGGGTAATCACGACTATTGGTGGGCTTCGGTATCTAAGATACGCAAAGCCCTGCCTAAAGACTTTTTTGTCATTCAAAACAATGCTATTAAGTTTGGCGACACAGTGATATGCGGAACTCGCCTTTGGAATTTGACCAATCAAAATCAAGCGGATAAAAAAATCTGTGAGAGAGAAAAACTTCGCCTTGAGATGTCGCTTGATAGCGCTTTAAGAGTAAAGCAAGAAGACGATAAGATATTGGTTATGTGCCATTATCCGCCATTCGACGTTACTTTAAGCGATAGTCAATATACTCAAGTATTGGAAAAGTATAAAGTTGACAGCGTAGTGTACGGACATTTGCATGGCAAAGACTGTAGGGCAGTGAAGTATTTGGAGAAGAATAATATAAAATATTATTTGACGTCTTGCGATCAAGTGAACAATAAACTGGTTAAAATTTATTAAACGTTTTTAATTAATCACCATTAAAGTTCTTATCTCAATAATTACATTTAGGCTTTTTTAACTGTGTGGGAAAGCTAAAAACTACCTTTTTCTTTTAGTTTTCCAATTTTTTCCCAAAATCATAAAATTTTCATTAAATTTGA
>CAJTPC010000003.1:70851-77520 GCA_910578245.1 uncultured Christensenella sp. | reverse complement strand
AAAAATTCCGTATTAAAATTTCTAAAAAGTTATTTACATTATATAAAATTATATGCTATACTTGAATATGGTATAAACTGAATACTGCAAAAACACATAGATTTTGGAGGATAATTAACAATGTCAGAGAAAAAAACAGTTCTCGTAACCGGCGCATCCGGCTCAATGGGAAGCCAAGTATTAAAATGCGTAATGGATACGGGAAAATTTAATTGCGTGATTCTTTTGAGAAAAAAGAGATCAAATGAAAAATTGAGAGAGGCTCTTTTGAAAAAGTACGCAAAAATAAAGGCGAAAATAAAGACTTCAGGCGAATTAACGGTTTTGTTCGGAGATCTTTCAAATAAAGCAGACTGCGAAAAGGTCGTAGCAATGAGCGATTACGTACTTCACTGCGCAGCCGTAATACCGCCTATCTCCGACCATAATCCGGTAGGCGCTGAAAAGACCAACTATTATGGCGCTAAGAACCTTATCGACGCTATCAAAGAAAGCCCAAGAGCAAACGAAATCAAGTACGTACACGTGGGCACGGTAGCTGAATACGGCAACCGTACTTGGCAACATCCATGGGGACGCGTAGGCGATCCGCTTGTACCGAGCGTATATGACTTCTATGCAATCACCAAGCTCAAAGCAGAGAGATATTTGCTTGAGGCTGAACTCCCCAACTGGGTCGTATTAAGACAATCGGGCGTATTGCACGACAATCTTTTCAAAAACAATATGAGCGATGGACTTATGTTCCACACCTGCTGGAACGTGCCTATCGAGTGGGCTACCGCAAGAGATAGCGGTCTTGCTCTCCAACACTTGGTTGAGTATGACAACGATGGCACTCTCCCAGCTGAATTTTGGCAAAAGATTTACAATATCGGCAACGGCGAAACTTGCCGCGTGACCGGATACGAAACTATGGACGCAGGTTTTGCTCTTATGGGCGCTAGACCAGAGCAATTCTTCAAGCCTAATTGGGCAGCCGCTAGGAACTTCCACTGCTTCTGGTATTACGATTCTGACAAACTTAATGATTATCTCAACTTCCGTACTGAGACTTGGGAGTCTTTCTGGAAGAATATGGCAAAACTAAATTGGTACTTTAAGTTTGGAGCTATTTTGCCAAAGAGCTTCTTGAGCAAAGTTACCATTCAAAAACTTTTCAAGAACTCCAACTCACCTATGTTCTGGTACAACAACGGTATCGACGGACGTATTACGGCATTCTACGGTTCTAGACAAAAATTCGAAGAAATTGGAACAGATTGGTCTAAGTATCAACTTTTCTGCAAAAATCAAATTAAGGACGAGCAAGGCAATCTCGTAGATTATCAAGAAAGAAGAGATATTAAGAACGCTAAGAAATATCTACTCAGCCACGGCTATGACGAGAGCAAAGACGACAGCGAACTCGATATCGAAGATATGAAGCAAGCCGCTGAATTCAGAGGCGGAAGCGTAGTAAGCGAAACTATGGAAAAGGGCAACCTTTACAAGAAGATTACTTGGAAGTGCCACAACGGACACGAATTCACGTCTTCTCCATACACCATAATCAAAGCCGGTCACTGGTGTCCGGAGTGCTGTACTCCTGCTCCTTGGAATTTTGACGAATTGTCAAAGCACATTCCGTTCTTTGCGCAAGTATGGTATGACACGCACGACGAAAGCGAAAACAACTTCTTCCCTGCCGATTGCTATATGGATATAATCGAGAAAGAAAGAGAACTTAAGAATAAGAAGAAGAAATAAAAACATTTTATAGAGGTATATAAATATGGAAAACTATCAAAAGGGTCCATCAACCCAAAAACATGAATTCAAAAACGTATTTATTTGCGGTGGTACAGGCTTTTTGGGCTTCTACTCTGCAAAGGAGTTTTTAAGACAAGGAGCTAAAGTCGGCGTACTCGCTCTTCCAAACGAACTCACACTTTCCGCTGATTGGTGGCCAAGTGAAATCGACGTACATTACGGCAGACTCTTCAACCTTAGACCGGGCGACGAGTCCCCCACAGTAACCAAAGAAGAACTTAAAGAAATGTTCACGGGTTATGACACTTTAGTTTATGCAGTAGGTCCGGACGACAGAATGCACACTCCAAAGGGCGTAAGCGGTTACGATTTCTTCCACACCTATCTTGTTGATAAGGTTATCCCTGTATTCGAGGCTGCTAAGGAAGCAGGCGTTAAGAAGGCTGTTCTTCTCAACTCCTACTTTGCATACTTCGATAGAAGATGGCCTGAAAGTCATCTCGCAGACAGACACCCATACATCAAGGTAAGAGTTGAGCAAGGCGACGCTCTTATCAAAGTCGGCGAAGGCGTTGCTAACGGCGGTATGGACGTAGTCGTACTTGAATTGCCTTATATCTTTGGTAGCATGCCCGGTCGTACTCCACTTTGGAAAGAAGTTTTCCTTGACAGATTTGCAGGTATGCCAGCTATCTTCTTCCCGAAGGGCGGTACCAATATGATTCACGTAAACGGTATTGCCGAATCGGTAGTTGCAGCTTCTTACTATGCGCAACACGGCGATAGATTGCCTATAGGTAACAAGGACTGGAAGTTCAAGGATATGATCAATCTTATCATGGAAACAATCGGCTGCAAAAAAAGATACTGTGGCATTGGCGCAGGAATTGCGGCTATGGGCGTAAAGATGACTGTAGTCAAGAAATTGAAGAAAGAAGGACAAGACAGCGGTCTTAATTACAACTATTTGATGCAAGACATCCAATCTAAAGACCTCTTCTATGAAGACGATGTAAATAAAGTCCAAGAGTACTTGCACTATGACGAACTCGGTTATGACGGTGGCGGTACAATTGAAGAAGGTATTATCACAACTGCTAAGGCTTGCTACCCTCACAGATTTGACGAGAACGGCAAACTTATCGAGAAATGGCAAGGCGTAAACCCTGTAAGAAACGAAACCGCTGACAACAACGTATTCGTAAACAAGGGCAAAAAGAAATAAGCTAATTGTATTGAATATGAAATATGGAAACCTCACACCCATTGGGCGTGAGGTTTTTATTTTGAGAGTTTTCGTGGTCGGTATATATTTAGTATACGTAGGCTTATAAGTGTAATTTGCATTTAGTACTAATATATTTTTTAGCGATTCTCTATCTAATGTCGCAAGTCGGTTGAACCAAAAACTATAAATGTACGTAAATTGCAAATCACACTTACGCCTACCACCCGCCTTACTAGTAAGCGTTAGAATTTGTTTTATTGTTCAAGCAAAGTCGCTTGACATTGAAATGCCTTGGTCGAAGTTACCTATATTTAATAATTCTCATAAGTCTTCAACTTTTTCATCTGCTTCTACGCCAAATATCTCCATGGTTACTTGCGCGCCTAAAATAAAAGCTTGTCTAAACGTTTCTCTGAGTTCCGCATAATGACAGTCATAATTAGCCCTATCTACTTCATAATATAAATCAATTAATTCTTTATCGCCATTAAACTTCTTTATCAACGTATCTTCCAACTTAAACGCTACTCCCAATTCCTTTTCAAACTTGCATTTGTCTATCTTAAATCTCTCTCCTTCTCTTGCGCTATCAAGAAATACGCGTATAATATGTGAATTAAACATTTTTTGCTCCTTAATCTACGTTTTTATTTATTATATCTTCCCAAATGGGAAATGTCAAGTATTTTCTTCACAATTGGGAAGTTATTGCAAAAGTTTTCACATTTGTGAAATAATAATATTATGGAAAAATTTATTAAAAGATTAAAAGAGTTGAGAACAGAAAACGGACTTACGCAAGCTCAACTTGCTAAAGCAACAAAAATTAGCACTACTGCTATTAGCTATTGGGAGAATGGTGAACGAATTCCCAACGCTAAAGCAGTAGTTATACTTGCAAGATTTTTTGAAGTTACTACTGACTACCTTTTAGGTGAAAGCGATTTTTAAGCAGTTAATGATTTTTGATAATAATTTCCGCTATAGTGGATAATATAAGTATGGAAGTATTTACAGAAAGATTAAAGGAATTACGTAAAGAAAAAGGATTAACCTTAGACCAACTTGAAATAGCTACAGGACTTAGTAGAAGCGCTATTAGTGATTATGAAAATGGAAAACGTACTCCTAGCGCATCGGTAATTATTACTCTAGCAAGATTTTTTGAAGTTACTACTGACTATCTATTAGGTGAAAGCGACTTTTAACATAGATTTCAACGTCACCTTGAGCGGAGTGCAACGCAGTCGAAAGGTCTTTATCCAATTAAAACTTAAAGAGAAGCCTATTTCACCAAATCACGCATAACACTAACGTCCACCTCACACCCATTAGATGTGAGGTTATATAATACTTTCCCACTTAAAGGAATAGTAAGATAAATCGGTTTAGATTTCTCCATTTCGCTTCGCTACAGTCGAAATGACATAATGTTGGTTGAAATGACATATCGTTGGTCATAATGACGTTAGTTTCAGTTGATGTGACATAGGCTTATCAAAAGCACATTTCAATGTCATATTGAGCGAAACGAAGTGAAGTCGAAATATCTCTACTGATTAATACTGTAGAGATTTCTCCACTACGGTCGAAATGACGTTCTGATTTTGTCACCTTGAGCGTAGTCGAAAGGTCTTTATCCGATTAAAACATAAAAGCCAGTTGTAAGGCGTTAAGTGGTATTTGCAATTTATGTACATTTATAGTTTTTGGGGCTACCAACTTACGAATTTAGATTTAGTATCGCTAAAAAATATACTAGTACTAAATGCAAATTCCACTTATAAGCCTACTCTACCAACTCTCGCATTACAACAACATTTACCTCACGCCCATCAGGTGTGAGGTTGTATAAAACTATCCCTCTTAAAGGAAGAGCATGATAAATCGGTTGAGATTTCTCCACTACGGTCGAAATGACGTAATACAAGAGCCTACTCCACCAACTCTCGCATTACTCAAAAATTCACCTCACACCCATTGGGCGTGAGGTCCTTTTTTTTACTTATGAACTTTCTTACAAAAGCGACACGGCATAACGCAAAATTGCTGTCACCGTCTTAGCGTCTTTAATTTGATTACTCTCCACCATTTGCAAAGCCTCGTCAAACTTAATCTTCTTAACGTTGAGAAGTTCATGATCGTCAAGGTGATTTTCGCCGACTGTAAACTCCGTGGCAAGGAAGATATGCAAAGGCTCATCGGTATACCCCGGACTTGGATATATTAGCCCCAAGTCTATCAAACTGTCGGCTGTAAGACCGACTTCTTCTTTAAGTTCTCTAATGGCGCAGTCGTAAGCGCTCTCGCCTTCTTCCAGCTTGCCTGCCGGAATCTCCAAAAGCATTTCTCTATATGGATACCTAAACTGCTCGACTAGATATACGTATCCATCTTTATCTACTGCAAGCACACTGCTACCGCCATTGTGATGTACGTATTCTCTTTGGCTCTCACTACCGTCCGCCAACACTACTTCGTCATTGTATAGCGAAAGTATTCTGCCCTTGTAAATCAAATTTTGCTTTTTGGTCTTTTCTTCGCAGTTCATAATATCTCCTATACAGATATTGCGTTATTTCTCTTTTTTATCTCTATAACGAATATAATCTATTAAGTTCTTTATACCAACAAATATACACAACAATCCCAACCATCCAAAGAAAAAGACTGCCACGCTGATTGGATGGAAAATTCCAAACATTTGCTTAAGCGTAAGCCCCGCATTGCTATGTTCGATTATTACTTGAATTATCGACATAGGGAAAAATAAAAATACCGAACCAAACAATATAGGAACCAACACGTCCTTTAGCGCGGGAACAAAGTCGTATACTCCGCACAACGCTATGCAACCGCCGAAAATAAAGAATACTCCTAAGACAGCAGGTATAGACGGCGCTACGTAGAAGTGCATAAGTATTACGCCAATGCCTGCCAATATAGGTATCGATACAAAGAGAGTCAATCCGATAAGAGAGCCTATTGACTTGTTTCGGCGCAAAACAGCCGTCTTCTTAGTCTGACCTGCGTTCTTGATTTTTAGTTTTTCGCCAAATATCTTTTTAAGCTGAATAATAATAGTCTTTTCACGCGGTATTTGAACGTAAGACTTGACTTCTTCGCCGTCAACAGATATAAATTTCACTTTGTATATCGTGTGAAACTTATCGGCGCTTTCCAATATTACTTGCGCTACTTTGTCCAAGTAATACGCTTGCGCCCAACCGAAATTGGTGACCACTAAATACTCTTCATAAATTTGTATTGAATGATGTCTAGATTGACTGACTTCTTCTCGCTCCCTTTCGTTTTGATTAAAGCCCTTTATGTCGGCGAGATTGCGTCTACCTGCCCAACGCATGAACTTGCCCCAACCGCCAAACGCGGACAGCAACAATATCAAGCTCATTACAAACAATGCAAAAAAACCGCTTGCATGCAAGCCCACGGATTTTAGAAAGCCGTACTTAATTGAATTGATTATCAGACTTGCTATGAACCAAACGACCATCACAAATACCGGCGTAATCAAATAATAGAACCCAACGCTCCTAAACATTGCCTTGCGCCTTTGCTTAGACATCTCAAGTCCGTTCAAATTTCCGTCAAAGTCAAATAGCAATTTGCCATAGTCCGGCAATTCGTAAGTCAGCTTAAATCTACTGTTTTCCATAACGCTCTCCAAC
>CAJTPC010000003.1:0-70822 GCA_910578245.1 uncultured Christensenella sp. | reverse complement strand
ATATATAATATATCTTATGCAAGAATTTTGTTACTTCTCTCAATAATAAAGGACGCAATAAATTGCGTCCTTTAAGTTGATTGCATTTGGTTGTTAACCGCTTATCGAATCATTAAATTCTTTGACAATCTGCTTATATACCTTGTCAACTTTGGAGATATAAGTTTCGTTGCCAAACAAATTGAGTTGTTGCAATCTGGTAACGTTGGTGCTAAGCTCTTCGCTCAACAACTCTTCAAGATACTCTTTGATTGACTTCTTCTCAACTGTGATGTTTTCGATTTCGTCAGTTACGATTTCGTTGCCGTCTTCGTCCTCGTCCTTTACGTACTCAATCTTCACAGAATACTCATAGAGATAATCTTCATTCTTTACGTAGAAGGTCTTTTCTTCGTCTTTATTTTCAGGGTCTTGCGCTGTCTGTGTGCTCAACGTACCCAATTTCTCGTCTACCGGTAGACTAGCTACCATGACGATATGAATACCGTATTCATTGACGATAAATGATATCTCTGCTCCGCTTTCCGTAACCAAGGTGTAAACTTCTGCGCTGAGTTCTTTCTTGAATTCGCCTACTGAAGAAGTCTTTTTCTCTTTGTAAATCGTATATGCGCCGTTTGCGCCCTTGAGAATTTCAGTCGTGCCTTCGTAAGACGCAGTTCCAGACTTAAGCGTTTCGTCCTTTTTGTAATCTTTGATTGCCATAGAACCGACGCCTGCGCTTGTCAACGCCCTTGCAAGCACCGTATACTCGTCAACATATGAAGTGCTTTCGCCATCAGGTGTGACGGCATACACATCGCTAGAAACCATTCCGCTGTCGTCGTTGACAAGATTTATCCAATCATTGAACGCTTCTTGGGAAGCATGCTGTTTAACCAGATATTGTTCAACTTCGCTCAAATTATTTGCCTTTGCCCAATCAAGCGCTTTGTTGACCTTTGCTTGAATATCGTTGGCCATTGCGGCAATTACCGTCAAATAGTCAACTGCAGGATTAGCGTACACGTCATTCTTACCCTCAATTGAAGCATCGGTGTATGCGTCCGTGAGTTTGTCTTCTTCAGCATCGTAATCGGGATTGCTTACGTTGACTTTTATTCCAAGATTGGCAAATACATCGAGAGAAAGGTCCTCATAACCGTCCGGTACTACTCCTGTAGCATAAGCGTTGCGTATTATCTTAGCGATATCTTCATTTGAAGAACCAAGGGAAGCAAGAGCCTTGATTGCGCTCTTTTGAGCGTCTGAGAAAGAAAGTAATATGCTCTTGACTTGCAAATAATCTTTGCTAGGAGCGGCGTATGCAAAAGTCTTTTCGCCTACTGCCTTATTATATGCCGAATTGTCAGCGTCATTATAGCTTGATATAGCATCGGCAACAAGTGTATTGTATCTGCTTTCGAAGTCTTTGTTTACTTGAGCAATTACTCTTTCCAATGTGCCAACGTGGTCGGTATACTTAGATATAATTTGAGATTGCATTTGTTGAACAAGGAAATAATCGTAGTCCATAAATTGGTCTTCGATATTTTTCTTCAATTCATTCAAAGCTGATCTCATTATCTTTTGTTTGTCATTGTTTTCCTTTCTAATCAAAGAATTGACGTAATTAAAGAAGTATGCGTTGGAGATTTTCGACTCGTCCAATGTCAAGTCATACAAGTCGGCGAAGTATTTAACAACGTCTTGTTGGGTCTTTATAGACTCGTTGAGTTCATATTCATCGTCTTCATCCTCGTCAGACGTTCCGTCCTTTTGTTCACGGGCAGACAAGAGCTCGTCCTTATCCTTCTCGTCTTCGTCCTCATCATCTGAGTTGTCATCGGAAGCAGAATCGTTCTTATCAGACTCTTCTTCTCTCTCTTCAATGAACTCTTGCCAGCTATCGTCAAATTGCTTATTGACAGACTCAATGCAATATCTCATCTCGTCAACCGTCAAGAATTTTGCGTATGCATCAACAAGACTGTTGCTGCTATTATTCTTGAAAGAATTCCAAGCGCCAAGGCTATCGAATCCGAAGCCGTCGGGAATAAGTTTGTTGAGATACAAATACTCTTGAGCATACAAGAGCAACAATTTCTGTCTTGACACGTCGTTGAAGCAATACTCTACCAATTGGTCTAACGTCATGTATTGAAGATACTGTGCGCCATAGTAATTTACTCGAGTTTTTACTTCTCCTTTATACACTACTGCCGTCAAAGTTCCGCTATCCTTTGTCGTATAGCTTACGTTAGCGACAACTTGATGATAGTCTCTGTTGGCATCCGTCTCAAAAAGCGAACAACCGACGAAAAACGTCGATACAAGCGCCAACATGAGAATCAATGCAACAATTTTCTTCTTCATATATTACTCCTTTATTAGGTGTATTATTATATTATTAAAATATTACGCATATTTTATTATACACAAACATTACTGGCTTGTAAACTTATTATCAAAAACTTTTCCCACATTTGAACAAAAATTTTTTGAATTGCGCAAGTTTTTCGTCAATAGGGCGGAATTTGCACTCAAATTGCAATTTCGGTTGCTCTTCATACGTCAAGTTTACCTCTCCTGCCATATCTTGCACTGCAAGCATTATGTCCTTATCCTTAAAACACTCGCCGTCTAAGAAAGTCATATAGGCTGTTTTTTGAGAAATATCTATTTGCTTTATGCCGATATTCTTGGCAAGATTTCGTATAAGCCCCAACTCAAAGAGATAATTGCAGCACGCAGGCATAGCGCCGTAGCTCTCCTCTACGCCCTTTTTGAGTTTATCGAGTTCTTCCTGCCCCGTCAAGTCTAAAGCCTTGCGATACAGACGTAGGCGCATATCTTCGTCAGCCACGTACTCTTTATCGATATACGCTCCGAATGAGTGGTTTATCTTGACCTCGCTTACTTCTTTGGCGTATACGCCTTGCAACTCGTCAACAGCCTCGCGTAGCAATTTGCAATACATATCGTAACCGACTTTTTCTATATGTCCGTGCTGTTCTTTGCCGAGAATGTTGCCCGCGCCCCTGATCTCCAAGTCGCGCATAGCTATCTTAAAACCGCTTCCAAGTTCCGTATAGTCCAAAATCGCAGACAGTCTTTTTGACGAATCGCTCGTCAATACCTTACTGCCGTCGATTGTGAAGTAAGTATAGGCTATTCTATTGCTCCTGCCGACCCTACCGCGGAGTTGATACATTTGCGACAGCCCCAGCCTATCCGCATCGCATACGATAAGAGTATTGGCGTCGGGAATATCGATGCCGTTTTCTATTATCGTAGTAGACACAAGCACGTCGTATTCCTTGGAATAAAACCTGCCTATCTTGTCCTCTATCTGCTCGCCGTTCATCCGTCCGTGCGCATAGTCAACTTTTGCTTCAGGCACGAGTACTGATACTCTTTGCGCAAAATTCTCTATTCCCTTAACTCTATTGAAAAGTATAAATACCTGCCCGTTTCTTGCAAGCTCTCGGCTCACCGCGTCCTTTATCAACGCGTCGCTCAATTCGCACACATACGTCTGTACCGGAAGTCTATTGGACGGCGGAGTTTCCAGTACGCTTATATCTCTTATGCCGGTCATAGCCATATTGAGCGTACGCGGTATGGGCGTAGCCGACATTGTGAGCACGTTGACGTTGTTCTTGAGCAATTTTAACTTTTCCTTATGCTCTACGCCAAAGCGTTGTTCTTCGTCCAATACAATAAGCCCCAAGTCATGGAAATGCACGTCTTGCGACAACATTCTGTGCGTTCCCACCGCAACCAACGACTTACCCAAAGCAAGCCTATTCAAAGCATCGCTGATTTGCTTCGTCGTCTGCAGTCGGCTTATCAATTCTACTTCTATGCCAAACTCCTTAAATCTCTGCTTGGCGGTATTGTAATGCTGACGGGCAAGTATCGTTGTAGGACATAAAATTACGGCTTGCTTGTTGTGGCAAATAGTCTTAAAAATTGCTCTAAGAGCTACTTCGGTCTTGCCGTATCCCACGTCCCCGCAAAGAAGTCTATCCATAATGATACCTCTTTGCATATCCGACTTTATCTCGTCTACCGCTTTAATTTGATCTTCTGTGGGAGTAAACTCAAATGCGTCCTCGAACTCCTTTTGCAGATAGTCGTCCTCCGCGTACTTGTAACCGCGCTTATTCTGTCTTTGAGAATAAAGGTCCAGTAAGTTGATAGCCATTGCCTTGACTGAGGCTTTGACGCTCTGCTTGATTTTGTCAAATTCCTTTCCGCCGATAGCAGAAAGTTTAGGTTCTCTATCGCTACCGGTGTATCTGCTCAATCTATCGAGCTTGTCCGTAGGGACGTATAGTATTTCGCTGTTTTTGTACTCGACTACGATATATTCGTCGGAAATATTGCCTGTAGTGACGTACTTCGTGCCTAAGCATTTGCCTACGCCGTGCATTTCGTGTACTACGTAATCACCTACTTTGGGAATAGTGAATACTTGCGTAGCCTGACCTTCTTTCTTGCGTTGCGGCTTAATTCGTGATATATCTTCTCTGCCTATGACGGCAACCTTGGCTTTGGTGTACAAAAAGCCTTTGGTTATTTCTTTTGTGAGTATAAATATACCTGCGCGCCTATCGTCTATATCTTCGACTACGGAGCAACCTATATCTTCCGATATTAGGTTTTTTCTCAACGTATTGGCGGAAGTTTCGTCGCCCATACATATAAGCACTGTATAGCCCCATTGATCAAAGGCTCTTAAGTCGTTGAGAAGCGCGTCGTAATGAACCGTGTAATTGCTAAAAGTCTTGCAAGAGATATTGAATGTCTTTTGAGGAGAAAAAATCGCATTGGTAGCGGTGAGATAGTTGAAGCCCAATTTTTGACAGGCTCTTAATTTTTCCAACACTTCGTCTACGCCCAAAATAGATTTGCTATGCTCTTTCAAAACTTCGCCCGTAAGCGCAAGCTGTTTGACACGTCCCAAATGCTCTTTGACGTAAAGCTCCACTCCTTCCAAAACCGCGCTAGGTTCATCGAATACTACTACGCAATTATCGCCCAAATAATCGAATACCGTATTCATTTTATCTTTGACAAAAGGCAATAACCATTGCATTTTTTGTATGCAGACTGAAGATATACTTATATCAGAAAAGATGCTCTCGACCTTTTCCGCCAAGTCGGAGGGGAGCTTGTCAATAACTCTTCTTGCTCTGTCAATACCCCCTTCAATGACGCTGTACGGCAAAAGCAAATCGTTGTCCGGCATAAGATTTACTTCGTCTATCTCTCTTACGCTCATTAGCGTATCGGGTGTGAACTCTTTAATATTTTCCACTTCATCGTCAAAAAAACTTATACGCACCGGCAAATCTCTGTGCGGTGGAAAAATGCTCAATATGTCTCCCGCAACGCTAAAAGTACTTTTCTCCTCTACGCTGTCTTCGCGCACGTATCCCATAAGAGCAAGTTTATCTATTAGGTCGTACCTATCCAAAGTATCGCCCTTTTTGATTCTAACAACGCCCTCTTTTACCGCTTGCTTTGACGGAAGATACCCCGCAAGCGTCTGCGGAGAAACAACAAGACAATCGAGCTTCCCGCTTGCCAATTTGTTAAGCGTATCTATACGCTGTGATACTATACTCTTGCGATACGTAGCGCGGTGCAAAAGAAGTTCTTCGTTAGCCGGCAGATACGCAACTCTATCGCCGAAATAATCTGCCAATCTACCCGCAAGCGTAGTGGCTCTGAACGCGTCTTTTGCTACGAATAAAACGAATTTTCCAAGATGCGACGAGATATGTATCTTCTCGCCCTCGCCGGCAGAAAAGACCATAATATCCCTTCCGCCTTGAACTTCGCTGTACAAGTCGGCTAAATCATTGTCAAGAGTATTGAGCTGTAACAATTCTTCAAAATTCATTTATACTAATTTGCCGTTCAAACTACGCATCAACGCGTCGAAGTCTTTATCGACCATATAGCGCCATATTCCATCGGCAACTTTATCAAAGACCTTGTCGAGTATCTCATGTTTTTGCTTGCCTACTTTGGACAAAACATAATCTTTGAGTTCTCTATTTCCCCTTTCATCGCCAACGCCTATACGCACTCGCGGAATTGCAGTAGAATCGCACTCGGCTATGATATTTTTCATACCGTTGTGACTTCCGCCGGAGCCTTCTTTGCGTACTCGCGCGTTACCTAGCGGTAGATCTATATCGTCGTAAATTATGATAACGTTTTCAAGCGGAATTTTGTTGGAGTTGGCAAGCATTTTGACGCTTACGCCCGATAAGTTCATAAATGTCTGCGGCTTCGCAATTATCTGCTTTTCTCCGCCTATATACTGTACGCAGTACTCTGCTTCACAGCCTTTCTTATCGAGTTTTGCGCCCAACTTATCGAGCAAAACGTCCACTGTCATAAATCCCATGTTGTGCACGGTATCTTCGTATTTCTTTCCCGGATTTCCCAAACCGACTATCAGCATATCACACCTCATTATTTGTTTTGCCCATATTTTGCGACTAAAAGCAAGTTATTTATTGCTTTGCAAGCAGTAGATACATTAAATATTATTATTTTGATAAAGTCAATTATTTTGCGTATGATTATGCGTCGCTGTCTTCTTTTTCTCTCGTTTTTCCCTAAAATAATTGCTCAGTAGTTCACCGCATTCGGTTTGCAGAATACCGCCTTCGACATGAGGGCGATGATTAAACCGCTCGTCGCTTAGAAGATTGTAAAGCGTGCCGCAACAGCCTGCCTTGGCATCGTAAGCGCCAAAATAAACTCCGCGTATTCTCGAATTTATAAGAGCTCCCGCGCACATTGCGCAAGGCTCTAATGTAACGAAAATATCGCATTCGTTGAGGTGCCAATTCCCAATAGCTTTGCAAGCATTATCAATCGCGACAATTTCTGCATGATAGTTACTGCAATTATTTGTCTCTTTAAGATTGTGCGCCTGCGCAATAACTTCGCCGTCTTTGATAATTACTGCTCCTATAGGGACTTCGTCAAGACTTGCTCCTTTTTGCGCGCACTCGATTGCTAAACGCATAAACTTTTGCTTATCTTTCTCAGTCATACTTACATTTTAGCACAAGAATTTTATTTGTCAATATTTGAATTGGCAAATTATGTATTCGCGCGCAATTCACACTTACGCCGCGATTGGCATATAATTTACCATGTACACTCTTAACGACCTCCAAACCGATCTCGATATCCTAGCCTCGCAAGGCGCGCAAATCTTCGATATTGGCTATACGCTACTCGGCAGACCTATACCATGCATTTTCAAAGGTTCCAGAACCGGAGGGCAAACGCTGTTGCATGCGTCAATACACGCAAGAGAATGGGTGACTACTCCGCTTGTCATTGAGATGATGAAGAATTATAACGGTTCTTACGGCGTGTGGTGCGTACCTATGGTAAATATAGACGGCGTACTGCTTGTTCAACAAGGATTGAGTTCTGTACCCGAACAAAGTCTGAAAGACTTCCTTCGCTCGGTAAACGGCGGTAGCGAGGACTTCTCTCTTTGGAAAGCCAACGCCAGAGCCGTAGACCTCAACGTCAATTACAATGCCCGTTGGGGAGAAGGAGCGCAAAACGTCTTTAGTCCCGCCCCTGCCAACTACGTTGGACAACATCCGTTCTCCGAATATGAAAATATCGCCCTGCGTGATTTGACCGAACGAGTCAAACCGTCAGTTACGCTTAGTTACCACGCTAAAGGCAACGTGATTTATAAAGGCTTTGGATGCGTAGATCCAAATATAGAATGCGCCCAAAGAATATCCGACTCGACAGGCTATCCGTTGCTCAATTCCTACAACAGCGCAGGCGGCTATAAAGATTGGTATGTCACGACCTTCCAAAAACTAGGATTAACAATAGAAGTAGGCGATGAAAACGTCCCCTACAACGATTTGATAAACTATCTACCGCAGATATATGAGCAAAATAAAGACGTGTTAAATATTGCTACTCAATGCGCGCAATAATTCGCGCCAATTAATAGATACTGTTGCCTTTGCAGTCAATCGCAACAACTACGGGAAAATCTTTGACGGTAATTCTGCGTACGGCTTCCGTACCCAAATCCTCAAAGCATAGCACTTCCGCTTTTAGTATACACTTGCTGTAGATTGCGCCTGCTCCGCCTATTGCCGAAAAATACACGGCGCCATTGCGCTTAAAGGCTTCGATACACGCCTCATCGCGTTTACCTTTGCCTATCTGCGCCGACAAGCCGTTGTCCAACATAAAAGGCGTGTACTTGTCCATTCTGCAAGACGTCGTAGGTCCTGCGCTACCCAGCGCTTCGCCGTTCCTTGCAGGACAAGGTCCCATAAAGTATATGGTTTCGCCTGCGTAATCAAAGGCTTGCTTACCGTCTAATATACTTTGATACAATCTCTTATGTCCTGCATCTCTAAATACCAGCATATCGCCGTCAAGCTGTACCATATCGCCTACTTTCAAATTCTTCATTGCCTCTTTTGTTAAAGGCAAAGTCAACTTAATCACTGACATAAGTTCCCTCCTTTGCGCCCTCTATCACGAACTCGCATGAGCGCGAGCAATGGCAAAGCACGTTGATAGCCACAGGCAAAGATGATATATGCGTGGGATAGCTCTCTATGAATACTCCTAGAGCGCTCGTCTTTCCTCCAAAACCTTGCGCGCCGATTCCCAACTCGTTTATCTTGGCAAGCAACTCCTTTTCAAGTCGGTCTAAATGCGGAATAGGATTACTGCTTCCTATCTTCCTAAACAAAGCGTGTTTTGACATAAGCGACGCTTTTTCCAGCGTACCGCCAAGACCTACACCCAAAATTACGGGCGGACAGGGATTGCTGCCGGCAACTTTTGCCGTATTAACGATAAGTCTTTTTGCCTCTTCAAGTCCTTGAGCGGGATTGAGAAGATATACCTTTGACATATTCTCGCTTCCAAAGCCCTTGAGCATAACTTGAACCTTGACATCGCTTCCATTGACGTAACTCGTATGTATGACGCACGGCGTATTGGTCTTTGTATTTATTCTGGTAACAGGGTCCAGTACCGACTTTCTCAACGTGGCGTACGCTTTCTCAACGGCGCGGTCAATTGCGTCTTGCAATAATTTACCCGTGAGTATTATCTCTTTGCCTATCTCCAAAAATACAACTACCATTCCCGTATCTTGGCATACGGGTCTATGCTCGGCGATAGCCAAATCAATGTTGTCGTTCATAACTTTGAGCGCAAACTTAGCCGTATCGTTTTCCTCAATTTCGTAAGCCTTTTTGAGCGCAACTCTACAGCTTGGCTCAACTTCGCAAGAAATTTTGTCTATCTGCTGTTTGATTTTTTCCGCAATTATGTCGGTATCTATCTTGTACATATCCACCTCTTTGCGTACATTTTACCATAATATCGTTTGTATATACAATAAAATTGTGCTAAAATTATTTTATGGAATTTTGTAATCTTGCAAGCGGAAGCCGCGGTAACTGCACCGTAATCTCTACGAAAGACGTCAATATCATGATTGACAACGGCTTGAATTTCCGTACTCTTTCGGAAAGAGCTAGGCTTGCCAACATAGACCTTAGCAAAATCAACGCGATATTAATCACGCACGAGCACTCTGACCACGTCAAAGGCATTGCTGGTTTCTGCAAGAAGTACTCTATTCCCGTGTATTGTCACAGACAGAGCAAAGAGTTCCTTGATCCGATGATAAGTCCGTATATCATTGACAGCGATATGGACGCGCCGTTCGAACTGGGCGATTTGAGTATTACTCCATTTCGCCTGCCTCACGATTCCAATTACAATCTCGGCTATAGAATAACTCAAGGCAAAAATTCCATTGCTATCGCCACCGACCTAGGTTTCGTTAGCGACGGCGCTTTGGAAAAACTAAAAGGCAGCGACTTAGTAATGCTTGAGTCCAATCACGATATAGATATGTTGAGAGAAGGCGCATACCCATTCATGCTTAAACAGCGCATACTCGGCAAAAACGGACATCTCTCCAACGACGATTGCGCCGGCGCTATACTTGAATTGGCTAGAAGCGGAACAAAAAGGTTTTTGCTTGCGCATCTATCGCAAGATAACAACACGCCGGAAATCGCCTTTGACTGTACGGCAAAAAAACTGGAAAACAATTACTTCATAGAAGGAAGCGACGTCTTTGTAGACGTAGCAAATCAATATAAATCAACTAGCAAATTTACTATATAGAGGAACTATGTCAAAAAAGAAACAAGTAGAAGATACTCAAAATAAAAAAGGCTTTTTGAATTCTTTCAAAAAGAAAACTCCAGCGCTTGAGTTTTACGACGCGAGCGCAATGTTTATCGGGCAATATATATTGCAGTATATGCTTCAACTTGTCTTGATGATTCTCGCTTCCAGCATACTTGCCTATAAATTGGGCGTAGACGCGTCTACCGCCGATGGCTCCGATGCTGTGCAGAATGCTTTTGATCTCTTCACCGCATCTACGGGCGGTATCATTCTCGTCACGATTCTCAACGAGTCGACTATGCTACTCTCTCCACTGTGCTATTGGAAAATCAAATCATTCAACGTCTTTAAGGGTATGGGATTTACTCGCAAAGTCAACGGCGGGCAAATGGCAATGACCTTGCCGATTGCCATAGGTCTGCTCGCAGGTTTTATGCCGATAGCAAGTCTTTTCGTATATCTAGTCAACTTGACGGGCTATAATTATACGGGCGCAAATATAGTCGTAGACAGCTTTGGCAAACTCGTATTGTATTTAATATTCGTAGCGGCAATACCCGCTATATGCGAAGAAATTCTGCATCGAGGCATAATTGCAAGGGGCGGAAGCAGAATATCCATATTCATAGGAATCATATTGAGTTCTACTATTTTTGCCTTTATGCACGGCTCGCCTATGCAACTCGTCCACCAATTCTTCGTCGGCGTAGTATGCTGTCTGGTATATTATATGACGGGAAGTATTTGGGCAAATATTCTCGTGCATTTCTTCAACAACGCAATAACTTTGATTAGCGGTTACGTAATATATCTTATCACAGGCTCGACGGATTTATCCATACCTTGGTGGGGTTTGCTAATACTCTGCGTAGGCGGTCTTGCAATACTTGTCGGCTCTCTTATAGGTATGTATAAGATATGTTATGCAAAACGCAAAAAGGAAGATGCAAAACTTGGCGTCGAAGAACAAGAAGAAGTCATATACTCAGGCAAAAAGCAACCTATTAAAATATTTAATAAGAAACTTGCGTATCTCTTCAAGTCCCCCGACCAAACGCTTGCTCAACGCAAAGAAGAGCAAGAACTTGACGAAGTACTCAAAGATTACAGCGAGGAAAAGAAAGAAGTCTACGCTTCTCTTCGCCAAGAAGACAAAGTACAACTCAAAAAGAAAAACAGCCGAGGCATTATCTTTGCTTTGGTAATAGTACTGGTCATATGGATAATTAATACTATTGCAGGTTACGTGTCATGAACGTAAGAATAGTCTGCGTTGGCAAATTAAAGGAAAAGTATCTAAAAGACGGCATAGAAGAATACGCAAAAAGGCTGTCTAGATTCTGCAAATTTGAAATAATAGAAGTGAGTGAAGAACTTCTCCCAGACACGTCGCAAAAGAATATTCACAACGTCAAGACTGCAGAAGGCGAAAGAATTATCGCCAAACTAAAAGGCTACGCTATCGCGCTCGACCTCAAAGGCAAAATGCTGACAAGCCAAGAGTTGAGCCAAAAAATATCTGCGCTTAAACAAAGCGGAACGTCTACTCTCTCCTTTGTAATCGGCGGGTCGTACGGCTTGTCGCAACAAGTATTGGATAAATGCGACTTCTCGCTCTGCTTCGGAGCAATAACGTACCCGCACCAACTAATAAGACTTGTGCTTTCCGAGCAAATATATCGCGCTTTTATGATAGAGGAAGGAAGCGCTTATCACAAATGAGTAACGAGTATATTTCTCGACTTCGCTCGAATTGACATAAACGCATACCGCCTTTAGCCGTCGATAATTATTTAATCGCCAAGCCAAGATTATACGCTTGTTCAAGTTCTTCTCTATCGGCTATCGACTGTCTATCGTTTACTCCGCCTACAAGTATTCTGCCCTTATCCTCAAAATGAAAATAATCTAATATGAGTTCGTATTGCTTGATTATTGCATCAAATACACAAGGCTTGGACGAGCCTGCGACGAGCAACAGCGCAAGGCTTTTTATATTAAAGTCTTTTCGCATAGGCGTGTGACAACGGTCGATTATGTTTTTAAGTTGAGCGCTTATACCGTAAAAATACACGGGCGAAGCAATGACAAGCATATCGGCATTTGCCATTTTTGCGTATATCTCCGCCATTTGGTCATTTTGAAAACATTTGTTGCCCTCTCTTGTAAAACAAGAATTACAGCCAATACACGCATTGACCTTATAATCATTCACAGATACTGTCTCTACGCTGTGGCGTTTGCTTGCTCCGTCGGCAAAAGCCTTTGCAAGCATATCGGTATTACTGCCTTTTCTAGGACTTCCCGTCAAAATTAAAATATTCATAAATACCTCTCTTATATATATTAAATCATTCAAGTGATATGACAAATACTATGTACGATGACCTGCTTACAGCGCGGTATTACTAAATAAAGCGCGACTGTTTTGCAACAGTCGCGCTTTCTATCAGTAATCTTTATTTACGCTTTCTTTAATGCGTCAAGTTGCTTAGAAAGTCTTGAAATCTTTCTGCTTGCAGTGTTGGCATGATAAATGCCGTCGCTCTTGGCTCTGTCAATCAAAGAAATTGTCTCTACCAAAAGTTTTTCTGCCGTAGCCACGTCCTTGTTAGCAATAGCCGTCTCATACTTCTTAATAGCATTGCGAACTCTGCTACGCTTAGAAGTGTTGATTTCGTTTTCTCTTTGAGCAATTACAACTCTCTTTTTTTGGGACTTAATATTTGGCATACTCTCCCTCCGTTACGTATTTTTACTAACATATTCTAGCATAACAAAATTATTTATGCAACAAATTTTAACACATATTTTTCAAAATACGGCATTTTTTAGGACTATTCGGTCTTTTAACGATTGGAATATTCTAAGACTTTTGTCTTTTGTCAATAATTGCCGTATGAATAATTTTGACAATATCGACTACCCAATTATTGAAGCTAGTCAGGATTTGGGTATAAAATCTCACGCCTATAAGCAAAAGGGCGTAGACGTAAGCGAAGTGGAGATAGACAAAGTCGCCTCCAGAAAAACCGGACGAAAGGCAGGACATTACTTGACCGTATCCCCAACCGCGCGCGTAGAGGACGACACTCTCGTCGACGTCCTCCATACCGGTATCAAAAAACTTATAAGACAAGTTGACGTAAAAGAAGGCAAAATACTTATCGTAGGACTTGGCAACGAAAATGTCATTGTAGACGCGCTCGGCAATGAAGTCGTCAAAAGGATACGCGCCGGCGGGAAAAAATTTTGTCTTAGCGCAATCGCGCCTAAAGTCGCAGACATCACTGGTATAAAGTCATTTGACATAGTCAAAGCTATAACAGAGTATCACAAGCCCAATCTTATAATCGCAATAGATACGCTTGCTACCAACTATATAACTCGACTTGGCAAATGCTTTCAACTCACTAGCGCAGGTATTTGTCCGGGGAGCGGTGTGAACAACGCCCAGCCTTGTCTTGATAGCGATTCTCTACTCTCGCCCGTAATAGCAATAGGCGTACCTTTGATTATTTCAGTAGGTAGTATCATGGGCGATAACTCGGATAAATACTCCAGATATATGCTTACTCCGCGCGATGTAGACACTCTCGTCAACAACTGCGCCGAGGTAATATCACAAGCCATAAATACCCTCTCTCAAGAAAATAAATAATTTGAAAATAAAATCTAAAATAAGGTACAAATTAAATATTAATAACATACAATGTACTGTAATACAAAAGATAAAAAAAGTACAAAAGCAAAAGCCATAATTTATC
Source organism: uncultured Christensenella sp. (assembly GCA_910578245.1). GTDB lineage: Bacteria > Bacillota > Clostridia > Christensenellales > UBA3700 > RACS-045. Next base: position 56,831 of record CAJTPC010000003.1, on the reverse strand, counting down.
CTTCAATCAAAAGCCAAAATACGGGTCGGGACGCAAGTTCCGACCTTGTCAATTAAAAGAGAGCCGATATTCTCGACTCTCCTATCTTTATTACTTTTACTCTATTACTTCTTTTCTACGAAGACTTTCTTGAGTTTTGCAAATCTTGGAAGACCGTCTTCAAGCGGAGCTTTGCTATCGCCTTGGATAAGCGGTAAAGCGTAGTCGATAAAGTCTTGAGAAAGCATCGTACCGTCGTTGATTATCCACTCAAGCGGAACTTTCTTCTCGGTATTTGCGGCCTTTGCTACGTCCATAACGCCGACTTTGCACTTATACTTACCGCTATTCATATCTCTCTTGAGTATTACCATCTTATCAGTCTTACCGTTTACAGCGTACTTAACTGCGGCTGCGCCTGCCTTAAACGCTTCTTCAACGTCCGCCTTGGAAGCAAGATGCGCTCCGCATCTTTGCATAAGCGAAAATTCTATAGCTCTCGTCTTGCAACCAAACTTGTCTTTGCAAAGATTTGCAAGCGAGGTGCCTACGCCACCCAGTTGAGCGTGACCGAAAGAGTCTTTTGCTACGTTTGCGTTAATCTTCTCTGCAATAAGCGTACCGTTTTCGTCTGCGATACCCTCGGAGATGACAATCATACACTTACCGTTGTTTTCTTTCATCTTCTTGTCTACGTCTGCAAGGAACTTTTCAGTTGAGAAAGGAATTTCCGGCAAATAGATAAGGTCAGGACCAAGACCCTTAGCGCAAGCAAGCGCAGAAGCTGCGGTCAACCAACCTGCGTGACGACCCATAGCCTCAACTACGGTAATCATCGGAGTGTCGTAAACGGTAGCGTCCAATTTGAGTTCCATAGTCGTAGTAGCTACGTACTTAGCGGCAGAGCCGTAACCGGGACAGTGGTCGGTGCCGAAGAGGTCGTTGTCGATAGTCTTAGGCACGCCCATTACGCGACATTCCCAACCTGACTTTTTCATATACTTGCTGACCTTATTGCAAGTATCCATAGAGTCGTTACCGCCATTGTAGAAGAAGTAACGGATATTATACTTTTTGAATACCTCAAGCAATCTCTTGTAGTCTGTATCGTCTACCTTTTCTGCCTTGAGTTTGTATCTAACGCTACCGAGAGCGGAAGAAGGAGTGTTTTTGAGCAACATAAGCTCTTTTACGTCCTCTTTGCTGATATCGTAAAACTCTTCATTAAGTACGCCTTTAATACCGTGAGCCGCGCCGTAAACGGCAGTAATGCAATCTTGTTTTAATGCTTCGGTAAATACACCGGCAGCGCTTGAGTTGATAACAGATGACGGACCGCCTGACTGTCCGAACATACATGCTCCTACTAACTTTTCCATAAAAGCCTCCAAAAACTTTATTTTATCAAATTGTGTTTTATATTAAAAACCTTTATTATTTTATCAAAAATATAGCATTATGGCAAATATTTTGAGTATTGTTTTTATTTTAAGAGATTAAAATAAAAATACTTTGACTTCTCCCGCCGAAATGCCAAATTCATTGCAGTTGAGCTTTTGCCCAGACAAAAGTTCTTGCTTAGCCTTTTGGCAATAGAAAGTCTGAGTTTGGTTAGTATTGTTGGCTACAACCTTCAAAGTCTTCCCCCCGCCTCTGCGACACAGTATAAGCAAATTTCCTTGATATTCAAAATATGTTTCTGAGCAAACTTGCTTTTTGAATTTAGCTCTAATTTTGCCAAGTTGGGTATAATGAGCAAGCAACTCCTTGTCTATATTATCCCAATCAAGACATCTTCTGCAAAGCGGGTCCTCATAGCCCTCCATACCCTGCTCGTCGCCATAGAAAATTGACGGAACGCCCGGCAGCATAAATTGCAACGTGGACGCCAAAATCAGTCGCTTTTTGGCAAAGTCGTATCCCTCTTTACTCAATCGGAAGTTCTTGCGATATTCCTTGTCGGTTCCGCTCATATCCACACCGCTCAACACGCTCAAAGCCCTTGCCGTATCATGTGAGTCTATAAGATTCATTGTCACGTCCAAAGACTGCTTTGGATAATTTTCCACAATAGTCATGACGGTATTTGCAAAGTCGCTCGCTTTACCGCCTAGCGCATAACTAAGCATAGCTTCCTTAAAAGGATAGTTCATTACGCCGTCAAGTTCTTTGCCTTGAAAATAACGTCTGCGATAACTATAAGCAATCTTATTCGACGCGTCTTCCCATACTTCGCCTATCAATAAGTTATCCTCGCCGTTGCGCTTAACTGCCTTGCGAATATCTTCGACAAAGTCTTCTCTCAACTCGTCTACTACGTCAAGTCGCCAACCTTTGACGCCAAGCGACGTCCATTTGTCTATAATTCCGCCCTTATCGCAAATCATCTTCCTAAAGCCTTTTGCTCTTTGACTTATTGTAGGAGTGACGGTAATGCCCCACCAACAATGATACTCATCTGGGAAATTATAGAAATCAAACCAGTCAAAATACTTGCTGTCTCTCGATTGATATGCGCCAACCGTAGGATAATTGCCGAACTTATTAAAATACTTGCTGTCTGCTCCCGTGTGATTGAATACGCCGTCAAGCATAATGCGGATACCGCTCTGCTCAGCCTCTTGCAAAAGCTGTCTAAACTTATCCTCATCGCCTAAAAGTTCGTCTACGAACTCATAATCTCCCGTATCGTATCTGTGATTGGAAGACGACTTGAATATAGGAGATAGATATAACAGCGTTACGCCGAGTTTTTTAAGATAAGGCAACTTGTCTATTATGCCTTGAAAGTTTCCGCCGTAAAAGTCGTTGGCTCTGAATACGCCGTCGTCGTCCTTTATCGTAACCTCTTCGCCCCACTCTTTCAACACGCCGTTTTTTGTAAACTTAGCGTTGTCGTCTTTTCCCTTGCAAAACCTATCGACGAAGATATGGTATATCACTCCGCCCTTAACCCAATCGGGAGTGGTATAACTTTTTCCGTATACGGTCAACTGAAAATCATCTCCGTCTTTTCGATATTGATACTCGCCATTTTCGGTAATAAAGTGAAATCTATACCAATACAGCCCTACTTTATTAAGAGAAATTTTTGCTATATACTCGCTCTCATCGCCCCTCTTGCAATTAAACGACATACGGAAAACGTACGGCGCGTCTGCTCCGTCTTCGTAAATATGCAGTTCTATACGGTCTACGTAGACGCCGTCCTTGACGAAGATTTTGAAGGTCATCTCTTCGTCTTGCTCTACGCTTCCAAACGGATATTTGCAATTTGGATTTCTGCTATCGAAATATATTAATTCTCTCAACTTGCGTCCTTTAAGTAAATAGCCTTGTTCTTATAAATAAGTCAAGGCTATTACGTTTATTTGATTTTTCTCAACTTTTAGATTGACTTCTTTCGTTACGTCGAAATGACTTAATAGACTTCTTTCAACGTAAGCGGGAAAATCTTATCGCTTCTTTGCGGTAGTTTTGCCTGCCGTCGTCTTCGCGGTAGCAGATTTCTTTGCAGTCTTTTCCACAGGCTTTTCTGCCGTCGCAACCGACGAATAATTGACAGGTTTCATCTTCCATATTCTATCTGCGTACTCTTTTACGCTTCTATCCGAAGAGAAGAAGCCTGCGTTAGCGGTATTGAGAAGCGACATCTTAGCCCAAGCATATTTGTCGCTGTAAGCCTTATCCAATCTCTCTTGGCAATCGCAATAAGACTGGAAGTCTGCTAGTACCTTATAGCCGTCGCTACTAATCAACGAATCTGCAATCTCGCCGTAGTTGACGCCGGCGATACCGCCTCTTAAGCCATCGATAACGGCTCTTATTCTTGAATTATTATTGTAATAATCTCTTGGATTGTAACCGTTACGGTTAAGTTCGTTTATCTCATTTGCAAGCAAACCGAAGATAAAGATATTGTCCTTGCCTACGTTCTCGTAAATCTCGATATTAGCGCCGTCCATGGTACCCATAGTCACTGCGCCGTTGATCATAAACTTCATATTACCCGTACCGCTTGCTTCTTTACCTGCAATAGAGATTTGTTCCGATACATCGGACGCAGGCATAATAAGTTCTGCAAGCGTAACTCTGTAATTCTCTATATAAACGACTTTGATTTTGCCTTTGATGTCGGGATCGTTGTTGATAAGATTGCCAAGCGAATGTATAAGACGAATAATCTGCTTTGCCATATAGTAGCTTGGAGCTGCCTTTGCGCCAAAGATAAACGTCCTTGGGTTGATATCAAGGTTTGGATTTTCTTTAAGTCTGTAATACAAGTCTAGGATATGAAGCGCATTGAGCAGTTGTCTTTTATACTCGTGCAATCTCTTGACTTGTACATCGAAGATAGAATCGGGATTGACCTCTATGCCCGCGGTATCTTTGATATACTTAGCAAGTCTAACCTTGTTTGCTCTCTTGATTTCCAAAATCTTATCAAGTACAGCCTTATCGTCCGCAAACTTCGCAAGGTCCTTTAATTTATCAGCGTCTTTCTTGAAGCCGTCGCCAATAAGTTTTTGGATATAATCGCTGAGTAGCGGATTGGATTGACAAAGCCATCTTCTATAGGTAATACCGTTGGTAACGTTGGTAAAATTCTTCGGATGCATATTGTAGCAATCTCTAAACACCTCTTCTTTGAGAATTTTGGAGTGTAATTCGGATACGCCGTTGACGGTATGCGAAGCCGCTAAACAAAGATTAGCCATCTTAACTTGACCGCCCGACAAAACCGCATTGTAGTCTACCTTGCCGTAGTCGTTGGGATAGAACGCCCAAAGTTCATCGGTAAATCTGCGGTTGATTTCGCACACGATTTGATAAATTCTAGGCAAGAGTTGTTTGAACAATCCCTCAGGCCATTTTTCAAGCGCTTCCGCCATAACGGTGTGATTGGTGTACGATACGGTGCGAGTAACAATCTTCCAAGCCTTGTCCCAAGAATAACCGTACTCGTCGAGAAGCAATCTCATAAGCTCCGGAATACAAAGCGTGGGGTGCGTATCGTTGATGTGTATAGCCACTTTATCGGGAAGGCTATCCAATGTCTTGTAATCCTTCAAGTGTTGTTTCAAAATAGATTGAATCGATGCGGATACGAAGAAGTATTGTTGCTTAAGTCTTAACATCTTGCCTTCTTGGTGATGGTCCGCAGGATACAACACCTTGCATATACTCTCCGCCAAAGCCTTTTGCTCCAAAGACTTTACGTACTCGCCGTCTGCAAAAAGTTTCATATCGAAATCTACGGGAGCTTTTGCCGTCCACAATCTCAACTTATTTACAGCAGGCACATCGTAACCGCTTATGTTCATATCGTAAGGTATAGCTTGAACGGTATAACAGTCCTTTTGGTCAATATAGAGTCTGCCGTTGTCCCATCTTTCATCGATGTAACCGCCAAACTTGACTTCAAAAGTATCTTCCATTCTAGGCGAAAGCCATACGTCGCCGTTTTCGAGCCACTCATCGGGAAGTTCTACCTGCCAACCGTCCTCAATCTTTTGTTTGAATATGCCGTAATCGTATCTGATTGAAAAACCGCTTGCAACGTAATTGAGATTTGTCAAAGACTCCATATACGCCGCGGCAAGTCTGCCCAAACCGCCGTTGCCAAGCCCGGCGTCAGGCTCGATTGCGTACATATCATCAATGCTGTATCCGAGACTTTTGCACAAATTGTCGAATACGTCCGTCATCTTAAGATTGTAAAGGTGGTTTTTGAGCGAACGACCAAGCAAAAATTCCATTGACATATAGTAAACTTGCTTTGATCCTTGATCCAATCTCTTTTTCTTGAATGCCAGTCGTTTATCGGTAAGAATATCTCTGACAGTCATACAGATTGCTCTGTAAATTTGATTTTTGCTAGCGTTCTCTATAGTAGTGCCGAAATAAGTCTGACACTTGAGAGATACAATTTTTTTGAGTTCTTTGACTTGATTTTCCATTACTTTCTCCAAAAATAAGTAATAATTATTGGCAAAATCGTCCAATCCGACGAATAAATCGCTGATTGAACAATTTTACTACTCTAAAATTATATCATATGTTTTACTTTTGTGCCACATTTTTCACGCTTAAATAGATATTTTTTATATAAAATCAATATTTTATAAATTTTTACCTACTTTTTTACAATTTTTACAACTCTTTGTACAAATCCACGTAGCGAAGAGCTATATTTCTCCAACTGAAATCTTGCGTCATAGCGTTGTTTACGATTTTTTGCCAATCTTCTTTGTAATCTCTATACAATCCCACAGCTCTCTCTACAGCGTTGAACAAATCGTGAGCGTTGTATGAATAGAAAGTAAAGCCGGTACCCTTGCCCGTTGTGTAATCGTAAGGAATAACTGTGTCTTTTAGACCGCCCGTTTCTCTTACGATAGGCAAAGAACCGTATCGCATAGCAATCATCTGCGAAAGTCCGCAAGGCTCAAACTTGGAAGGCATCAAGAACATGTCGCTTGCGCAATAAATCTTACCGGCAAGTTCCGATGAGAAAGTTATGAGCGCGCGCAAGTTGTTGGGGTATCTGCTCTGACAGCCTCTCAACATTTCTTCATATCTATAGTCGCCCGTACCGAGTACAACAAGTTGTACGCCCATATCGAGGATTTTCGTAATTATAGGCGAAAGCAAATCCAGCCCCTTTTGGTGCGTCAGTCTGCCGACCATACCTATCATAGGTATATTCTTATCGACGGGAAGCGACAAGTCCTTTTGAAGAGCGAGTTTGTTTTCCGCCTTTAATTCAAAGGTCGCAAGGTCATAATTACGGTATGCATACTTATCCGTCTTCGGGTCGTTAGCCTCAACGTCTATTCCGTTGATAATTCCGGAAAGTTTGAACTGTCTATTGACGAGAATGTTGTTCATACCAAAGCCAAAATAAGAATTAAGTATCTCTTGAGCGTAAGTCTGCGAAACCGTAGTAACCTTGTTGGCTCTCTCGATACCGCCCTTCATATAGTTGACGTCGCCGTCAAAGTCAACGTACTCTCTTGCCCATTCGGGAAGTCCCAATACGTCGCCCGACATAAAACCGCTGTATCTGCCTTGGAATTCTATGTTGTGAATTGTAAATACGGTCTTGATATCTTTATATAAATCATCGCCTCTAAAGAATACGTCGAGGAATACGGGTATCAACGCAGTCTGCCAGTCGTTAGAATGTATTATATCCGGCTTGAAGTCACCCATAAGTTTTATGCTTGCAAGTACGGCTTTGGCAAAGAAAGCAAATCGCTCCCCATCGTCATAATAACCGTAAAGTCCGCTTCTCTTGAAATAATACTCATTGTCAATCAGATAATAAGTTACCCCGTCAATCTCGGCTTTGAAAAGACCGCAGTATTGATAGCGCCAAGCCAAATTAACGTAAACATTGCCGATATAAATCATATTATCTTTTAATTCTTGCTTTATATCCGCATATAACGGCAAAATTACCCTGCAATCTACTCCGCCGTCTACCAACGCTTTAGGAAGCGCCCCGGCGACGTCTGCGAGTCCACCCGTCTTTATAAACGGCACCGCTTCAGACGAAGCAAACAATATCTTTTTACCAAAATCTATTTTTGTCTTGGTAATTTTTTCTTTTGCATTGCTAGTTGAAGTCTTTTTTGTTGTCTTGGCTGGCATAATACTGTCCTCCTTTATACTGTCTTATTCTTTACTACAACAACGGGATAGGCTTCGCTACCGCTGAGCGCCTTATCCTCAGTTACAGTTACGTTTTTATCGGTAATTGCAAAATTGAGCGTAGATCCTTTCATAATCTTTCCGCCTTCCATTACTATACTATTGATTACCTCTGCTCCCTCCTCAACGACTACGCCACGAAAGAGAATAGAATTTTCAACTTTGCCGTTGATTTTACATCCGTCTGCTATCAAGCTGTTGACGACTTTTGCTCCGCTGCAGTATCTGGTAGGCACACTGTCCTTAACCTTTGTAAATACTTTGCCTGCGCTGTCAAAAAGACTGTTCATTATATCAGAATCCAAGATTGCCATACTCTCTCTGTAATACGACTTGACGTCGTCTATAAGCGCGGCGTGTCCTTTGACCTTATACGCATGTATATTAAGTATATCTATGTTGGCTTGCAATATATCTCTTTCGAAGTCTATCTTGCCTCTTTCATAACTGTCTGTCACAAGTTGAATAAGTTGTTTTTTATTGAATAAGTAGCAGAACAATCCAAGTTCGTACTCCTCTTCGTCTGCATCGCGAGTTATCTTCATTCCCCTAACTCTTCCGCTTGGGTCGCTCTCTACTACGGTTCTCCTCGAAGACGTGGGACAAGCGGTATAGGTCAACATAGTTATATCCGCTCCGCTTGCGACGTGCGCTTCATATACGTCGTCGAAATCGATACTTGCGATAATATTGCTATTGGTGACTACTACGTACTCATCATCGGAACTCTCTAAATAATCGAGTATGCCGTAAAGAGCTTCTATCTTACCCTTAAAAACGTTGGTGGAAGTATTGGAAGCGTACGGCGGGAATACCGCAATACCGCTGTTCTTTCTATTTAGATCCCAATCTCTACCCATACGGATATGGTCCATAAGCGAAGAATAATTGTTGCGAGTTATTATTCCTATTGTGGTAATGGAGCTATTGACAAGATTGGAAAGAGCAAAGTCAATACATCTATATCTTCCGCCGAATGGCAAAGACGCCGTTGTGCGATGCAATGTCAATTCGTTGAGTTTCGATTCGTTGTCGCTTGCAAAAATTATACTCATTGCGTTGTTCATTTGCCTATCCTCCTAATCTACCATTGCCTTGACAGGCACAACTTGATTTGCTTCAACTACAGCGTTAGGTCCCACGACGGTGATTTGCCACTGACCGTCCACCATACCTTCTTGTGTGTCGCCAACGACCGCGTTTTCTCCAACGATTGCGTTATTGCCGACAATCGCGTATTTTACTACCGCGCCCTTGCAAATCTTTGCTCCAGGCATAATAGTAGAATCTTGTATCGTTGCGCCCTCGCAAATCTCAACGCCCGTAGATAAGACGCTCCTCTCGACCTTACCGTTGATTTCACAGCCTTCCGTAACAAGCGAATTGCGTATCACGGCGTTCTTGCCGACAAAATGCGGCGGCTCTGCGGTATTTCTGGCGTATATCTTCCACGCGCTATCGTCAAGATTTATACCGCTTGCGAGGTTGAGTACGTCCATATTGGCTTCCCAAAGAGATGATATAGTTCCTACGTCTTTCCAATATCCGGAGAAATTATAAGCAAAGAGTTTTTGTCCGTCGGCAAGCATCTTTGGAATGATATTCTTTCCAAAGTCGTTTTGCGACATCTTATCTTCTTCGTCTTCTATTAGATATTTGCGGAGTTTTGCCCAATTGAATATGTAAATACCCATAGACGCATTTGTGGACTTTGGATGTTGAGGCTTTTCTGCAAATTCGTATACCGAATTATCCTCGTTGGTATTCATTATACCAAATCTCGACGCTTCTTCCAAAGATACGTTGATGACGGCAATGGTGCAGTCTGCGCCCTTTTCTTTGTGATAAGCCAGCATTTGCGCGTAATCCATCTTATAAATATGGTCGCCCGAAAGTACCAAAACGTACTCGGGAGAAAACTTATCGATAAATTCTATGTTCTGATAAATCGCGTTTGCGGTGCCCTTATACCAATCGGACGTTTCGCCCTTCATATACGGCGGTAAGACAAATACTCCGCCGTTGAGCCTGTCGAGATCCCAAGGCTGACCGTTGCCGATATACTGATTGAGATCAAAAGGTTTATATTGCGTCAACACGCCTATCGTGTCTATGTTTGAATTGATACAGTTTGAAAGCGGAAAGTCAATAATCCTATACTTTCCACCAAATGATACGGCAGGCTTTGCCAAATCTCTCGTCAAAGAATAGAGTCTAGTACCCTGTCCGCCCGCCAACAACATGGCGATGCATTCTTTTTTATTACTGTGCATTTTCCCTCCTAAATACCTTATATGCGTTTATATTATTGCAAATTTATTATTACTTGCTTGCATTTTCTTTTTCTTGCTTCTTACCTTTCCTCGACGGCGCGATATACATTACGCTATTGCCGGGGATAGTCATTTCTATATGATACGGATATCCGTGCATTTCACCCTTTTGCGCAGTAAAACTCATCTTATCGCTCTCACCGCCGTACTTCTTATCATCGCTGTTGAGAACGACTTTATACGCTCTCTTTTCCGGTACGCCCATACGGTAATTTTCTCTCTTAACTGGCGAGAAGTTGACTACTGCGATAGTATAATTCCCTTCGCCGTCGCTTCTTACGAAAGAAACTATATTCTGAATGTTGTCGTCTACGCATATCCACTTAAAGCCATCGTACGTTGTATCGAGATAGTACATCTCTTTATTGGCAAGATAATAAGCGTTGAGATCTTTTACAAACTCATGCAAATTGGAGTGAGAATCGTAATCGAGCAAGAACCAATCGAGTTGTTTTTTGTAATCCCATTCGATAAACTGTCCGAATTCTCCGCCCATGAATAACAATTTCTTACCGGGGTGAGCCATTGTATAGCCAAAGAATGCTTTGAGCGAATTGAACTTATCCATATAAGAGCCGGGCATTCTGTTGAGAAGCGAACACTTGCCGTGTACTACTTCATCGTGAGATAGCGGTAAGATATAATTCTCGCTGTAAGCGTAAGTAATTGAAAAAGTAACTTTGTTGTGATTGTCTTTTCTAAAGAACGGGTCAAGCGATACGTATGAAAGCATATCGTTCATCCAACCCATATTCCACTTGAAGTTGAATCCAAGCCCTTTGTCGTGCGGCGGCTTGGTCACGTTGGGGAACGCTGTAGATTCTTCGGCAATCATGAGCAATCCCTTGTATTTTGAAAGCATGTGCGAATTTAGCTTTTGCAAGAAGTCTATTGCCTCTAAGTTGTAATTGCCGCCGCTTACGTTGGGACGCCATTCTCCGTTGCGTCTACCGTAATCAAGATACAACATTGACGCAACCGCGTCTACTCTGATGCCGTCGACATGGTACTCGCTTGCCCAAAAATCCGCTGAGGAAATAAGGAATGAATGCACCTCTCTCCTGCCGTAATCGAACACTCGCGTACCCCATTCCTTATGCTCTTGCTTGAGCGGATCGGAATACTCGTAACAAGGTTGACCGTCGAACTCGTAGAGTCCAAAAGCGTCCTTTGGGAAGTGAGCGCATACCCAATCGAGTATTACGCCGATTTTGTTCTTGTGCAATTTGTTGATAAAGTATTTGAAATCGTCTGGCGCGCCGTATCTCGAAGTCGGAGCAAACATACCGCTAACTTGGTATCCCCAACTACCCTCGTAAGGATATTCGCAAATTGGAAGAATCTCCACGTGAGTGTATCCCATTTTCTTGATATACGGCACAAGCTCGTCTGCTAAGTCGCGATAGTTGAGGATATTGCCGTCGGCGTATCTCCTCCAACTGCCAAGATGTAGCTCATAGATATTTATCGGGCTATGGAAAGCGTCGAAATTTTCTCTTTCGGCAATCCAACTCTTATCAGTCCACTTAAAAGACGACACGTAAAGTTTTGACGCGTTGGCAGGCGAAGTTTCGCTATGTCTTGCGTACGGGTCGGCTTTTAGCCTCAACTTGCCCCCTTGTGTTTCTACGCTGAATTTATAAATATCGTATATCTTAAGACCTTCTACGAAGCCCTCCCATATACCGTCGCTGATTTTGCTCATTGGGTTTACTTCTCTATCCCAGTTGTTAAAATCTCCTACTACGCTGACAGTCTTGGCATTCGGAGCCCACACTCTGAAAATCCAACCGTCTTTGCCGTCCTTTTGACTTTGTTGAGGAGACATAAACTTGTACGCCTCATAATTTGTACCCTCGTGAAAGAGATAGACCGGTATTTTTTTGTCCAATTATTCTTTCTCCTTTTTCATACTTATCCAAATTATACCATATTAAAAATCAATATTCAATAGCGAATTTGTGAAAATGTAAATTTTTTTCAAAATTTTTTACTTGCATTTTGAGTTAAATAAGCGTATAACATATATGATAATTTCTTACGAGATTTACGGAGGGCTTTATGGCTACTAAAGATATGTCGGTAGGTAAGCCGATAAAAGTATTGTACGCATTTGCCGTACCGATGATAATATCCGTACTTTTTCAACAGTTTTACAACATAGCTGACTCGCTAATAGCCGGCAATTTTATCTACGACGACGGCATAGCCTTAGCGTCGGTCAATTCGGCGTACCCCGTGACGGTAGTATTTATCGCAATTGGCAACGGTTTCGGCGTGGGCGGCGGCGTTGTTATATCGAGAATATTCGGCGCTAAGCAATATTCCCGCGCCAAGACTTCGATACTCACTGCTCTTATCAACATCTTCGTATTCGCTCTTCTCTTCACTTTGATAGGAGCATTTACCTGCAAGCCTCTGCTTTCGGCAATGAATTCGGAGGACTTGGGACCGGAAGTCTTTGCTCAAAGCGTAGACTATCTCAATATATATATTTACGGACTGACATTCCTATTCGTATACAACGTAGTAAGTTCTATATTCCAAGCGCTCGGCAATTCCAAGACGCCGTTGTTTTTACTCATCTTCTCAACTGTACTCAACGTAATCGTAGATATAATTTTCGTCAAGTACTTTAATATGGGAATAAAGGGACTTGCTTGGGGCACTTTCCTTGCGCAAGGCGTAGCAAGCGCAGTGTCGTTGGTACTGTTGCTCGTCAATATATCCAAATTGCCAAAAGCTAATCAGGCGACAGCAAGTCAAGAAGACCAAAGTCAAGAAGCAAATTCCGAGGCGCAAGTCAGTCCAAATAAAAAATCTTGGAAAGAAAATTCCATATTCTCGCTGTCAATTTGGTCAAGTATAATGCTTATGTCTTTGCCGAGTATTCTGCAAAACTCTACCGTATCAATAGGTCAACTCTTTGTCCAAAGTCTTGTCAATTCCTTTAGCAACGCTAACCTTGTATCGGCATACGGCTCGGCATTCAAGATAAATTATATAATCATTTCCATTTTCTTGACCATATCCAACGCAATGGCCACGTTTACTTCGCAAAATATCGGCGCAAAGCACTTGGACAGGGCAAAAGAAGGTCTTAAAGGCGGTCTCATCAGCATGATAGTCATAGCCTTGGTATCAACGAGCGTATATATGATATTTGCAAAACAACTTGTCGGTTCTTTTATCAGTAACCAAAACGATGAGATTATTTCTATCGGCTCGCAGTTTTTGTACATACTTGCGCCATTCTATATAGTCGTGTGTATAAAGATAATTTTCGACGGCTTTATCAGAGGCGCGGGAGATATGGCAGGATTTACGTCAAGTACAATGACAGACCTTGTCTTAAGAGTGGGATTGAGCTATATATTCGTCAAAGCTTGCCATTTATCCTACGTTTCCATTTGGTGGAGTTGGCCGATAGGCTGGGTCATCGGCGCCACCGTATCGGTAATTTTCTATCTATCCAAGAGATGGCAAAGGACTGCGCTTAAAAAACTGTAAATTTTTTACTTGACCGATAAAATTTTTAATAGCATAATATTAACAATAAGACTTTCATAAAAGACGCCGATTGGTTGCGAAAGTAAGATTGCGCAATCGCATTCGCATAGGCTCTTAGGAGAATAGTATGAGAAGGAAAGACAGACAGATGCCTAAAGAATGGGCAATAAATATTGTGGATAAATGCGAGTGGGCTACTCTTTCAACGATAGATACCGACGGTATGCCCTACTGTATACCGTTGAGCATAGCAAGAATTGACAACGTTATATACTTCCATTGCGCGAAAGAGGGCAAAAAAATAGATTGCTTTAGACAAAACAACCAAGTATGTATATCTTGCGTGGGCGACACTCTTAGACCCACCGACGAATTTACTACTAAATACGAGAGCGCAATAATACGCGGTAAAATCTTTGAAGTGTTAGACGACAACGAAAAGATCGCGGCTTTAAGAGCGATATGCCAAAGACATACTCCCGCCAATATGCCCAACTTCGACGAGGCAATTTCAAGAAGTCTAAAGATTACTGCTATTTGGAAAGTAATCATAGAAGACGTCGACGGTAAAAGACGTAAATGAGCAAAGAATGAAATACCCGACGTTGAGTCGGGTATTTTTTATTCTCCTCTTCTGCTCCAATCTATTGGAGTTCTGCCGTTTTTGAGCAAAAAATCGTTGGCTTTAGAGAAATGCTTACATTCCAAAAAACCGTTGTAGAAAGACAGCGGAGAAGGATGAACGCATCTAAGTACAAGGTGCTTTGAATCGTCTATGAGTTTTGCCTTTGCTTTAGCGGGATTGCCCCACAGCATAAAGACAGTGGGATATGGACTGTCGTTGATCATTTTGATAACGCTGTCTGTAAATCTCTCCCAACCTATGTTGGCGTGACTTTGCGGTTTGCCCTCTCTCACTGTAAGAACTGTGTTAAGAAGCAATACTCCCTCGTCTGCCCAACCTGTCAAATCTCCGCAATCGCTCTGCGGTATGCCGAGATCGTATTCCAACGCCTTGTAAATATTAACAAGCGAAGGCGGACACTTTACTCCCTTGCGTACTGAAAAACTCATGCCGTGCGCCTGTCCGTAGCCATGATAAGGGTCTTGTCCCAATATGACGACCTTAACGTTCTCGTACGGAGTATGCTCAAATGCCGAGAGTATCTCTTTCATAGGCGGATAAACTCTGAAATTACTGTACTCCTCCACCAAGAATTTGCGTATCTCTTTGAAATATTCTTGCGAAAACTCGCCCTCTAATTTTTCATCCCAACTGTTGCCTAAATGCGATGACATAATTTCTCCCTTTCTATGCCTATCTTTATTTTTAGGTAGCATAGGTATTTTTTTAAGTTTAACATTATTTGTCGAAATTTGTCAATCTATCTTATTTGACAGTCCAAAACAAAAAGTATAGAATATTATAGAGGGAACTATGTTTGATACTCATACACACTGCAGACACTCGCACGATAGCAAAGCAGACCCAAGGGATATGATTGAAAAAGCCATATCTATGGGTATGGATTATATTGCCTTTACCGACCATTTTGACGGCGACTTGACTTTCCTGCCCGAATTTGACTACATTCCTCAAATTCAACTGAAAAGGCACTTTGACGAAATAGAAAATCTTCAAGAAGAATATAGGAACAAAATCTACGTGGGAGTGGGTATTGAATGCGGATATATGAAAGAAGCCAACGAATTATATCAGGCAAAACTTGCGCCATACAGCACAGATATAATTATCAACTCCATTCACACGATAGAATACGAAGATTGTTATTTACCATCGTACTTTATAAAGCGCGCTAAGGAGCAAGCTTACGGCGCATACCTTAAGGCTGTGAGAGAAAGTCTTGACTGTCCGTACCACTACGACAGCGTAGGGCATATCGGTTACGTAATGCGTAAAAGCATTTATGAAGATAAGTCGCTTGAATACAAAGATTTCGCCGATATTATCGACGAAATCTTAAAGACCATTATCGCAAAAGGAAAAGCCTTGGAGATAAACTCTCAAAGCAAAGGCACGGGACTTGATTTCCTGCCCTCAACTCAAATATTACTCAGATATAAAGAACTTGGCGGAGAACTGCTGACGTTTGGTTCTGATACCCATACTTGCGAGCGTCTTGGAGAGAAATACTCTCTCATCGCAGAATGGCTAAAAGCAAACGGCTTCAAAAACCTTTTCAAATATATATCTCATAAACCGATAGCGGTAAAACTCTGATTATTTTACGTTGTTGCCAAAACGCTTTATTTTACGCGTAGTAGTCTTTTCCAACGCGCAGTCCAATACTTCGTAATTATTGATATGCTTATATCTTGGCATCTTTTCGTTTATGTCGCTGATTATCTTTCCAAGCGAATTCTTAATATCGCTAATACTTGGAATATGTCCCAGCTTCTTTTTTATAACGTCTATATTGGGGAAAATTCTAGCCTTGACTTCCGTCTTACCTCGCTCTTTCGAAGCGACCACTAGCACGTCTTCAATCTCAGGGAAATTAGCCAGTCTGGCTTCGAGTTCCTCAGGATAGATATTCTTTCCGTTTTCGGTAACTATGACGTTCTTACTTCTTCCCGTAATATACAGCGCGCCGTCGCAGTCCATTCTTCCCAAATCTCCTGTGCGGAACCAGCCGTCCTTAAAGGCTTTATTCGTAGCTTCTTCATCTTGGAAATATCCCAGCATAATATTCTCGCCCTTAGCAAGTATCTCGCCTATTCCCTCTTCGTTTGGTTCATCTATCTTAAGCTGAACGTCGGGAATAGCAATACCCGTAGACTTAGGATTGAAATAAAAATCGCTGTTACCTGCCAAAAGCGGAGAACATTCCGTCAAGCCGTAGCCCTGCAAAACTTTTATGCCAAGCGCTTGGAAGTCCTCTACTATTGCGCTATCCAAGTCTGCCGCTCCAACGATAAAAAGTCGCGTCTTTCCGCCTAGCGACGCTTTGACTTTTGAAGAAATTATCTTGCGAATAACAAACGGCAATTTGCCTACTGCCTCGGCAAAAGAATACCTCTCAAAAAGTTCTTTGTACTTTGACGGACATTTTTCCTTTACCGATTGACAAATCTTTTTGTCAACCATTTTAAGCAAAGCCGGAACCACCACCAAAATCGACGGAGAATACTCAACAATATTTTTCGTAACCTTAAGAAGCGAATCGCAATAAGAAATACATGCTCCGCGCGACAGCATCAAAATGCAGTTGAGCGTACATTCATACGTATGGTGCAAAGGCAAAATCGACAGCGTAACGTCGCTTGACTTTATATTTACGACTTTAAGCGTAGATTGAATATCCGCAAGCAAGTTGCTTTGCGACAGGCATACTCCCTTGGCGCTACCCGTAGTACCGGACGTAAATATAAGTACGCGCATATCGTCTTTTGAAATCTCAATGCCGTCTATTTCTTTTTCATCCCTACATGGAATAAGCGAATACTCTTTGTCAATAGCGTCAAATGAGAACAACGCGCGTGGCGCAATGCTTTCAAATGCCATTTTCGAAAGTATCTTTCCATCGGCGCAAATAGCGCTGACATTGGCATGTTGAAGGAAATTCTCAATATCCTCTACGCTCAGCTCTTTATCGATAGGCACAACTATTCCTACGCTAGCCGCCGCCAAATAAGATAGCGCCCATTCGTAACTATTGTTGCCGATAACGGCTATATATTTGTCTTTTAGTCCTTGCGAAATAAAATAGGAACAAAGATTGTAATATCTTTGTCTTAGTTCTTTATATTTAATACGTCTATACTTGCCGTCCTTTTCTCTAAGCAAAAAAGCAGTCCTTGAAGAATACTTTCTCGCCGACAAATTGACAAGTTCTCTAAAACTGTCGAGTCTTTCTACTTTATACATTTGTTTCATTATATTCACCTAGATGCAATAAAATACGTATATCTTGACTTTTTAATCAAAGTCTGTTACTATTATATCAACAATCTGTTTGAAAATCAACATACAGTATTTTTATAAATGTATTGTTGGAAATAGAAGCAGCCTCTTTTGCTTTCAAACCGACATAATTGAAAAAAATGTTGTGTAAAATTTTCTAAATAAAAAAGGAAACATAATTATGCAAGAAACTAGACGCGTAAGAATGACTAAAAAATTAATAAAAGAAGCCTATATAGAATTATTATCAACCAACCCTGACAAAAGACTGTCAATAACAGATATTTGTAATTGCGCAGATATCAACCGCTCAACCTTTTATATGCACTATGAAGACGTGCAATGTCTTATAAAAGAAATAGAAGACGATTTGATTTCGCAAATACCTACCATCGCGGGCTCGGAATCAATATCTAATGACAAAGAATTTATTAATTTGCTTGAAAAGACCTTTGACTACGTAAAGGCTAACAACAGCGCCTTTACCGCACTTTTGGTAAGACTGGACAGCAATAAGTTTAAGGAGAGGTTAACCAGCTCCGTACTGGATAAATACAAAAATCTCCCAATAAATAAAGATTCTATTCTGTCAAAATACGGTTACTTTTATTGCATTAACGGGGTTATCGGACTGCTTAAAGAATGGATAAACGATAATTTCCCTATTACAAGTCGCGAGTTGGCAGAATTAACGTTGAGAATGTCTATGGGCGCAACCAACATCAACAAATAGTATTCTAAGAGAAAAAATCTTTAACAATTTCTTTACCGCCAAATCGAAATACTTTGCCGTCTTTGATATGTATTGCAACGTCGCAAAGAGCGTCTGCGCACCTTACGTCGTGCGTGACGGTAATCACAGTGTTTCCACTCTGCTTATGAATTTCATTGAGCGCTGTTACCAGCCGTCTAAGTCCGTCGTAATCCTGACCGACCGTAGGTTCGTCAAGTATAAGCACATCGGGCTTACTTGCGACTACGCTAGCTATAGATACCAATCTTTTTTGACCTTGCGAAAGCGATTGCGGATGTCTGTCGAGCAAATGCGCCACGCCCAAGAGATTTTCAATGCGCTCCGCATATTCTTTGCTCTCGGCGCAAAGTTCTATTTCTTCCCTAACGGTGGGCATAAAGAGCTGATAGTCTGGATTTTGATATACTACCCCCACTCTCTTATAATACCTCTTGCTTCCGCTTTTTTTCTGTCCCAACTTGCTATCGATATATTGATATATATTACCGGCAGTGGGCTTGCTTAATCTTGCAATAAGTCGTAGAAGCGTAGTCTTGCCACAGCCGTTCTCACCGAGCAACAACATTCTTGCTCCCTTGGGAATTTGGCAACTTATATCTTTCAAAATCTCTCTTTTCTTTACGATGAATTTTACGCTTTTAATATCGAAAATACTGTCTTTGATTTGAAAAATGGGACATATATCCTCTATTGCTTTGGTCTGCTCTTTCAAGAACTCTTGCTTATTCTCCACTTCAATAGCTTTACCTTGCGATATGTGCCAAACTCTATCGACAAACGGCATAACCATATCCAATCTATGTTCGACTACGAGTATGGCGTATCCCGCCTTCGCCAAGGACTTAAGCGTATCCATAAGAAGTTGACCTCCCTGCCTGTCAAGATTGGCAAGAGGTTCGTCCAATATGATAATTTTTTGTCCCATCGCAAGCGTGGAGGCTGTTATAAGTCTTTGCTTTTGTCCGCCCGAAAGAGAGCGAGTTTTCCAATTAGGCGATAGCTTCATAAGGTTGCATACTATCTCGATTTGCTTTGCGATTTTTTCTTGAGAAAAAGCAAGATTTTCGCATCCGAAAGCAATTTCGTCCTCAACGATTTTATGAACAATCTGCTCGTCAGCGTTTTGCAAAACTATTCCTACCTTTCGGCAAATATCTCCCATCTTCTTACCGTCAATATTTTCGCCGTCGATGATTACTTGCCCTTCGAGCGTTCCGCTGTTAACGTTGGGAATTATACCGCAGATAATGGAAGCAAGAGTACTCTTGCCTTCGCCGGAATGTCCTGCGATAAGAGATATTTCGCCGTAATCGGCGTGAAAGTCTACGCCGTCGAGTATTTTAGTTTTCCCGTCGTAGGAGAAAGTTATATCTTTTAACAAAACCGCGTTCATAATACCACCCGCCTGAAATTATACCTAGTATAAACAATACGTCGAATACGTTTATATATTCTTTTTTGTAGACAGTACACCTTGTTTTGCCAAGCGTAAAACCGCGCGTTTCGATAGACAACGCAAGTATATCCGATATGTCCACAATCCTAGTTACAAGAGGAATTAAAAAGGCGCGATAAAAGATTTTGGGATTGAGAATACTGCCGGCGCCTCTGGTTTTCATCGCTTCGCGCACACGCTTAATTTCCGCTCTTAGAACGGGAACGAAACTGTACATAATCAAAACGCCCAACGTGATGACACGCGGAACTTTAAGTTGCGATAAATTTCTTGTAATTGCCGTTGGCTCTATGCTCATTCCGGGAATGACTGCAATGACTACCGCAAAAAATCTAGTAACCATTGCAAGCGCAAAGGCGTGGTTGCGCGAGGCCAGATAGCCTATGCCATAGAACACTCCTCCCGCTATAACCAAAACCGGCAAAACTCTTAGGCAAGTTTTCCAACAACCGAAAATCAACAACCATACGTAAATGCCTGCAAGAAAATACAATCCCCGAATATCCGTGGCTTCTATCAGTCCAAAGACTATTATTATTGCAGAAGAAATCGCAACGAATAATGGATATATGTAGTTTTTGTACTTCAAAAAACTCATTCTTTCAATTTACCCGCTTTTTTAAGTTCACGCATAATTATCATACCTATAACTGCGCCTACGAAACATATCGCAACTACAGCTACGCTTATACCTATCGCTACGCCCGCATTGGTACTGCCCACCATAAACATTTGCTCCGCGACTTTACCTTTGCTGATTGACGGGAACACGTTGTAAAGCAAGATTAACACCGGAAGCGTCAAAGGCATATACAGCGTTCCTGCAACTACGCACGCCCAATCGTTTTTGTATCCGCGGAAAATCAATAGCGCTACTGCCTCTGCTACTAGCGCGCAAGCGATAATCGATACCATAGGCGTAAACATAAACGCAAGGAAAATCGAAATAAATATCGACTGCAATAAAAGCGCTCCGGGTTTTCTAACTTTCATCATTCCTATTACGGGAAGTATAGAAAACTGTAGTCCTAGGCAAATCTGTATTATACCGAAGACTTGAACTCCGCTTACGAATGGCATTACTACGCCTGTGACGAGAGTGCAAGCCGTAATAATAGCCAAGAATACTATGTCCTTTATTTTATACTTTTGATAAAGTTTGTTATTTTTTTCAAGACTTACAGCCTGCTTTTGGGACGTATCGCTGACGCTTTGCAACTTTGCATTCTCGCTTACTCTTGCAGTCTGAGCAATATCCGCTACCGCTTCCTTTTCTTTGTCAATACTCTTAATGTTGTCAATAAGCAAATCCGCAAGAACGCTTTCATTTGGGACGCTGTCCTTCTTTTCCTCTTCCATTTTATTCTCCTTTCTCATTCAATCTTATTATACCGTCTTTTATCGTATACACCCTATCGGCAATAGCCATAGTCGAGAGTCTGTGCGATACGAGAATTATGCACTTGTCTTTTCTCTGATCGGCGAGAGATCGCAATATAATGCCCTCGTTGATACTGTCCACGTTGCTCGTCGGCTCGTCTAGAAGTATCAATTTGCTACCGCTTAAAAAAGCTCTAGCAAGTCCTATTCTTTGCTTTTCGCCCGCGCTGAGATTATCGCCCGATAAACCTACTCTTGACGAATAGCCCTCAGGCAAACTCATTATCAAGTCGTGTACGGAAGCCTTTTTACACGCTTCCCGCATTTCCTCCGGCGTAGCGTCTTCTTTTGCCAGCCTAAGATTTTCTTCAACCGTATCGTCGAAAAGATAAGTGCTTTGACTGACCATAGTTGCGTTGGAAAGCAAGCTGTCGGTATTGATATTTTCTATATCTTCGCCGTCATACGCAATGCTTCCGCCGTCTTTTTGCCAAAATCTCAAAAGCAACTTAAGAAGCGTAGATTTACCGCAACCGCTCTCACCCACAATACCCACGATTTCGCCGTTTTGCGCTTGCAGATTTATATCTTTAAGCACTTGAATATTCTTGTCATATGCAAAGTTCAAGTCCTTGACTTCAAGCCTATTAAAGTCCATATTTTTAGCGTTCTCAATAGGCAAGACTGCAGGTTGTTCCTCAATGAGATTGAGTACTCTGTCTCCCGACGCAAAAGTCTGCGTCAAATTACCGGGAAGCGCGGATATAGCTATAACTGGACCGAAACTGCCGAATAT
Organism: uncultured Christensenella sp.; assembly: GCA_910578245.1. Classification (GTDB taxonomy): domain Bacteria; phylum Bacillota; class Clostridia; order Christensenellales; family UBA3700; genus RACS-045. The sequence continues at coordinate 34,982 of CAJTPC010000003.1, read as the reverse complement.
CGCAACTATTGCTATAATCATTGAGCCAATTGAGATAAGTTGATTGATATACAGCGCTATACCCACTATAAGCGAAATCAATATGAATAAAGACACGGCAAGTTCGGTAAGCGCGCTTGCATTTACGATATTCTTCTTCATATCGTAAGTAAGCGAAAGCAATTCGTCTGATCTTTTATCGACTTGCTTTTTCCTCTCATCGCCCGCATTATGATAGATAATATCCTTAATACCCTTGATACTGTCCATGAAATACGCATTGAAGAGAGAAAAAGCCTTTCTATACTCCACACCGATCTTCTTCAACAACTTAGACGATATTAGAGGCAAAACTATACCTATCGTCAAATATCCTGCCAAAGCCACCAAAGTTAAATACGGACTGCCTATTACGCCTACGAAAATCGCGACAGCCAGCGATACCAATATTGCTATGCAGATTGGCGAAACCGTATGCGCATAAAAGACTTCAAGCGTCTCTATGTCCGAAGTAATCATAGCTATGATACTTCCCTTTTTCTTGCTCTCGAGTTTTGCGGGGCAAAGTCTTCTCAATGCTTTGAAAATCTTATCTCTTAAAGTAGCAAGAAGTTTGAATGCGATAAAGTGATTGGAATACTGCTCAAAGTATCTCAATATACCTCTAAGCGCGCCGCAACCTACCGCCAACCCAATAATCAAACCGTAAGACATCGCAACGCTTTCGCCCAACGCCTTTGCCACGCCTATTGCGCCGAATACAGTCACTCCCATTGCGCTGATAAAGCCCAGCGAGCCGTTTATAACCGCCAAAATCATTATATAAGCAAGCGACCCCAGCAAAGCAATTAGTCCTGCCATAATCTTGATACCGCTTCTTCTCAAAGGCTTGTCGTTTTTCATACTCTCACCTCCGATTTAACTTGCTTATATCCGTCTTCAAGCGACTTTTGCGTATTATACAGCTTGCTATACTCGCCCTCTTTATCGCAAAGTTCTTTGTGATTACCGCTCTCGATAACATTACCGTCGTATAACATATAAATATTATCGGCGCCGGTCACGTTGGCAAGTCTATGAGATATTACTATTACGCATGCTTTTTTGGCAAGATTTTGCACTTCATTCATTATAATAGCTTCGCTTTCTATATCTATATTCGACGTAGCTTCGTCAAATACGTAAATATCTTTCTTAGCCACCAAGTTTACAGCCAAAGCAAGGCGCTGTCTTTGTCCGCCGGATATGTTTTCACTATCCTCGCTAATTACCTTTTCAAGTCCGCCGTTTTCGTTTACGAAATCTAATAGATTTACTTTTTTGAGCGCGTCGAAAACCTCTTCTTGCGTTACGTCTTTATTTGCTAAACGGAAATTGTCGAGTATGCTCTCGTTGAAGATATACGTATTGTAACTTACGACGCCAAGATGAGAATAGTAGTCATCGCGAGATAAGCGCGACAAATCTTTACCGCCTATTCTAATACTGCCTTTGCAAGGTCGCAACGCGCCCGCAATAAGATTGACAATCGTTGATTTACCGCTTCCGCTCTCGCCTACGATTGCCGTCATACCTTTATCAAAAATCATATCCACGTTTTGCAAAACTTTGCGTTTGCCGTCGTATGAGAAGTCAACGCCCTTTAATTCCAAAAGACTATCCTCTACTTTTTCCTCTCCCCATTCAGGCAAATCTGCGTCAAGCAGTCCGCATATCTTATTGCCTGCGCTTGCGCCGTTCATAGCCACGTGAAAAGCGCTACCGAGCGCGCGAAGCGGTAGGAAAAATTCCACGGCAACCAAAATCAAAAAGAGCGCCATAATAGGATTAAGTCCCCTTTCGGCAACGCCCCATATAGCAACCGCAATACCTGCGCCTGCGCCACCGTAAGCCACAAAGTCCATAATCGTTGTGCTTGCGAGTTGCATTACCAGTACTTTCATTGTTATTTTGCGGAAGTCTTCAGACTTGCCGTTCATCTTGTCGTTGTACCTGCCGTCCGCCGAAAATATCTTGAGTTCTTTCAGTCCCTGAACACAGTCCAAAAAGCCGTCGCCCATAGAGATATACTTTCCCCAATACTTGGCAAATATTTTCTTTGCGTATTTTGATACCGCAACTATGGATATCGGTATTAGCGGAACGCACGCCAATAGTACGAGAGCGGTTTGCCAATCAACAGTTACGCAAATTGCAAATAGAATAATAGGCGCAATAAGAGAATAGAAAAATTGCGGGAGATATGAAGTGTAATATAAATCAAGCTGTTCTACGCCCTCAATACTTACTTGAGTAAGTCCGGCAATATTCATTCCCTCTACGCTCTTTAGACCCAACTTGAGCGTCTTGTCATATACCTTTTGCCTAAGTTGTTTTTTTACTTTAGAACCTAGCGAGGCTTTGATTTTGCCGCCTAGCACGCTAAAACACAGCCTGAGAACTATACCTACTGCGAGTAAGACCGCCGGAAGGATATATCCGTTTAGTTCTTTGCCGGCGTACGCTAAGCCAATTACCCAACATATGCATGCGGTAATGCCTATATTCGTCAATAGCCCAAGTACGGACACCATTATTACTTTGACAATATCTTTTTTGTCATCTAATAACCTAAATAAATCTTTATCAAGCATATCATTATCCTATCAATTTTGCATTCGACAAATCTACATTTATTGAAAAAGCAACGTCTCTTTTCATCAGTGATACGTAACCTGTCATAGCTAATTTATTATTCAAATCCTCTCTGGTGATCTCAAATGTATAGCCGTACATATCGCTTTCTTCAATGCTTTTACCTGCCCTTGAGTCGAGTTTAACGTTGGAAAATGTATTGTTCTTGCAATAAAAAGTCAAAGCCATACCCTCTGCGCTTACCACAAGTTTTACCTTGTTATAACAATAGTTGCCTATCATAGTTTTTCCCATAACGCTGGTATCGTCAATTATATAATCAATTTCATATACGCCAGTTTCTTCCCCGTCTATGTCGCAAATACTACCGAATTCTCTTCCATATTTGTCACTACCGCTTTGACTGCCCAATCCGCCGGAATTGTCACAAGCCACAAATACGGCTAAGAGCGTTACTAATAAACAAAAGATTACTGCGCCGATAATTATCTTATTTTTCATTTTTTTCTCCTTGTTGTAGCGCTTTTTGCGCTTTATTTTTTTTCTTTTCTTTTAGTTTATATTTAATAGTTTCAGATACGTGTTTGAAAGCTATTATCGGATGAGAAAACATCATTCTAGGTCCGGAAAACCTCATTGCCGCCGATATTTTCTGCCTCATGGACGGCTTATAACAATGTATCTTGCAATTTGAACAAAAAGTCTTATTATCTCCAAATGGACATTTCTCTCTGCGCGCTTTGGCGTAATCGGCAAGTTCTTGACACTCCTCACAAAGCCCGTTCTTCCCCCTATGCTTTTTCTTACAGAATATACCTATCATTATATTGACAATTTCAACGTCCCTGTCTTTTTGCATAGCTTCTCCGTATTACTCACATTTCAAATATATTAGCTTTGGCTAACTTTTAACACAAAAAAATTAAAATAAGCGAAATATTAGCCTAAACTAACTTATTTTAGTATATTTTAATATGCAAAAAACAATTTGTCAAGAAAAAGTTAGCAATAAGTAACTTTTTTTATTTTACTTAGAAGACGCAACCTCTTACGTCATATTGAATAAACCAACGATAATTTTTACAAGAAAAGAGCAAGCCGTACGCTTGCTCTTTCGTATTAATCCATAGAACCCCGTCAAGCTACTTCCTCAGTCGAAGCTGATACTCCGTAACTCCATTGTACTTGCACCACTCCATCTCCGTTTACGTTGAAGTTATTGTCCCAACCGCTCGGCTTACTTGTATGAGCCGTCTTAATTATCAGACTGCTACAGCCCTCGAATGCGCCAGACGGAATAGTCGTAACTGAAGTCGGGATAATCAACTCTTTAATTCTCGTATTGCCTGCAAAAGCCGTAGCTGTAATAGTCGTCACTTTATAATCTACGCCATTGTAGGCGATAACCTCAGGTATCGTGTAACTTGTGTTCAAGGAACCGACAGGAACGTTGGAAGCTATCAACTCAGCGTGTCCGTCATTGTAGAGCAAGTAGGTGTACTCGCCCGGCAATGCTGTACCTGACTTATCGACTTGTGGCAATCCGGCTACGTTCCAAATTACTTCGTGCTTCTGCGTGAACTTGTTCACTATAGTCGTAACACTCTTCCATATACTTGAGAAATCGAGGTCGCCTATAGCATCAAAGCCTATCTGGGTATTCCAGCCTATGCTATATCCCGTCAACGGTTTACTTGCTCTTCCGCAGTATATCGTCATGCTGTTGATACCGATAAATGCCAACGAGCCAATCTTAGATACGCTTGCAGGTATATAGATTTGATTAAGAGACATACAAGCCATAAACGCTTGACCGCCGATTTCCGTTAGCGTCGAAGGCAAGTTAACGGTCTTGAGTAATATATCCATATAGAATAACTTGCTACCCAACTTCTTGACGCCTTCGCCTATCGTGACGGTGTTGAGCGCGGACATATTTGAGAATAATTCGCCTGCTATTTCGTCTACGGTGTAGACTTCATCCCTATACTCTACTCTACCCGGTACGTCAAGAGTCATCTTAGCAGTACTACCGAGATACTCAGCCGTAGTCGCAACGTTACCCGTCCTGAAAATATATCTATATTCGCCTACGGTATCCATACCGATTACGTTCCAAACGATATTCAATTCACCGCTTTGTCCGCTACGGTGGTCTTTCCAATTTATGCTCCAACCGTATTTCGTTACGGCTGTTTGAAATGTGCCAGGTTCCGTCTTAGCAATATAGATAGACGTTGTAAGTCCGCTAAATGCATAGTTGTTTATCCTCTCTATCGTACTAGGTACGAATATAGTTCCAAGATTTCCGCAACCTTCAAATGCCGACACTGCGACTTGAGTAACGTTGTAAGTCACCTCGCTATACTCAGTATCGTAAATCAATCTCTGCTCTTCCGTCTTGCCCTCGTCTACCCAAGTATCCACAGTAAACGACGGTACCTCGACGGTTACGTTGCCCGGAATATAAGCTGTCGAAACAGAATTGTTAATAAATTTATCTACGTAAGCAACTCCGCTTGAGAACGCCATATACTGGAAGTTATCGACGGAATATACGCCGTTTACGCCGTAAGTTACCGGTCTATTTCCCTCATTATAAACCCAAAACGAATCTCTGTTCCAGTACTCTGCCCAACCGGAAGGTCTGGTTAACGACCCCGTTGCTTTATTAGCTTGAACGTAAATTCCGCCCGTTTCCGTAAGAACAAGTTCCGAGAATGCATACGCCTCAACCTTTGTAACAGTAATTGGAATAAATATGCTTCCAATCGAATTTGACTTTATATTTGACTTTGCTAAAGCCTTTTCCTTGATTGTACTAACCTTTCTCCCATTAGCCGCCATAGGAATAACGAGATTGGTTAAAGCGTCCTCTACTCCGTCGTATCCGACAATCTCATTGTTGTCATTGAACAACAATCCCTTCATTACGATATTACCAAAGAGCATCATAGGACCGTCTACAAATTCTTCCTCTTGATTAAATACGGTATTGCAATCGGGATCTCTATACCAAGAGTCAAAGTCATAGCCGTTGAAGTTTATCTTGGTGGTAATCTTAGTACCGTAACTGAACTCTCCCGTTGAAATAAGCTCACGGGTAGCCAAGTTGAACAGCGTCACAACGTATGACCTAATATTGTCTTTATAGGTTGCATTAATTTGAGTTTCGCCTTGTATTACGTAGTCATTCAATTTATCCCATCCGGCAAATTCAAAGTCGTATTCCATAGTAGACAACTTCGTTGGATTGATTTCCGGCATAATCACTACGCTATCGTACTCAGCCATATAAGGCTCGCCGTACTGTACTCCGTCGTTGAAGAACGTTACTAAATAAGATCTAATATGAGCTAGATAATTCGCATATACGCTGATATCTGCTTCAATCTTAGTCAAATCTCTGCTCCAATTAGTGAATTCATAATCCCACTTAGGAACTGATTGCTTAAACGGCGTAGGAGCTTGATAATCCTCTATTTCGCTCGTCAATATATTCGTACCCCAAGGTACGGTAATTTCTTTCAACGTTTCCGCATCGTTTTCTTCATTGAAGAATTTTACAACATATTGCTGAATGGTTCTAGAATAAACTGCAGTATATGTAATCACGCCGTGAACTTGAATGTTTTCAGGATTTAGTTTCTCCAACCCTTCGGTATTTTCTACGGTATATCTGTAGTCCGTTCCGTCATCAGCGTCTATGTCGGCCTCGCCGCCCTCTACTGTGGTATCTACGTCAAGTACTTGCCAGCCAAAGAACTGGAAATTCCATTTAACTGTTTCGTTCTTCAAACCGCTGAAAATATTGCTTGCCGGCAAAGTTGGATATTGGTCATACTCAACTTCTTGCGTAGAAATAACACTGCCGTTGTTGATAAACTGTACTATATATCTCCTTATCGTCTTTTTATAAATACCCTTTACCGTCATATCGCTATACACGCGGTTTAGGTATTGATCCCAATCAATAAAGGTATAATCGTATTTCGGCGTAGATTCCATATACGCGTCTTCGTTAGACGGGATACTGAACGCAGACGAAGCTCTTAAATCAGTGCCGTAAGGAACGTCTAAAAGCGTGCTTATAACGTTATCATTATCGTCCGTAAAAGTTATTGTATAAGTCCTTATGACTTCATTGTAATTTGCCATCGCAACAAAGTTGCACGTAACGTTGTCCAAATCAGCGTTGTCATTACTTGTTGTCCAACCTGCAAACTCGTAAGTATACATCTCGTTTTGCTCACGCGTAGGAATATCTTTGCTGTATACTGCCGACTCTCCGCTCTCTACCTTGACGGTTTCTAGCACAGAACCCTCCCAGTTGGTAAATACGACTGTATATACTTCCACGTAAATCTCATCGAATTTTGCAATTACGTTGGTATTTTGCGTTATGTTATCAAGATTGCCTATCCAACCTATAAATTCATATTTGAATACGTCGTCTAGAGGCTTAGTCGGAATTCCCACTTTGCTCAAATCAGCGTCATCGCCGTATCTGACGAAGTCGGTATAATACAACTTGCCTTCAACGTAGAATTTGACCTCGAAGATTCTCAATTCGCTTGTGTAAAGAGGCGTAGCTACGTAAGAATCTTTTGACTCATCCGACAAGTCGCAATCCCATTTGTCAAAGGTATATTCATATTGTTCGTCTTCATAATCTGAAGGACGCAAACTTGCCAAATCTTTTTCAAGCTGGTCATCGCTACGCTCATAATCTTTTTTTAGCAATTCCGCTCCCGTATAATCGAGGAATCGTACTGTAATCTTATCAATTACCTCAATCCAATATGCGTATACGTTGACATCTTCTTTTACTGTTTCCTCGACATTAGAACTTGTGACTTCCATTTGCCAAGTATCCTTGTCAAGATACCAGCCTTTGAATTCGTATCCTTCGCGTGTAGGCTGACTTGCCAAAATCTCTTTTGCTTTATCTATATCGATTTTAGTAGCAACTTCCTCGTTATTACTGAAAAATGTTAATGTTACCGATGTGTCCGGAATAATAGGCGTATTCGGCTCGCCCGACGGCGAACTTGGCTTATTAGGTGTGATAGGAGTATTGGGAGTGTTTGGCGCGTTTTCCTTCTTGCAAGCAACAAAAGCGCTCATCGCCATAACAATCGTTAAAACAATTAAAATTGCTAAAATAAATTTTCTTGATTTTCTCATAATTCTATCACCCATACTTAATACTCAAGTCTGCCCATAAAGTCGCGCGCCCTTATTCGCATGACTTTATCACTTCCCAACTAATGCCAAACTATCTTGCTAGTATATTTTACACCAGCAATAACTATTTTGGAATAATTAAAAAAATTTTTTTTCGATTTTTTTCGTAAAAATTTATAATAACGTGATTATAGAATTTTATCTTATTATATATTGTTAATTTTTTATCAAACATTTATCTCATAATTTACATTTCCAGCAAATAAAATCCACTCAATTTGAACAACCGCACTGCGCAACGCAAAAAAAATCTATCAAATATTTTACCGTTTTTCAAATGCTTGACATCCCCCTATCCGCGTATGTATAATAACAACGCTTAACTAAATATATGGGCAATTAACTCAGAGGGAGAGTGTCTTCTTGACGTGGAGAAAGTCATAGGTTCGAATCCTATATTGCCCACCAGGTCGCAAGTCCTGCCTATGGACGGGAACATAAAAGAGAGCCGACTGCTCTCTTTTTGTTATTCCCAAATTTGGCGGACTTGCTTTTGTTGGCAGTATTAGGACAGTCCGAATTTGTGACGCTCGCACAAGACGCTATCCGCTTGCTCGCTATTGAATACAAAATTATATTTATAAACCAATAATCTACAGAATGTTTGCCTTAAATATAAAAATGTGCTACCATATTAAAAATAAGAGAGTAAAATTTTTTCTCTATCAGAAAATATATAATAAAATTATCAAGGATTGCCTATGAAAAGTTTACCTGAAAAGGATTCTCAGAATTCTAAGTCTTTAGTGCACATAATAGCCTGTATCTCTTTAATCGTGTTTTTTATTGCGGAAATCACAATATTAATTCTTGTAATATTAAAAATATTATCGTGGTTGACTTGGCTATATTTTAGTGTTTCAAGTATAATTGAACTCATCCTTTTGTTTTCTTTGGATAACACTATTAAAAGATTAACTATTTTAGAGAACGCACTTTTAGAAAAAGGTATAATAGAAAAGAATGAATTAAGTACTGAAAATGTTGATAAATATTGCGAGAACGTTAGTGATAGCGTTAACGATAATGATAACTTCGATTTTGAAGCTGAGGGAATTACATTTTGCAAAGAATGCAATTATCAACTTTTCCCAGAAGATGAAGTATGTCCTTATTGCGGAGCAAAAGTCAAAAATGATGAACAATAAGATTTCAGAACGAATTTTCAAATATTGCAAACCTAATTTCACTAAACTTCTGGAATACGGTTTTACCCAATCAAATGACGTATATTCATATGCTGTCGAAATTATGGACGGGCAATTTGCAATAAATATTCATATCTCAGATTCGGATATTTTTACAGAAATCATTGATTTGGCTACCAATGAACCTTACACGTTATTTCTTGCAGATGATGCAGTTGGAAGTTTCGTCGGAGATGTAAGAACAGCTTACGAAAATACTTTAAGCGAAATAGCCGAAAAATGTTTTGAAAAATCTATTTTCAAAAGCCATTATGCTCAACGTCTAATTCAATATGTTTTAGATACTTACGGCGATGAACTGGAATTTTTATGGGAAAAGTTTCCCGACAATGCGATTTGGCGAAGAACTGATAATAAAAAATGGTATGGCTTACTACTCACCGTAGCCAAAAGTAAAATCGGAATACATTCGGAAGAAAAAGTTGAAATAATCAATTTAAGAGTAAATCCCGATGATATTGATACTATAGTTGACAACAAGACAATTTTTAACGGCTACCACATGAATAAAAAGCATTGGATAACTGTCTGTCTTGACGGCTCGGCGCCATTGAAAGACATCAAAACAATGCTTGATACGAGTTATGAAATAGCTCGCAAAGCTTAAAAATCATTTTCTTATATTACTTTTATCCCAACATTTTTTACCGCAGTGAGGGCATTTCAAATAACGCCGACTAAAAGTATGTGGCGCGAAAATATAAGCGGATAATGTCGGCGCGAATTTTTCTCCGCACTTATCGCATTTATAAATCTCCGTGCTCACCGCAACTAGAAGAATCACTGCCACATTAGAAATCACAACAATTAAGGCAATTCCTATCATTACAAGTCGAAGCCATACTTGGGTTACAAAAAAGGCTGATATGAGAATTAAAGCAAGACTTGCCAGCGTTGCAAAAAAACAAGAAATTGAAGATATAATAACTTTCCTGCGCGGCGTTGTTCTATCATTGACAAGCGAAATTATATTTTTCTCTGCATTCTCAACGTACTGCTTTTCGTCAAGTCTTTCTCCCGATAAAAGTTCATTCATACTAATTCCAAAAAAATTGCATAGCGGAAGCATTAAACTTATTTCCGGAAAGCCCTTGCCTGTTTCCCATTTTGAAATAGTCTTTTCAGATACGTGCAACTGCTCGGCAACTTCCCGTTGCGTTAAAGACCTTTCTTTCCTTAAATTTCTGATAAATTGACCGATTTTGATTACGTCCATAAATACCTCCTTTCCTTTAAGAATATTGTACCATAATTTATTGATAAAAAGTACCTACGCTCCGTAGAGTTGCGATATAAATATCAAAAAAGGACAGGTAGATCCACCTATCCTTTATAGAATTGCCAAAATACATAATAATAGAGCAAATTTGATATTATCAATGAGTATTGCGGAAGTTCTCGTATTCTTCGAGCAATCCTGCGCTTATGCTTGGCGGGATTTTCTTAAACGCCCTCTCAAACATATCAAGGCGCAAAGGTATTGCCTTATTCCCGCCGCTCTCCTCTATCTCTTCTAATGCGTAACGACAAGTTTCTTCAATAATACCGCATATATCCGCCGCGGAATAGTACGCAACCGTGCGCACTTCGCCGTTGTCGTCCACCTCATTGGTGTACTCCTTAGTCATATTGACGACTTCTTCAAGCGATATATCGTCAAGTTCTATCCCCTTAAGTTTGCCTTCTATAATAGCTTTCTTTGCCTCAAAATCAGGAGGCGTAACGTGAACTATATGCGAAAATCTCTTATATCTTAAATACGCCGGATCTATTACGTCTGGTCTATTTGTTGCGCCGATCATAATTCTCTTCGAACCGTCAACGCCAAAGCCGTTGATACGTTGCAAAAGTTCAGTAGTAACCGCCGACTTATAGTCCTTGGTATCTTGAGTACGTCTGCTAAAGATAGACTCGCACTCATCGACGAAAAGTATTGCGCCGTCCGGACATGTGTCTATCTCATCGAATATTTGCTTTACGGCTTGCTCCGACTCGCCTACGTATGACTTGAAAATATCTGCTGGCGTAACTATAAAGAGAGGTAGATTCATAGCGTTGGCTATTGCCTCGGCAAACATAGTTTTACCGGTACCGGGCGCGCCGTACATAAGCATACCCAATCCGCCTTCCATTTTATAATACTTAAGTATCTCGGGATTGCGAGCCATGAAGATAAAACTCTTGACGAGAGCCTTGACGTCGTCAAGTCCTTTGACGTCGTCCAAAGTTGTATTAGGAACTTTGCTCTTTAGTACCGAGCCGTAACTAGCCGCCGCGTCGCTGAGTTGCTTATAAAACTTAGAATACTTCTCTATCTTGTCGGTATCGGTACATCTATTTGAAAGCGTGCGCGCAATTTGAGCGGCTTGAGAATACTTTGAACGCAACGTATTCTTATCTTCCTCGCCCACGTCTTTTTTGTCCTTGCGACCGCCCAGTATCTTGCGAATATCTTCCGTGACGGCGCGGAGCTTACTCTCAAGCTCTTCTACGCCCTCTTTTTTCTGCTCGTCGTTTGCCATAATTTCTTCCTTGTACTATAATCTTACACAATATCGTCGATATTGATATCGCCACTGCCTGAAGCGGACGCTCCGCTATTTGTCGGCGTTCCGCTTGGAGCGCTACCAGTCGAGCTCTCGCCGTCGCTATCGTCAGAATTTTCTTTTGACATTTGCTCTCTCATTTTAGCAAGTTGTTTTTGCGCTTCGCTCTCGTATCCCGCTACAACGTTATCATTTTTCTTCTTGCCTTTGCTTGCGTCCATACTCTTCTTGAGTTTTTTATCGAAGCTACCCATAGCGTTCATCATGCCATCGGCAATCTTACCGTAACCGCTTACCATTTTGAACATAGCTTTCATTCTATTAGAATTGTGCTTTACGAATTTGCGAATTCTGCGTTGCAATTTCATACGACCCAAAGCCGAATAACTGCCGTAGTTGTCAATCATCATCATTTCATTGATGAAATTAAATACGTCGTCCATGATATTCATAGTCTGCGAAAGCACGCTCATAGCTTCTTTCATCGCGAACATCATTCCTACGAACTCTTTCATAGTGAAGGTCACGTTGTAGAACATTGTCAAAATCTTGGTATTGAAATGTTCTGAGCCATATTTCATTTCGCTTTCTATCGCCTTTCTTCCAAGGTCCTCTATAGCCATTTCCATTTCATTACGCTTTCCATCGAGCATTTTGCTCTCCAACTTGCGTTGATTGTCCGCCATTATTTTCTCATACGGATCGGGCGTAGCTTGTTTTAGCTGTCTTTCCTTTTGATCTCTGCTTGCCATTTTTCACTCCTCATTGGGACTTATTTTTTAGGTGTTATAGTATTGATAATCTGCGTCAAATCGTCATTTTCGTCATTCTCAACGCGTTGCTCTTCTTCTTTTTCTTTATTTTCAACTACCGGAGCAGGCTTTTTATACTTTTTACGAAGCTCGGCAATCTTATCTTTTTTAGCTTGTTCTTCTTTCTCGGCGTCTTGCGCCGTCTTCTTTTTCTGCGGAGTCTTGAATCTGTCGAAAATCTTATTCGCCTCTGCAAAGCGATTGTCTACTTGCGCCATATGCATAGTCTGATCCTGCACGTTTTCCATTACTATTTCATAATAACTGAGCGCCGTATTAATTTGCGTTTCGCTTGCGCCGTAACTCAATACGTCTAAGAAAGTGTTGAAGTCGATATTGGAGAACATAGCGTAGAACATATTAGGCTCTACCTTTTGATACATATTGAATATGAGTTCCAATCTCTTGAACTGCGTGAGCAATCTCTTCATTCCCGATACGGTACTAGCAATCATCTTAAGGCTTGCTCTATACGTTTCTCTCTCCGTCTTTTTGAGTTCTTCATCGTCTTGAAGCATCTCTATCTGCAAGAGAGCTTCTTCTTCAAGCATTTCTCCGCTGTCCATTTTGTCGATAAGCGCGGATATTTTGCTTTGAATTTCCTCTATATCGCTATTGATTTCCGACACTCTGTCATAGGTATCTTTCTGTATCTCGAATTGCTTGTCAAAGGTATTGAGTTTTGCAAAGAAAGCGTCGCCTTTTTCCTTGACCTCATCTCTCTTGACCATTTTGGAGAACATATCGTCGGTATATACCTTTATATCAGCTTCTTTGGCTCTCTTATTCTTTTTAACTTCTTTGGTAAGTTCCGTCCATTTGACAGCCTCTGCTCTGGCCTCTTCAAGGTGCTTATTCAGTCCATCGTAGAACATACCGCGCGCAACGCTCTCTCTCCAAGCGCACAACGCGTAAGTGGGATCGCCGTAGACGTACTTTGCTCTGTGCGCCGCGTCCTCGGAAGAGTTGTCCAAAGCGTCCTCGATTATGAATCTCAACTCCTCAAGCATCTCAAGCGAATTCATAAGTATCGACTTATTGTAGTCCGATACGCTGTCGCTGTCAATAAGCATTTTCGTACCGAAAATCGAATTGTCGACGTAAGCTAAGATTTCTCCCTTTATATCTGCCATTTTGCCTTCTCCTTTGTTCAATCTGAACTTCTTGATAATTTGTTGTTTTTTGTCCTGCATATCATCGAGTTTTACTGCGATATTATCTTTGGACATATCTCCCGCCATATCGGCAAGATCGTAAATTGCAGTCTTGATATTATTGTCAAAGCCATTGTTGATACCCTTTGCCAAAAGCCATTCAATAGCCTTCCTTGAATCATCGGCAAAGTCCTCGCAACGGTTGCTGTCATAACCGTTAAGTTCGATATTTTTGAATTTTTTTGGATACTTGACTTTGTTTTCGTCAAGCGCGTCCAACAGCCTTTCAAGGTCTAACAACTCAAATCACCTCGCAAACTTCTTTGACAAATTTATCTACTTCTTTTTTACTCAATCCCTTGCGTCCCTCGTCATACTTATAAAAGTCGTCGTCGTAGAATACGCAAGAATTGTATTTGCCTGCTCTTATAAGCAACTTGATGCCCGCGCAAGAGTTGTCTTCCAAGCATTGACAAACACGGCTTCTATCTCTCTTCTTGAGATATTTATGCCCCCCTAGCCAATTAAAGAAACATAGGTATATTCCCTTATCAGGACATCTGTTCTGCACGTAATTGACGAGCGAATTGGAGTTTTTGAAATCGGCGAATTTACCGTCTATCTCCTTGTCGTCATACGCGCTTGCAATCTTAAGACGCAAATCTCTTCCTACGCGTTCTACTATGGAAAAATCGCTATCGGACGAGCCTAATATCAACTTTTGCGCCTCATACTTACTCAACTTAAATATAGCGAATACAGGCGCTCTCTCTTCATCGGCGCAAGCTCTAAGCGATGCGTAAGCCATTGCCGACATGTCTTGCTCGCGAGTTGCGCTCTGACCGTCGTATTGCCCAACTGTACCGCCTAGCGAAACTATCTTATTTATAACTTCACTCGTCAACTTTTCAAGATTCTCATAACCGTCAAAAGAAATTTTATTCGTCACCTCTAAAGGAGCTTGTTTTAGTAAGTCAAGCATATACTTGCCGCACTGCAATTTGATTTGCGTGAGGTCGTCTGCATATCTCTCTTCTCCCTCTTGAGTAGATATTCCTCTATGTGTATTGAAGAGTACGGCTTTGTAATAGAAATACGCCGATCTCCATCTTTCCGCTCCAGCCGAGCTAAAATCGGCATAGCCTCTATCATAATAATATCCCAATCTCATAAGAGCAGACGGATGGTATTCGAAAGCTGACTCATAGCAAAGACTGACCGCCTTATCTAAATACTTAAATCTTACGCTCTTACTCTCATCGGAGGACGTAAGCCATTTGAAATAATACTCTTCCGACCTTACGAATAATTCTCTATTGTGAGCGGTAATTACAAATTCAGTATCAACGTCGGGGAAGATGTCTTTCTTGCAACTCGGACAACACCACCTACCGTTGTAAAGTTCCAAAGGTCTCTCAATGTCGTGATTACATTTATTGCACTTCATTACGCTACCTCCTTTTCTTGAGTTTCGCCTACGGATACCGTAAAGTTGATATGGGTATTCGTAAAGCTGTAATTTCCGCTCGTAACCGCAACTTCAACGTAATAAGTTCCGCTTACGGCAGGTATCGAATTAATTATTCTGCCGGAGGAATCTCTATACGTATAACTTCCTACGCTGATATCTCCCGAATAAACCTGTCCGCTTGTCACAACGCTAGGCGCAGTCACTCTTCCGTCGCTGACAAGGACATTGCTCCATACAAGAGCTACTTTAGCCTTCGAAATAGTGAAGTTGGCGCTTGCATAAGATATGTTATAGTTCTTCGTCACGTCATTATTAGGAAGCGACACTGATACAGAATAACTGCCTGCGTCTACCGCATCTACTCCGTTACCGCTGTACGTCGGCGTTCCGAGGCTATTCTTCGTATGCGCGCTTGCAAGACCGCTGACTACTTCAAAGTCAAAGGTATTTGTCTTACCGTCATAGGTCTTATTCGAAGCAACCGCTCGGATACTCAACGCTCTTTTTGTTATTGTAAAGGACGCGCTCGCATACGTTATGTCGTAGTTCTTCGTCACGTCATTATTAGGAAGCGATATTGATACCGTATAACTACCTACGTCTATCGCGCCCATTCCGTTACCGCTATACGTCGGCGTTCCGAGGCTTCCGTTGGTGTGCGCGCCCACAAGACCGCTTGCCGTAAAGTTAAGACTGATTGCATATCCGTCATACGTCTTGCCAGATACGATTGGCCGTACGCTCAACGCTCTCTTTGCTATATTATACTGTGTAGATTGAGCGCTGTCAAACTTATAGTTGCTTGACGAAGGCAACGTCACGGTTACGCTGTAACCTTCTCCGGCGTCAATATTAGAAGCGTATCCCGAATAAATAAGCTGGCTGTTTACGCTCTCGTTGCCTACAAGTCCGTTGATAGTAGCGACTCTCGGATATTGAGCCGAGCCGTTGTACGTAATAGGAGTACTGCTCCAAGCTCCTATCGTAATGCTTTTTTGCTTGATTTCAAATTCATGGGTATTGTCTGTCAATACGTAATTGCTGCTTGCAGACGAAGCAACCGCCGTATACTTGCCGGCATTGGTTTTTGCGCTTGACAAGTTGATTGGCACGAGCGAATCTATGCCTTGAGCGGTAGCAATCGCATTGTGCGGATTTCCGTCATAAGTATAGTCTACGCTCGTCCATTGAGTTTGAACAGAACGGGGAGCAATCGTATAAGAATACGTTGAGCCTGAAGTAATTATATACATTTCGTCAATGATTCCGTACAATGACAGCCTTGCCGTATACCGTCCCGCATTGATATTGCTCACGTTTGTTTCGGTCATACCGTAATCCAACGTGTCGCCGTTTATCAATTCGTTATCGCCGACGTAATGCTTCAAGACTTTTTCATAACTGTCGTAAACCATATCGGCAGGCTCTTCCCAAGTTATATTCAAAGGACGTTTGTCAACTTGCAAAAGGGCGCAAACCGTGTCAAACGATTCCAAGTCCGTCACTTCCGGATAACTTACGGCAACGTATACCGTAAAAACTCCTTCTTGCGGGAATGCGTTGTTGATACTGTAAGTCAAGCCGGTCGAATCGGCATTGTCTTCTCCATCGCCATAGACGTCGCCTTGCCACGACCAACTATATTTTAGTTGACAACCCTTGAGTGGCGCTTCTGCGCTTACGTCCATACGCACGTCATCGCCGTAAACGTAGTCAACCTTATTATTGAAGTAAGATATTTTCAAATCAGTAGGTTTTTTAAGTTCCCATATCGGCTTTAGTTTTAGATTTATTTCATCGCTTGCATAACTTGAGAGTACATCAAGACTGATTAAAAAGTTATCAATATCCAAATCAAACCAATCTTCATTTTGCCAGCTATTGGAATTGTACTTCAAACTAAACTGCCAAGATAAGTCAAATCCGTTATCTCTATCCTCAATCAATTCACCGGTTAAATCATCAAGTAATTCTCTGGCTCCGCCAATCGTAAAGAAACGATACGCGTACAACTCGTTGTTACTGAGAGTAGTCTTAAAACTATCCGCCGGCTCATATACTCCGTCATTGTCGTCCGCCATTGTAAATCTGTATACGTTTTCAAAATCGACTTTGACGCTGTCTAAGCTGTCGCTGATTTTATTGCCGGTAAGATTTATCATTTCGCCCGTCAAAATTTGCGTGTCATTATTGTAATAGCACCATACCAAATCGTCCACATTATGAGCGTCGACGTGTTGCAAATAATCTACGTTCGCATAATTTAGGTTGAAAGTCTGTCCCTTCTTTCCTATCCAAGTAGGTATAATATCCTCTTGCTCAGGATAATCTTGATACTTAAAGGTGACGTATACCTCATCGCTTGCGAGATTGAGAGGATACAAAGCGTTGGCAAAATTAAGCATACCGTCGCCTACGCCGTAGTTCTCGTGTTCCTTAAGTCCCTTTTCTCTAAAGACGTCGATATACTTCTTATCTATACCTATCTTGATATTGGGATTGATATTCTCTATCATTTGCGGATTTAACAGTCTAATACTTTCCTCGGTCTGTATCTCTACCAAATTCACAGTTTTGTCCGTAAATATCTCGCACTCCACGCCCGACACCTTTTTGCCGTTGAACTGCGCCGGAATGACGACTTTTTTACTTCTACCCGACTTAACTAAAGACGCAATATAAGTATCGCTCTCCTCGTCAAGCGTATAGCCCACTACTCTGCTCTCGCCTAAGAAGCCTTGACCAAAATAACCGTTGGCGGAAAAGTATACGGCAAACGCGCCTACCAAAACAACGGCTACGGTTACGCAAGTTATCATAACTGCCTTTAGTTTTATATTCTTCTTAAACAGCGGATATATGCTTGCAAAAATCGTGACGAGATACAACACTATATGCGCGAACACGTTAAGATATTTTGCCGTAGTCGTCATATACGTTGCTTTTGTATCTAGCAATGCCAAAAATGCCGTAATAATGACGGAAATTATTATATAAGCTACCCATACGCCAATGGAATACTTAAATCTGAAGTTACATAGACATACGCCCGCAATGAACAAGCCGTCGAGTATCAACAATATCACCGGTACCGCTATTCCGCCGTGTCCCGAAATCGCAAATACTACCAACAACGCAAAATCGCTGACTGTCGCCAAGACAGCCATAATAAATAGGAATAACTTTCTGCTACCGAAAGTCTTTTTTGTAGATTGAGAGTAATCAATATTTTCATTGCTAGAAAACATCATATTTTTCATACTTCACCTCCGATTTTGCGCATTGGCGCTTTTAGGAATCCGCCTTCGCCTTGCTCGTCCTTATTGAAGATATACACCTCTTTATCTATAACAAACATAATGCAGTCTTCATCTTCCTGACAGTATTTTTTCAGTTTTGCGCTCTTCATCCTAGTAGTCAACGGCAACATACCTCTGTACTTACCATACAAAGTCTTGCCTCTTTGATACTCGGTGTCGTCTAGAGCGTCAAGACCTCTGTCCGCAATTTTACAAAAATCGCAAGTATACTGAGCTTTATCGCTGTCTTTAGTAAACGTTCTACCGCAACAACTACACTCTACCGTATTCTCCTTAGGCATAAGCGTCATAGCGTCTCTGACAAATACCAAGTCTTTGGTATATCTCACCGCTCCGTCGTCGCACTTAAAAATTACTTCCGGATGCGGACAGTTCTTGCACTTGCAGACTGATCCTGATTTAGAAGATATTGTAACGGTATCGCCACTGCAAACATATTTGGTGCATATACCTGCCAAACGCGCGTTCTCATTGCAACTTATTCTCTTCAAATGCTTTGAGAAAAGATTTTCTTTAGCCGTTTCGATAGCCGAGGCCGTCAAATTGAGATCCTCAAGTTTTGGGTCTATCGTAACGCTCCTGCGCGCTCCTTTGAAATTCAAAGTGATTTTACCGGCTTCTATAAGCGTAGTTTTTTCTGCGCATGAATTGCACGAAACAGTCAATCTTCCGCCAAGTCCCACGCTTGCTTTAAGAACAATCTTGTCTTCTAGCAAAATGTTGTATATGTCGCTTCGCCACTTGAAGTGGAAGATATTGAGTAGCGAAAGGCTTAAACAAGTCAATTCAACGTTATCGTTAGGTCCTTTTTCTACCATAAGTTCTACTGCTTCTTTATCGGCAGGGTCGGTAAACACTAGATTTGACGATAAGTCGTTCTTACTTGAATTGACGAGTTTATCGAGTTCGTTGACCACAGTATCCGTCAATTGAGCGCTGTTTTGCAAGAAATTCTCTCCTTCTTCTTCACTGTCGAAATTCTTGGTGATATGCGCGTCTATCAATTCTGCTTCACTACTGCTAAATGGGATAAACGAAGTTCCTTTCTTGCGGAAATATATCTTGCCGAGCACCGGTACTGCTTCGCCTGTACCGTCGGTAATTTCCATTCTGAACGAAGCGCCGTACACGTCCTCTAATCCTTCCTCATCGTCCGCTCTCTTTATCTCAAAAGCGTAGTCGTCATAAAAACACTTCAAGGCGTTGTCAATCAGCTTTATTTGAGAATTGACGTATTCCTTGGATATTTCTTTGATCTTCGGACGGTATTCGAGTACGGAGTAATTGCGATGGAAATGCTCCTTTATCGTTTCTACGAACATTAGCCATTCGGCGGTGTTGTTCTTGAATTTTTCGCCTCTGAACGCGCCAAACCAAGTCGCGCCGTTTTCGTTTATCAAAGCCGTTCTTTCCGCGCCAGTCTTGCTTGACCTTCCTCTTGATAGGACGAATTCATGCGATGGCGTGACAATTCTATCGCCGTCGATTTTTGTAATAACGCCGTCCTCAACGCAACCTTCTTCGTATAGTTTGACTATGCTGTCAAAGGTCTTGCAATATTCGTTTCCTATATGTATTCTTGCCATATTACCTCCCCTCCGACATACTGTCCATAGACAATATAGCTTTTATATCCGCTACTTTACTTGCTTCTTTCATTAAGTTGTTACAGAAAGATTCTCCGCCATCGTGCTTAAAGTCCCAAGACGCTCTCATATACGCCGCGAATGTCCTAGCTACTACGGGATACAAAACTCCCTTTTCGCCCCTCTGCGCGCATATCGGACATTTAGCCGACCACTTATCGTCAAACGATATGGTATACGGCTTAGGATGACACTCGGCGTTCCTACACGAAGCGCAAGCCTCGATACTTGCTCTGCCCACTCCGTATCTGCATCTTTGCGGACACTCGGCTTTGTTGGAACACTTTGCGCATATAATCTGCAAGTCCGATGTAGCTACGTTGGGATTCTCCTCATACGCTTTGAGTACCTTACACTTGCCTTTGAACTCGCCCTTAAACCTAGAGCAGTGTCGCATAGCGCATATCTTCGAGCAGTAATACTCCCTATCTCCCGAAGCTCCGCTATTGCACATAGTGCCTCTATCGTCGTTGTTTTTAGATATACATTTATATCCGCCCTCGCCGACGCTACGCGAGAGAGTCGTCGAACAGTTTGAACACTTGAATTCATAGACGTTGATTTCTTCCATTAGCGTGCCTCTTGGGTCGTCAAGACAACAAAGTTTCGGCTCGTTGATACAATACGTTTCGCCTTTTTTCTTTGCAATCTCATAATCGCCCTTCGAGTACAGCGCAACCTTTCCGCAAGCGGGGCATCGCAATGCTACCATTCTCTCGTTGTTACTTCCCGCAATAATCGTAGCGTCACCGCTGTTGCTGGTGAGAAGTCCTATACTATTGAAGTACGCAAGCGCAAATCCCTCAAGTTTGTTCATGTCCGCAAAGGAATATATCTTGACGTCGCTCGACTGTCCGAGGCGGAACACACGTCCGATTCTCTGGTCCATAGCAAGCGGATCGGGAGTAACTTGGAAATTGATTATAATTCTGCTGTCCTGCAAATTGACGCCCTCGGTAAACGCCGAATCGGTGACTATCAAAATAGCGTCTTCTTTTTGCAAGAACTTCTTGACGTTCTTGTCCTTATTCTCCGCCGTTCCTACGATAATTCTGTTCTTAAACTTTTCCTCGGCTTGGAGCGCGTCTATAACCTTATTCCATTGACGGTAGCCCTTGCTAGTCTTTGGCAAATCATAATCGAAAAATATCAACGCTCTCTCGCCTGCGTGTTCGTCAAGAATCTTCTTTGCCTGCTTGAGTTTGTAATCAAAGCTGTCGTTAGTCGCCGGCATAAGCCAAAAACTATCGTTGCTCTCCGACGCTATTTTACGCTCAAACTGCTCCCAATAATACTTTTGGCTGTCTTTCTTATCAAACATGCTCGGATCGTTGAATGACCCGATTTTACCGAGTATTTTGGACACTACCAATTCTGCGTACGCCTCTTGAGCGTTGTCATTCTTTGAGAACTCTTCGGCATAGCTCTTAAGCGAATAAAACGCTCCGTCTACTTCTACAGCCTTATTGGTATTGAGCGCCTTCAAATCGACTTTGATAGTCCTGCCGTCCACGCCTTGCGTAGTTAGTATTCTACCTGTTGGCGCTATGGGATAGAAATAGTTGTTGTATACGAATCTCGACTTGCTCAGCTCGTTTGGCTGGCGTATCATTATAGTTCTCAATACGCCGTTGTGATATGCGCCGGCAACTCTCTTAAGTACTTCCTGACGAATATTCTCATTGCCGTCCAAATTCAAAAACTCTTCTCTCAAGACTTGCTTTTCGCCTTGAGTATAGTTATCCCACTTGTCGAGTTCTTTCTTTTTTCTCAAGAAGGCATTGAAAGGAGCTGTGTAATTATTATCAATTTCAAATTGCTTGACAGCCGTAATAAATTCCGACACGGTATTTGCGCCACGGCAAACGTTGAGTCTATAGTACTCCTTTTCCTTTTTGTAATCGAGAGTACGGTCCTTATCGTCCTTGACGTCGAAGTCGTCGGGATTACCGCCCTTACAACGCACGAAGTACCAAAGCCTGAACATCTTGTCGAGGTTGCCCGAGTGCGGCGTAGCCGACAGCAATACGCAATAGGTCGAATTGGCTCTCTTCTTTGTCATCATAAGCATTGATAACAATTTCATTGCCTTAGCGTATTCGCCCTCTTCCGTGCAAAGGTGATGCGCCTCGTCTACGACTACCACGTCGAAAAGTACGTCTTTTATTTGATTTTCATTCCACTTTACAAAGTCTTCCGTCTTGACGATAACAGGTCTTTTAGGACGTCTTACGTATCCGTCAAGAACTTCCTCGCATTCATCAAAGTGCGGATCTTCAACTTGCAAAAGCACGCCTTCTCCAAGTCCGAAAAGATTTTCGAGTACGTTTATCCAGCTGTCGTATACCTGCGACGGTACGACTAAAAGGAGCGACTTCATCTTGCCTCTGACTGCAAGTTCGCTTAGTATAGCGCACGCTTCAAAAGTCTTACCGCTACCTACTACGTCCGCCAAAAGTCCGAAACCTCTCAATTCTTTAAGAAAAATCGTAACTGCCGTCTGCTGTCCTTTGAGAATAGCCTGACCGCCTTTATCCGCAAGTGGAATAATACCGTACTTACCGCCTTGATTTTTATAAACGTCTGGCTTGATTTTAAGCTCGGCAAAATCGTCGTATCTGTCAAGCTCTTCAGCGCACTTAGTCAAAGTCGCCATTTTTGCGTCAAATGGGCGGACTTCTCCCGCTATCTTGGAGCGTTGAACATCCTTATCAAATGCGCCGTCGCCACATCTTAACGTAAATTTCTTTCCCATTCTGTCCTCCGCTCTCAATCGGAACTCTCGACTTCAAAGTCGTCGACTCCGCTGAATTTTAATACTATATTCTCATAATAGGTCTTTTTAGGATAACTCGACGACCCTACAGGTCTTACAAGTATCATATTATATCTGCCGTTCTTCATCACGTCATTGTGTATAAATGGCGTAGCTCTGCCGTCGGGGTCTATCTTCACGCCCTCTTTGAAATAGAGAAGTCCTTGAATTTCCACGCGTTTCAAAGACCCTTTATCCTTGCAATAAAAGAGTATCTCGCCCTTATTTGCTCCGCCAGACACGACCTTGAGGTCAATATCTTTTTCTCTCTGTCTTCTTATCTCGCTGTCGGGGTCGCCAATAACGTCGCCTTTTTTGCCAATCGTAGTAGAGAAAATCTCCTCGTTCCTTACTCTATCCGACCAAGCGTCCTTATAGTTGACGTAAGTCGAGCAGGAATACTCCCCGCCCTTGGGAGGAATAACTCTGCCTCTTAGCAAGAAAACGTCAAGTATTTTCTTGTTTATATTTTTGTTGTACAACCATGTGCCGTACGATAACGCGACCGCCATCTTGAGTTCGTATCCCATAAGCGCTACGATAGCTCCGCCTACCGCGGGAGCAAAAGTCGAGTCCTCGTTAGAAAGTATCGTAAAGTTATCGTCCTCGCTCTGATAGTCGTCAAATGTGATAATCTCTACTCGCAAGCCGGCGTTTTTCAACTGCCCGTCTATATATTCTATAAGTCCGTACGTCTCGCTTACCCCGCCTGAAAGCATCACTTTATCCACATCATTATTAAGAGTTCTCTTCATCTCGCTGATTATATAATCGGCAATCTTTTTAGCTACGCCATCGCTATTCTTTATACCCACGCACTTAAGGAAATCATCTCTCGTAACGCCTGTTTGAACTACAACGTCGCGCTGTATGGACATAGTCACGCCGTCCTTAAAAGCAAGTTCGAATATTTCATCGTCTAGCGAAAGCGCCGTCTTAGTCTTTTTTATCTCGTTGAGCGTCAAAAACTGCGTTGAATGCAATCCCTTTTCGGCAATATATCCGTCCTCGCCCGAAGGCGGAGCGCCTACCGTCTCTCTGTCTGATATAACGCCCTCCACGTAATCTCTTAAAGCATAGTCAAAGTCGTTTCCGCCTATCTCCATCGGCTCATTGTGTCCGTCCACGCCGTCGATAATCATACTTCCCGATGAATTAAGAGTGAATTTTGCGACGGATATATCCTCCTCGCCCATATCGAAAATTACTACCGCATCTCCTTTCTTTAGCACTTGTCTGTGGTATGCAAATAGCCCCAACGCTTTCGTAGAAGACAAAACTTTTTTCATATCTTTCCCGCATGCGCGAGTTGCCAGACGCTCCAGCTCTTCAACGTATTCCTTGCCCGCCTTGGTGGGATACACCAGCGAATAATTGATATTTTCAAAGTGAATCCCCCTCTCTTTTTGCAACCTCTGAATTGCTGGCATTACGGTATTATCAATCAAATATCCAAAAAACTCTTCACACACTTCTTGCGGAGTCTTGTTGGCCTTAAAAGTCATGTCCAAGTCCTCAGCCTTAGCAAAGTCTTCGGCAAGTTTTTTCCTGTTGGGGAAATAGAACTTGGGGAATAAATTTTTATCGAAATAATACTGTTTGTTGCTTGCCGTCACTCTCTTATTACGACGAATGAGAAGTAGTGACAACAACGACTTTATCTTGACTACGGTCACGAAAGACCTATCGACGTTTTTATACACCTCTTCTCCGAATAGCCAAGACAAAGTTTCCTCATCGTAGTAAGCAATGGCGGGAACTATCACACTTCCCGTAATATCGCAAGGGGCAAGTTTGCCGTATTCTACGCTATTTTTAGATTCAAAAGCATACGCAACCTTGACTGTATCACTGCCAAGGTCTATAGCAACTTCCAAATTCTTAACGAAATTCGTCATACTCGCTCCTTAATTTTTCAAATTCCTTTACAAGGTAGATTATATCACAATAATCAAGAGTTTTCAATATATATTTATTATTTAGTATTACAAATATTTGGTATATTTTACAAAATTTCTTAATCTTCCAATGTGCGTAAATTTTTGGACTTTATATAAGTATGCTAAAAGAAAACCGCCGTACCAAATGTACGGCGGTTTGAATTGAATGCTGAACCGATGTCTTGCGACAAGATTGCTTTACGCAAGCCTGACACTTTTCTTTGACACTTGATGTAACTTAATTATTGAGGATACTCTTCACTCATTTAGGCTCATAAATAGGAAAAAAGACCTCGTTTTCACAAGGTCTCTCTTAAATTTCTTTGTTTTATCGTTTTTTGTCTTTGTCTGTCTTCCTACATCTCGCTTAATTTAGTGCAAGTTATTTTTGGGGGGCTTGCGTAAATCAATCTTGTCGAAAGACAACCGATGTCTTGCGACAAGATTGCTTTACGCAAGCATACAATTTTTTTTGACACCTTATTCACTTAATTTATTGAGGATACTCTTTAACATAATTGGCTTGTTCCAAGCCTATAAACATAGAAAAAAGACCTCGTTTTCACAAGGTCTCTCTATATTTGTTATCGTTTTTCGTCTTTGTCTGTCTTCCTACATTTAGCTTGTTTTTATGCAAGGGGTTTTTGGTTAGCTTGCGTAAATCAATCCTGTCGAAAGACATATTAATAGAAAACCTTGTAGATATATTATAGTATAATCTAAAGGAAAAGTAAACTAAAGAATAGGTATTATTTAAATTCCATATATATTGTATAATAATAAAGACTTTCCTTTAAATGATGAGTTCTATAATCGGAATACCCCCTATAAAGGCAAGTCAAAAATAGCTGTGCAAATTTTCAGCAACATTTCAGTATTTACATTTTCATTCCTGCTGCATTGAACTAAAGTCAAAATTTTTAAAATCAACTTTTTCTATTGTTACGGACTTACAACACCCTTTATGATTTTTATATGACAATTTGACAACTGTTACATCCCAAATAAAGTCAATCTCACTATTCCAAAAATAGTTACGCAAATCAAGATGGATAATACTTTTGGGTGGTATATTTACAACCCCTACATTTGTATGTATAGGAACGCCCTCCCGAATAGTTTTAGCGTTATCATAAGGAATGCTCGTTTTTATAATTTTGCCTTTATTTTCAAAAGAGATTTGAATGTCCCTCATTATTTTTGTAGAATTACTACCATTATAAACATCTAATTTTATATTATAAGAAAAACATTTGACATCTTCTCTTCTATTAACTAAAATTTCGTTTACATTTGTAAACTTTGCGTTAATTCCATTATCAGCAAATAAACGCAATCGTCCCTTTTGAGTAATCCAAGATAAAAACCATCCAACGAAAACTCCAAATAAACCTATCAGAGCTTCCACTAATCCTTTATCTATCAATTTCAAAACAATTTCTTTCATCGCAATTTCAAACCATCCATCAATAATATTGCACGTTCTTCTTTGTATTGTTTGAGCCACACATTATACTCAACCTTGCGTGTTGACTGACTTTATTTCCAATATCTCCTTATAGCATATTGTAGCATTTTTTAACTTAAAGGTCAATAATTGCATTAGATTTGATGGTGTTGTATTTATGTCTATACTTTTTGTAAAGAAATTAGGATTATCCAAGCCTTTGTATCTTGGAATCCTTTATTAGTATTGGAATTATATGCTGTTCTCCGCAATGTTCACACTTGACTACAATGTTACATGCCCAAGCAACGCCCTTCTCATATACTTCCTTATCTTCCCTTACTAATAGATTGATAACTTCTTGCAAGTAATCTTTGGCATCAAATGTTTCTTTGGACTTAAAGTTTCGCTCTTGCTTACAATGACTGCAATATTGTGGTATTGTTAAATCACTCATACCTAAGCCTAATATTTGACTTATTGTAAACTCAACTTCTTTGTACGGTGGCTCACTCAACAATAGTTCCTTGAAAAGTCTTTGTGCTTCCTTAAAGTTTTCTAATGTATTTTCCTTACCGAAATTCTTTCCTGCTATTTTGTCTAAATTGATTTCCTTCTCTAATTTCATAATATCCCCTAAACTGATACCTATTTTATACCACACCAATTTCTTCTATACAGTTTAGCCGTTCTATTTTATCAAAGTATGTGATTGTTAAAGGTTTCGTCACTTTTTTAGTTCATAAGTTCTCTTTTATACTTATAATAGCTATTTCTACTGCATCCACATAGTTTAATTACTTCATCGTCAGAAAGACTGCCACCAAAACTTTTAGAGTGAGTTTGTATTATCTTCTTACAGTCTATTGACTTCTTTGTAGTTAGGCTAGTACCTTTCACTAATCCTATTCGACTTCCCTTTACTCTGCCTTCTCTCATTCCCTCTGATATTCTTTGATGTAAGTCTGTTACTTCCTTCTCCGACTGCTCAAATGCTACCTTGATTTGTTGTTGAGCAAGTTTCATCAATAGCTTATTGACAAGTTCCATATTACCTGCAAAGTATTCGTCAATAGCATCGTTGCCTGTGTTGACTTCAATATCCAATGCCTTTGCTACTGACTTCTTGTAGACTTCCGTATTTATATGTGGCTCTTTAAGGAAAACTAAATTTATATCTCTACTAAATAATTCTTGATAGTTAGCAAAGCCATCATCTGCATTTCTACTCACACGGCTCACACTGTCGAAAACTATAGTGTCCCCACTCCTAAGCATCTTCTTCAACTTTTCCCATTCAGGGCGAATTGTAGTTGTGCCTGTATAAAATTCACTTTTGATTATTGCCGATGGATAGGCTGACGTTATATTTGTTATCTGCCTGTCTAACTTTTGCTTTCTTGTACTTACTCTAACATATCCATATATAGACATACTCTTCATCTCCGTACCAAAAGAAACTATACTTACTTTTGGTGCTGCCATGATACGGGAATAATCCCCTGAAGTCAAGCACTTTTAATACATATTTATATAAGGATTGTATTGGTATACAAATATTAAAGTTCCACATTTATATCTGTTAATTTAGGTCTAGTAATTCCTTTTATTATCAATATGTTTTCTGAACCTTGTTTTTCCGAATCAAATCCAAGAATAACTTCATAGACATTATCTAACATATCTATAACCAATATCGAAATTCTATTTATTTCTTCTATAAAAAAGAATGGGGGTATTTTAACATTTATAATTTCATTCAGGTCCACAAACATAAAAGGATGAATTTTTACTATACTATTATTAAACTTAAACCCATAGACAGCAAACATATTTAGGTTTGTATTAATTATCACCCATTGCCTAATTAAGTGTTGTGTAGTGCATTTTTCATTTATAGAAAATGAAAAACTTTCATTTTCTATAAATTGATAATCAATAGTGCTGTAATTGCCCTCGCGTTTTTTCACACTTGTAATGAAAAAGGGTTTGTATTTTTTTCTTTCATCTTCAGCCCTCTCTTTATCAATGCGTTCTAAATCTTCTCTTCGTTCTTTATCAATGCGTTCTAAATCTTCTCTTCGCTCTTTATCCCTACGCTCTAAATCTTCTCTTCGCTCTTTATCAATGCGTTCTAAATCTTCTCTTCGTTCTTTATCCCTACGCTCTAAATCTTCATTTCTATCTTTATTACCTTTTCTAATTGTCCATGCTACGCCAACGAGTGTAAGCAATCCTCCATAAACAGCCGCAACAATGGTAAACACTATTGTTTGTAAATTAGTGTATTTCTCTGGGATTATATATATTAAATAAATAGTTAATCCAATTCCATACAAAAAATCTATTAATAATAGCCATTTAGATGATTGAGTATTACTTAAAAATGCAACCGCTAGACTAGATAATATTATAGCAAGAACTATTATCCCAAAAATAAATCTTAAAAGCAAACTGCCGACAATAAATGACATATAGAATAAATCCGCTAGCCAGAGATATGATAACATTTTTGCTGATAATGTAATTATCCTTTTCTTTATATTCGCACTCTTATCTGACCTCTCCCAACCTATAATTGCACAACAACCAGTTCCACACAACGTAAATACTGCCACTATCACAAAAGCATACCAATACCAATTAAAGCTAGTATCATAAGTCTTTATAAGAAAAACCCCACCAAATACAATAAGTATGACAATAACAAAAGTAGCATTCAATAAATTATTATATTTATCTATTATTGTTAATCTATCATTCATATGTTTCTTATTGAAACAACTACTTATCCAAATAGCACATGACAAATACCATAATACCTGTCTTGTTACAATATCGATTTTCCAAAAAGCAAAAGTAATTATTGATATTAAAGACATGACAATTAAGAAATCCCATAAACCATACAAAATATCTATTAAACCCTTTTTAAATTTGTCATTCATTTCGCAACCTCTTTCCAATTAAAAAACAATTCCCAACACAATACCAATAATGCCTATAACTGTACCAACTGCAAATGATACCCAACCAAAAACTTTATTTTGCTTTGCTTGCTTTTGGTTCTCCACAGCCTCTGCTTTTGCATTCTCGCACGTTTCTTTAATTACTTGGTTTTGTTCTTTCAATTCAACAACTTGTTCTGACAATAGTTTCTTTTGCTCTTTTAATTCATCGATTTGTGCAGAAAGTAATTGGTTCTGTTTCTTACTCTCAACCGCCGTCTGCAAAATCGCAGCTCCTTTTTGAGCCTCACGCTTTCTTTGTGTTTCTTGAGCTTTAATTACCTCTCCTAATCTTTCAGCTGAATTTATTGTGCTCATATCATATTGATTATTGTAGTCTAACATTATTTAATCTCCAATTTTTACTTAACATACTCGTATATTTACTATAGCACAGTTTTCTCAATTTGCAATGTCTACAATCTATTTATTTTCAAATATTTTCTCTATACTTACCACAATTTAATTAAGAGTATAATAATTCTGTCAAATAATCTTCT
This sequence comes from uncultured Christensenella sp., assembly GCA_910578245.1. Lineage (GTDB taxonomy): Bacteria > Bacillota > Clostridia > Christensenellales > UBA3700 > RACS-045. The sequence continues at coordinate 5,255 of CAJTPC010000003.1, read as the reverse complement.
ACTTCTTTTGCGATAGTCACCGCCACGTCTTTGTGATGCGTTTGTATCCAAATATGAAACATATCTCTTTGCCACGTAGCAACATAGTTTTTACCGTCTAATATTATTTCAAGTTCCAATCCTCTTGGATTGATAGGAGCATAACGTACATACTTCTTTTTTGCTGAAAGAATGGTTATCATATTCATCCCATAGACTTGTCTTTGAGGTACACATCGATTTTGCCCATCAAGTTTGGTCAAATAATTAGCAACCTTTTGAGTTGCACAATCGCAAAGATACTTACACTCATAACGCAAGTACATATCTCCTGCATTTAATAACGGAAAATCGCCACTTCTTATCCACGCAATTATTTTGTCTGATATTTTGTTTTTCTGCGGCTCTATTGCACCGAAGAACGTACTCCTTTCCAAAAACGTCTGTATGCTACAAACGTCTTGTCTTATATCATTTTTCTTTCCTACGCTTATAAAGTGATAGCGGAAATCTGCCAATCTCTTAAAATAAATCTTTTTATCAATAAACGTAGCACACAAAAAGCCATCATCCATCTGTATTGCCTTCTTGTATTCTACAAGGAAATCTCGAAAGCAATCATTCAAGAGTTTTACCTGCTCGGATGTTGGAGCATAAATTTCATTCTTTCGTCTTATTCTTCCTCATAGTAAAGTAAATTCGTCTTCATAAAAATGATGATTGACTGCATAGGTACGGTTATTCTCTGATACCCCTTTAAATATGATTTTATCATTATCGAATTTAGGTCGGCTTCTATCTGCACGAATTCTCTCCAACCAATCCACAACTAACTGATTGTTCATTAAATCGTGAACTTCTGCCCAATCCACAAGCCATGTCAATGGTATATTATCTAGTTCTTGCCTTGTTAGACTTCTAATATCATCCACAGACACTTGCTCTAACTTCTCAAAATATTCATCGCTCAAACAGTTGTACTCCCAACCGTTTGATTTGAATTGCTCCTTGTTTTCCATTTCCTCACCTCTAAATTTATTCCATAAAGAGGCATTGAAAAAAGCCCATCGTCCGATGAGCTTTGATATGCTTAATATGACAAGCCCATAGTTCTCAGCCTTTAGCACCTTGCCTATTGGTAGGTTGCTGCACAGTCTTCAGGGCCGTCCCTCGTGTGCTCTTTATGGTAGTTTTATTGTACGACTTTTTTACGAAAGAGTCAACTTATTTCATTGTTCTGCTAAATTCCATCTAAACTCTTTGTATTCATCTTCAGTCAATGGGGCAAGATTGTAACGAGCTAGTGCCATTGCCACACCTATTAGCCATTGTGCATCTCGAGTCGAATATGGCAATTTAGGGTCATTACTTCTACTGTAGCTAACAATTCTGTCTTCAACCCCATTCTTAGTTGATACTTGAATCTTTACGTTAACTATATCTTTAGAATCCACTTCTGCTTTAGCTTTAATTCCAATCAATTCAGAAACCTTGCCAATAATCTTATTTATCATTGACGTTATCTTAGACGTCGGCTCTGCCTTCTTAACTTGCTGAGTCCCCTTTATTTGATTGACCTCCTGCTCCGTACAACAAGCGTCTTCAATCTGCTTAATCATTTTATCATAAAGAGGTTCGCCTTTTCTATTGCTCGTATATAAATCATATTTACTAGAAGGTATGTTTTGGTCTATTTCTATAGAATCTTCTAACCATATGTTACTGAGAATAGAATAGTCCGAATTCCTGTATTTGTACGTGAGCTTGTATCTGGGAATAACCAATCCATATGCTTGCAACGTATTCCATTTTAAGTTATCTAATTTCAAATTCTTCGCATGTTTACTAGATTTGTAAGCACGGCTGGCTTTCTGCCAACTTAAACTTATCAAATCGTCAACGTCCTTTTCAGAGAATTCAAAAGACTCAATCGGTAGCTCCTCAAATTCACCTCTCATTTCCTCAGCAGGGAATCCTATGGCGTTGTTTCTCTTCTCTATTGCCTCTTTATAATATCTCGATACATCCATTTCTTCAAGTTCTCTATTCATTTTTTGTTTATCATCATAACCAACTGAAGAATCGACAACTATGTTACTCATATTCTTATTGCAGGCAATATGTATTACCTCGTGATTATTATATTGAACCAAATTCCAATCAAGCACTACGTCTCGTATATCATGCCCCAAATACTCGGCTGTTACAACATGCGGAGTACCAAGCTCAAAAGAATAATCAATATCAATATCTGTACTTGCAACAAAAAATTCATCGTTTATTTCAGAAATTTCAAAGTCACCAAAAAGCAATCCTGGATATATTTCATCCTTTGCTAATGATATTAATGCCTTTCGAAAAAAACTCTCTTTGCTCCACGGTAGTTTTTTCTTCCATACAGATTTAATTTCAAAATCTTTAATAGAATTTGAATCTTGTCCTTTTGTCAAATTGTCTTTTCCCATTTTATTTTACCTCTCTTAAATTTATTTTTTCTTTATCGAATCTTTATTTATAGGCACAACTACTTTGTCATTTTTTGTTATCAATCCTGTTTCGGGGTCATATACACCAATTGGATTCCCATTGACGTCAACTGCTATCTTACCTTTAAAATCCTTTTGTCCATATAGCAATGCTCCCCAAAGATATGGTATCAACAATACTATTTTTACTAAATTACGTAACACAAAATTTTTAATATTATTAGAATAAACATACAAACAAACTGGAAACACAACAAATGAAAACTTACCGAGATAATAAACTAATGGCAAGCAAACTACGGCTACACTCGCTTCCTTAATCCAATATAATAAGAATCCATCTGAGAAATTAGTCTTTATTATTTTATACTCTATTACCATGTCAGAATAAGAAGTCCTATGCTCTGTTCCATCTGCACCAATTTGAGTAGTTTTAAAATTAATGGAGAAATGGTCTTTGCTCGAATCTATCGTATGAAACAGATACCCCACGTATTCTTCCCCTGAATAAATTGTCTTGCCTGTATTTTTATCCTTTACTTTATATTGCAACGTAAAATCAACCAAATTAGATTTATTTTTATTTTCTATAGTATAAGTTACTGTGCAGGAATCAGAAAATTCATCGTAATAGGCTTCTTCTATTTTGATTCTACTTTTTGAGTGACGAAAACCACTTATCGAACCTGTTATTATTAAAACAATTAAAGCTATGACCCAAATAAATAGCACATGTCGCAATAAATTTCTAACTCTATCACTGCCATTAACAATTAGAGTTTTTGTTGTGCCAAATTCATTTTTAAACAAATCAATAAAAAATCTTTTCATTTCAATCTCCTACCTACAGCTAAAATAGCCACGTTTTACTATGGATATAATTATAGCCCGATTTGCACTTAAAAGCAACTAATTGCACTTATATATTCAATAATATTACATAGTGTGTAATTTTTATAAGTAATATGAAATATCCCAACACCCATATATTTTATATAATTTAAATATGGGAGATGTAAATATGAATAAAAATGAAGTTGTTGAACGTATCAGTTTAATGAGAACGAAAGCAGGACTATCTGCTCGTGATTTAAGTCTTAAAATCGGTAAAAACTCCGCATATATATCCAGATTGGAGTCTAAGAACGACAGCTTTGAGCCATCGGTATCTGCCTTGCTTGAAATTATCTCGGCTTGCAATTCTACTGAGTCTGAGTTCTTTTATTATGACCCTTATGCTTATTCTCAAGATAAAGAAATTATTGAATTGTTAAAAACTGCAAGTCCAATTAAAAAGGAAGCAATCTTAAATTTATTAAAAAATAAATAAGTCTACAACTAACCTAAACAATCTAAGCAACATATATTTTATTTAAGTCCAGTTGTACAATCGTTGCCACTATTTTAACCCATTGCCATCAAAAAAATCTTTTGCTATATCTATAATATAGTCCACACCTAGTTCCCTTATATTATATGTTTTCGAATCCTTTCCTACATCTATCTCAATAATTTCAGTCGTTAAAGTATCTAACCATAACTTGAGTGATGTATACTGTTCTTTGGTTGGCGTTGTTATTGCCATAAAGTAAGGATATGGCACATTATTTAAATCATTCTTGCCATTGTTGAGATATATCGCATCTTTACATAGTAAATTTATATCATACCCTACTCTTTTGCAATCCATTTTAAAGTCAGTATGTGTAGCACCATTGAGATTAAGAAAAAATCCATTTTTTAATAGAATACATGATCCATTCTCTTCCGGCAACATGCTTACTTTATAAAAACCATTGAACTTCTTTGCCAATATGTCATACTCATTTTCCATATTACTTTTTTCTCTCTTATTTAAATACTTTTTGTCGAAATCTTTTACTACTGCGTATAACTTTTTGTCAAGATTGATTCTTACTTTCTCTTTGAACCAATCATTTACTCCATAGAAAGCTTCGGCTACCGAACAAGCAATTGCCGAGATAGAATCACTATCACCTCCAACTGAGATAGCATTCCTCAACACGTCTTCAAAGTCATCCCCTTCTAAAAAGCATGCCATTGCAACAGGGATAGTTTTTGGGCACGTCTCGTCAAATCTATTAGTCTTACGATACGTTGCTACTCTTGTGTCAAGATTGTAACCAAAACTCTCTATATACTTTTCAATCTCATCCTTGCTTTTACCTGTTCTTGCCAAGAAGATACTTCCTGCTGTCACCATGGCCCCAGCGACACCTTCTTTAGCATTGTGGGTCACTTCTGCCGTAAGTCTTGCAATTCTCTCTACTTCCTCAAGCGTATTGCCATACCAAGCAACTGCAGATACTCTCATTGCAGAGCCATTGCCATAACTATTGTAAGGTTGAGTATTCCCCTCTATAATCCACTCAAAGAACCTACCGCCGAAACCACAACTCAAGTACTCCATACCATATTTATGAAAAGCAGAAACTAAATCTTTCTTAAACTGCTCTTCGTCCAAAATACTTTCGTACTTCATCAAAACTTCGGCTATAGCAATTGTAAGCACCGAATCATCTGTGTAGCAACACATTGGAGCGAATAGTTCAAAGTCCTTTCCCCTGTAATTATTGAACTCAAATCTACTACCAACTATATCACCGACTATTGCTCCCCACACAACAATTAATCCCCCTCATATTTATTTAGTGAGGTTATTATAAGGACTTTTGAATGCTAAAGTCAATAGGTTGTGTCCAAAAATTGCAATGTAAAATTTTCTAAATAATTGTTGAAAATTCGAAAATTTACTGTATTAATTTATTC
>CAJTPC010000002.1 GCA_910578245.1 uncultured Christensenella sp. | reverse complement strand
TAAGCGTAGCGAGTTTTATGGGATTTCTAAAAGGAAAGAGCAGTTTGCTAATATACGAAAAGTGGGCAAATATGAAATATAAATACAGAAGTAGGGAATTCTGGTGTAAAGGGTATTATGTCGATACGGTAGGTAAAAACACCGAGAGAATAAAGGAATACATACAGAATCAGTTGGAAGAAGACAGAACAGTAGAACAGCTGTGCATAGCAGAAGCGTTTGATCCATTCGAAAAGCACGGCAAATAGTTCGCAAGTGGCAGACCTACATACGCCATTTAGGCGTGGCTAGTACCAAAGGGTTTTACCCGATATTGTGAAATACCACCCGTTTGACGGGTGGATGGTTATTATGTTAAATCAATTTGCAAAGCTCAAGATGATTATATTGATTACGCTTTTACGTTTCGCCACATTCTGTTCATTGCGCGGGTTTGGTCGCCGTAGTCTTTCATTACGGCGCATCTTTGCACGATTTCCAAGGTGGGGAATTGCGCCTCAAAAGCATTGTAATCTTCTTCAGCAACGTATAAGGTCGTGTCAAATCCGCAGTCTGCGCCAAAGAAGTAAGAAAGGTCTATAAAATATTCAGTTTCTTCTTCGCTTGCCCAGTTTTCTACAATATAATCGAATACTTCTTGAGATACAACGCCTGAAGTGTAGCCGATATAGTCCATATTCTCTATGGCAATTTCACCTTTGCACATAAAGTTTATCCAAAGGTTGGCGGCTAGTGTGTTCCTGCTGTACTTTGGTATGCACCAAGCGTCGCAGAACAAGTTGGAGCCTTCGTATGGTACGAAGTAGGACATATCTCTTTCTCTTGACAATTCTTCTTGCAAGTCGCCCATAGAGTAGACCGCATCGCCAGCCCATTGCAAGGTCATATCGATATCTCCCGTAATGATAACTTCTTTGCCCTCGTCGTTCTCATAACCTTTGAGAAGTTTCTTTTGAGCGATAAGTTGTTTTTCAATCTTTGCCACGTTGGTTGGGTCGGTGGCATTGAGCGCCATTGACGGAGTTATATTAGGTAAAAACTCGCTGGAATATTCGTTGAGAAGCGTATAAATTGCGCCTATAGCGTACGTATCGCGCACAGAGTTTTTCATCATTATTCTTTGATTGAAAGCCTCGTCCCAAAGAACAGCCCAGCCGTTGGACTCAACGTATTCTTGCATAGAGGAATAAGTTCCGTATTTTGAATTTTTGTATGCAGTCGCGTCATTGGCGTAGAGTATTCCCAGCGTACCCATAGTATAAGCGCGAGAGTACAGATTATATTCGCCGCTTTGGGAGTCGTAATCATAATCGAAATAATAGCCGTCCTGCGTATTTCCCGACATTAGCAGAGGAGATATATCGTTTCGATAGTCTTCAATTTCTCCAAAACCGAGGTCGTTGAGGTTTGCTTCCAACTTCAAGAGCAGGTTTTCCTTTATCATTTTTTCTACCATATAGTCGGAAGGGCAAATTACGTCATAGTCGGCTTGCGTTGTCTTGATTTGCGAATACATAAGTTCGTTTTCGTCGAATAGGTCGTATTTGACGGTTATATTTTTGCCGGTAATTTCGTGATAGTATTGTTCAAATTCTTCAATTACGTCCTCGCCTATATACTCTGACCAATTATATACCTTGAGTATTTCATCGCGAGGCGCGCACCCGCTCAATACCAGTGGCAGTACAAGTGAGAGTGTCAACGTAAATAATATTGCAATTACGGTCAATCTTCTTTTCATTTTTTCACCTCTTGCTTCTTTCTCGGTGAGTATAGTATCATCATTAATGCAAATACGATAAAGAATATAATCGTAAACAACGCCCTTATATCTGCCGGCAACGGGTGCTTACCGTTTTTAAGTCCGTAAAGCAGGGTAGAAAGCGTCTCAAATGACGTTACGTTTACTTTGGTGATTACAAAGTCGTCAATCGACAGCGTAAACGATAGCAATGCACCTACGATAATTCCCGGCAATATGTCGGGTATCACTACCTTAAACATTGCCTTAGCAGGCGTACAACCGAGGTCGAGCGCCGCTTCATATATCTTATTGTCTGACTTTTGCAATCTCGGTAGCACGTTGAGAAGTACGTACGGAGCGCAGAAAGTCGTTTGCGCAAGTATCAATTTGAAAGCGGTTATGCCCCAACTTCCGTCGTTGATTTTGAACATTGACGCAAAGAGATTAAATACCAATGCCAAGGCGATAGCCGTGACTATTTCGCTGTTTATCATCGGTATTTGATTTACGGTGTTGTATGCAGCCTTTATGCGTTTGCTGTGTATAGCGTGCAGACCTATAGCGCCGAGCGTACCCAACACCGTTGAGAGTAAGCTGACGAAAAAACCTACGAATATCGTATTGATAAGCGCTTCTTGAATTTTGTCGGCATTTGGACCTGATCCGTTGAAGAGGTTGATATAGTTGTTGAAAGAAAACCCGCTCCAATCGCTAAACGACGGAGTTTCCGTAAAGGAGAATACTATCATCCAAATTATAGGAAGATACAGCATTATTAACACCAGAGCAATAAATGTTTTTACAAGTATTTTTCTTACCATATTCCGCCTCCTTTGCTGGAGTTATCCGAGCTGTATTTGTTGGATATAAACATAGATAGTCCCATAAATATCAATAATACGAACGATATTGCCGCCGCCATGTTAAGGCTATCTGATTTGAGCGAGTAGATAAAGTCGCCAAGTAACATCATCTTGCCGTTGCTCATAATTTCCGTTACGGCAAAAGTTGTGATTGACGGTATCATAACCATGGTTAGTCCGCTTATTATTCCCGGCATAGAAAGGGGAACGGTGATTTTCCAGAAAGCTCTTGTCGGCGTTGCGCCCAAATCGCTTGCGCCCTCGATATAGCACTTGTCTATTTTGAGCAGGGTATTGTAAAGCGGCATTATCATAAACGGCAAAAACTCATAAGTCAAGCCGAATATAACAGCGCCCATACCCATTTTGATACCTATTACGTTGAATACGGCTTTGGTTGCCATCATTCGCAAAAGGAAGTTGACCCACATCGGCGCTAGGAAGAGACCTATCATTACTCCTTTTTTGTTGAACTCGCGTTTGGTGAGATAGTACGCGATTGGATATCCTATTAATATACACAGCGCGCTTGTCGAAAGTCCCGCGATAAGCGAATTGCCTATTACTTTGCCCAGCGCCTTTTCTTTTGCAAGTTCCTTGAAGTTGGCAAGTAAATCGAACGTGCCGTCGTTGACGTCTATAAAAGCGAATACCAATACTAAAACGAGCGGCAGCAATACGAAAAGCAGCATGAAGAGAGCGTAGGGGATTGCCAAAGATTTTTTGAACATTACTTGCCCTCCGTGAAAGAAATAAATTTGAATTTGTCCACTTTAATTCCCACTCTGTCGCCTTTGTCCCAAAGATATTGAGTATCTGCGTAGATATGGCGGTTGTCATCGGTCTTAATATCAACGATATAGTTCTTTCCTTTGTAAATCATACTGTCAACATTTCCGGCGAGCGGAGCGTCGTATTCATCGTCCGTCATATCTATATCGGCAAATGCGAAACTTACCGTCGCTTCCTTGCCCTTGAGGGTTATTTCTTCGCCTGCGATTTTCAATAGGTCTTGATCTTCATCGTATTCTGCATTTTCAAATAGCGAGGTAGGGTTAAATTGATATTCTCCTCCGTATAAGTCGAAAGTCGTATTTGATGTAAAGGTCACCGAAACGGTATTGTCTACGTGTTCTTTTTTCATTATTTGAATATTTTTCGGAGCTACGTACAAGCCGACCTCTTTGCCGATTGGCGCTTCAACGGTGCTATGTATAGTAAATTCATAGCCGTTACATTCGCATACCATTTCGTAATGTACGCCGCGGAACATACTCGACTTGATTACGCCGGTGAGTATGCCTTTTTCCTTACTCTTGATTTCGATATCTTCCGGACGAATAACTACGTCTACGAGGACGTTCTCGCCAAAGCCTGCGTCTACGCACTTAAATTCAGCGCCTACGATATTTACCCTATAGTCTTCAATCATGACGCCGTCGAGAATGTTACTCTCGCCTATGAAGTCTGCAACGTACGCAGTCTGCGGTTCGTTGTATATATCGATAGGCGAGCCTTCTTGCAATATCTCGCCGTCTTTCATTACGACTACGGTATCGCTCATTGTCAAGGCTTCTTCTTGGTCGTGAGTGACGTAAATAAAAGTAATGCCAAGCGTTTTGTGCATTTCTTTCAATTCGATTTGCATTTCTTGACGCATTTTGAGGTCGAGAGCGCCAAGCGGTTCGTCCAAAAGAAGTACTTTTGGCTCGTTGACTATAGCCCTTGCGATAGCAACTCTTTGCTGTTGACCGCCGGAGAGAGAGTCTACGTCTCTAGTTTCGTAATCGCTTAAACCTACGATTTTCAGCGCGCGACGCACCTTTTTGTCGATATAATATCTATATCCGTTTATTTCTTTCTCCACGCGGCCGTTTTTCGCCGTTTTGCTTATTTTTTTCTTTATCTTGCGAAGAGGTACGTATCCCTTATCTATATAGGAAAAATAGTCGTTATTAGCGATAGAGAAGTCGGGGTCGCCTGTATTTGGGTCTACAAGGAAGTTCTTGAGCTTGATTTGCTTAACTGATTTTTCTCCGTTTTTCTTGGTATATTCAACTTCTATCTTTTTAAGTTTTAAGCCAAAAGCAATGTTGTTAAAGACGTTGAGATGAGGAAATAGCGCATACTTTTGGAATACCGTATTGACGGGGCGCTTGTGAGGCGGAAAATTTGCTATATCCACACCGTCGAAAAGCACTTTGCCTTGCGTGGGTATCTCAAAACCCGCAATCATTCTCAAAGTCGTTGTCTTTCCGCAACCGCTAGGTCCGAGAAAGGTGACAAACTGTCCCTTTTCGATATTGAGATTAATATTGTTTACGACCGTCTTGTTGCCGTATTGTTTGGTCAATCCTTGAAGTTGGATTATGTAGTCTTTGTTGTTTTGTATATTTTTGCTCATCATAAGTCACTCCCAATCTCAAAAAGTCGGCGGGCTGGATACCCAAAGAATTTTTGTTATTTCTTTACTGTTGTTTTCTATATAATGTCTTTTCTTACTTGTGAAGTAAAATGAATTACCTTGCTTTATCTCATATGACTTTTTGCCAAGATGCAATATTGCTTGACCTTGCAGGACGTACCCAAACTCTTCGCCTTCGTGGGGCATATCCTCAGTCGTGCTTACTCCCGATTGCAGAGTGAGAAGTATGGGCTCCATTTCGTTCTTGAGAGAATTAGGTACAAGCCAAGTTATTAGTTCGCCGTCGTCTTCCTTTTCAAAAAAGTCTTGCTCTTGAAATACTATTTGCTCGTCTACTTCTTCGTTGAAAAAAGATTTAAGGTCGCTTCCAAGTACCGCAAGTATATCCATAAGAGTAGCTATCGACGGAGAGGTAAGATTGTTCTCCAATTGAGATATGTATCCCTTCGTTAATTCGCATCTATCGGCAAGCTCTTCTTGAGTAAGTCCGCATTGCAATCTCAACCGTTTTAATTTAACTCCGATATCCATTTTTTCTCCTATAAGCTGGGTTTAGTAATTCTAAACAAATTTTTTAGAAAGTTTTGTTATGATAAACAAAAAGTTTAGAATTATTAAACAAGTCGATTATAATGTACTATAACGTTATTGTCAACGATATTGATATAGATTTTCAATATTTTTATAGACAAATTTATAAAGTCGTGGTAAAATATACCATAAAAGGGAAGAAAAATTTATTATGAAAGAAAACATCTATAAAGAAGAAAAATCTAAAGATAAAAAAGCAACTCATAAATTTTCAAAAAAACATGTTGTCGTTATTACTATAATAAGTTTTCTTATTATATCCGTCATCATCGGCTCGGCATTCGGTTTTTATGCGTTGGGCGTAACCTACGGCAAGACGGTTATCACTCTTGACGAAACCCGAACGTATCAAGTTTTCCAAGGCTTTGGCGCATCATCGGCGTGGGTATATCAATCTTTCGGGTTATCTGAAAATACCAAGCTAAAAGACGATACTATGGAAGCGCTTTACGGCGATAGCGGGCTTGAACTTAATACCTTTAGGTACAACGTAGGCGCCGGCGGAGTAGAAGTAGATACCTACGAAGACCCGTTGCGCGGAGCGGAGAGTTTTTTTATTGCGGAGAAATTCAACGGCGATTATTCGGTCTTTGCCAACGAGAGTAATTATGACTTTACGAAAGATAGGGGAGTAAGAGAACTCTTTGACAAAGCGCTTTCGCTCGGCAATATAAAAGAAGTGGTGTTTTTTGCAAATTCACCGCATTATCTTATGACGAAAAACGGTAAGACGCACGGCGAGGAGAAAATGCAAAACAACCTTAAGGAAGAGTGTTATACGGCGTTTTCGAAATATATGCTCGTCATAGTAAATTATCTTTATAAGAATTACGTATGTAAGTACGACTCCGATATTAAAATAAAAATTTCTCCCGTCAACGAACCTCAATGGGATTGGGGCGGAAGCAACGCTACTCAAGAAGGCTGTCATTATGATCCCAAGCAACTTGCAAAGTTCTACGATATATTCTATAAAGAACTTACTCAGTACAACGAAAAAAATTCTACTAATTTCAGTATGGATATATTTGAGAGCGGTAATTACAAGTTTACCGAACATAAGACGAAGTTTAAGACTTATATAAACGAATTTTCAAAATATGATTGGTTTGACGAATTAGACTGTATATCAGTACACTCATACGGCGCTGATATTGAAAAAATGCCGCGTATGATGTTCAATAATTACTCAAAGAACAAACTCTCCGAAAAAGGCGTCAGCGTAAGCGAGTATTGCGTTTTGCAAAGCGGAATCAGCGAGAGCATAGATATGGGAATTTATTCTGCAAAAGTATTACTTCGCGACCTAAAGATGATTGACGCGGTAAGTTGGAATTATTGGCTGTCGCTATCGCATAAAAACTACGATTACGAAGACGGTCTTTTGTATTGGGACGGAGCAGACAGAGTCTGGTCGACGAGAAGATATTATACGGTGGGACAGTTCTCGAAATATATTACTGAGGGAAGCGTACGCATAAGCGCGGACTACAACGATTCATTCGGTATCAACGGCGTTGAGTGCGTTGCATTCAAAAGATTAGACGGCAGTATAGTGTTGGTTGTCATCAACGACAGCAAGAGAGATAAAAAGATAAAGATTAAGGGCGGTTACGAAAATATTCAAGAGATAGTTACTACCCAAACCCGAAATTGGGAAACTCAAGAATATAAATACAACGGATATATCACGTCAAAGGCAAAGTCTGTCACGACTTATATAATGACGAATCCGGTGATAGAGGGGTAAATGATAAAGAAAAGAGTATTGAAAACCATCGCTTGTTTGACTTGCGCCGTTGCGCTGGTGGGATGCGTATTGGGAATATATTCTTTGGCGGTAGTCTTTGGAACGACTACTATCTCGCTTGATACTTCTAAGCGTTACCAGACAATGGAAGGCTTTGGCGCATCGTCGGCTTGGATATATCAAGATCTAGGTAAGCTTGAGGACGAAAGTTTTAAGGATACGGCTATGGAAATGCTCTATGGCAACAGCGGACTTGCGCTTAATATCTTTCGATATAACATCGGCGCCGGCGGAATAGAAGTTGACAACTACGAGGATCCTGCGAGAGGAGCGGAATCGTTTTTTGTCGCCGACAACTTTGACGGAGATTATAGCGTATTTGCCGATGAGAGCAACTATGACTTTGAAAATAGAGATCAAGCGGTGATTGATACGTTCGAAAGAGCGCTTTCGCTTGGCAATATAAATAAAGTGGTTTTCTTTGCCAATTCTCCGCATTATCTAATGACGCTCAACGGTAAGACGCACGGCGAAAACGTATACGACAACAATCTCAAAGAAGAGTGCTATGAGGCGTTTTCGCAGTATATGCTCGTAATTGTCAATTATCTTTACGAAAATATCATTTGTAAGTACGATAAGGATATAGAAATAATTATATCGCCTGTCAACGAACCGCAATGGAAATGGGGCGGTGAAGAGGCTACGCAAGAGGGCTGTCACTATGATCCCAAACCGCTTGCCAAGTTCTATAATACTTTTTATAGTCGGCTCAAAGAATTTAATTTGTCACACAATACCAAGTTTGAGATGGATATTTTCGAGAGCGGGAATTACAAAATGATCCTTTCCACTCGCACTAAGTTCAACGAGTATATGACGGAATTTGAAAAATATGAGTTTTTTGAGGACATAACGCATATATCATTGCATTCTTACGGCGCAACTACGTCGGTGTTCTATAGAGAACTATTTGCGGATTATATGGCAAAGTATTATCCAAATATTAGCGTAAGTATGAGCGAATACTGTACGTTGGAGTGGGGCTTAGAGCCCACTTTGATAGGCGTAGACCCTACTATGGCTATGGGCTTCAAATGCGGAAAAGTAATTATGCGAGATATAAATATGCTCAACGTAACCGATTGGAGTTGGTGGCTGTCGATAGCGAGAGGCGGATACGAGGACGGACTTGTATATTGGCTTACAGACGAAGACGGTACGCAATTGCTTCAGGAGAGCAAGAGATATTACGTTATGAAGCACTTTTCCAATCATATTAAGCGCGGTAGCGTCAGGATTTTTTCCGGCTATAGCGACTTTTTAGGTATCAACGGAGTTGAGTGTTGCGCGTTCAAAAATCCCGATGACAGCATTAGTGTGATTATACTCAATGACAGTAATAGGTCGCGCAAAATCAATTTGAAAGGTTTGAACGGATATAAGACAGTTAGAGAAGTTTTGACTGACGATAACGTAGATTGGCAAGTCAGAGAGTATGAGCTTGGCGGAAGCGTTAGCGTCATGCCAAATTCAATTATGACTTTCGTCTTAACGAAGTAATTGTTGACATCTTTAAGTTGTAAAAATATCAAATAAGTGATAGAATATATAAGCAGGAAATAAATTAGATAAAGTTTTATAGCGAGGTGAAATATGCTAAAAATTGATATAATTTCAGGATTTTTGGGAGCAGGTAAGACGACTTTAATAAAGAAGTTGTTATCTTCAGCGCTTAAGGGACAGAAGATTGTGCTTATAGAAAACGAGTTTGGGGATATAGGCATAGACGGCGGTTTTTTGAAAGACGCAGGCATACAAATCAATGAAATGAACAGCGGTTGTATTTGTTGTTCGTTAGTCGGCGACTTTAAGAAAGCTCTTAACAAAGTATATACGGAGTATGCTCCGGACAGAATAGTCATAGAGCCGTCCGGCGTAGGTAAGTTGAGCGACGTATTGCAAGCCGTTTTGTCGGCTGAGCTTCCAAATAGTGAAGTAACGTCGTTGACAGCAGTTGTAGACGCAAAGAAGTGCAAAATGTATATGAAAAATTTCGGCGAGTTCTACAAAAATCAAATCGAGCAGGCAAAGTGCGTCGTATTGTCGCACACGACGGATATTTCCGAGGACAAGCTACAGTACTGTCTTGATACCGTCAAGTCGCTAAACGAGAAAGCCGTAATTGTCGCTACGCCTTGGGAAGAGATAGATGGTGAGAAGATTTTCGACGCAATGACCAATGCTCAATCGCTTGCATGCGAGTTGAAGAAACTTGAAGAAGAGGAAGTTTGCCCCGTATGTGGCGGACATCATCACCATGATCACGAGCATCACCATCACGACCATGATGAAGAGTGCGGTTGCGGACATCATCACGAACACGAACATCATCACGACCATGGCGAAGAGTGCGGCTGCGGTAATCACCATGAACACGAGCACGAGCATCACCACGAACATGGCGAAGAGTGCAGTTGCGGACATCACCACCATCACGGACACGACGCTGACGAAGTATTTACCAGTTGGGGAGTAGAGACAACTTGCAAGTATACTCAAGAACAAATCAAGACTATATTGGAGAGTTTGGACAGCGGAGAATACGGCGCAATATTGCGAGCAAAAGGTATTGTCAGCTCTCAAGACGGCAAGTGGATACACTTTGACTACGTACCCGAAGAAGTCGACGTTAGATACGGCGGAGGGGAAGTTATTGGCAGAATATGCGTAATCGGAAGCAAGATAAATCAAGAAAAACTTATTGAGCTGTTTGGAGTAAAGGCTTAACAATGGATAAAAGAATGGAGATACCTGTATATTTATTTACGGGATTTTTGGAGAGCGGAAAGACCAAGTTCATTCAGGAAATGATGACGGACGATAGGTTCAACGAGGGCGAGAAAACTTTGCTTCTTGTCTTTGAAGAGGGCGAAGAAGAGTATCAGCCTAAGTATTTTGCATCTGACAACGTGCATATAGAATACGTTGAAGACATAGCCGACATAAATGACGAAGTGCTTGAAGTAATCGCAAAGAAACACGGTATTCAGCGAGTAATCGTAGAGTACAACGGAATGTTGGAAGTAGGTAAGTTTCTAGACGTAATGCCGTCAAATTGGGTATTGGCGCAAGTACTTATGATTGCCGACAGCAATACTTTCTTTAACTTCAACGCTAATATGCGTCAATTGACTTTTGATAAAATGCAATGTAGCGAAGCCGTTATATTCAATCGTTTTGATAATTCCAAAGACAAAATGGAATTTCACAAAATCGTAAGGACGGCAGGTAGAAAAATTGACATACTCTACGAATACAAGGACGGACACGTTGAGCCGGACAATATACCCGACCCGTTGCCGTATGACCTAAATACGCCTATTGTCGAGATAAAAGACGAGGACTATGCAGAATTTTACAGAGATATTTGCGAAGAGGGCGAGAAGTACGATGGCAAAATACTGTCATTTAAGGGAATTGTGGCAGTCGACGATACATTGCCGAAGAATACTATCGTGCTTGGCAGACATATTATGACGTGTTGTGAAGCGGATATCTTCTACGGCGCTTTCGTATGCGAATACAAGCAGGTGATAGCTCTTAAAAAACGAGATTGGGTAAAGATTACCGCAAAAGTTAAATTTAGAAAACATGAAGTATACGAGGGAGTAGGTCCGGTGTTTGAGGCTATGTCTATCGAAAAGACGGTCAAGCCTGAGCAAGAGTTGGCGACATTCTAGGACAGAGCTTCTCGTTAAGTTCGTACGGCAACCTTGTACTAATTTACGTATGAAGTTCGTCTTAGCCTCTTGACGTACATATAGTACGCCTGCTATTCGAATTCTTCTTACTACGCAAATTACTGACGCAATCTTGCTCGTACTCACTTAACTCGAATCTCTAAAGGAGAGTTCTACTTTGGCAAGATTCCTTGAATAGAATAGATTCGTATTTATAAATTTAATTATAGGAGATTACATAAATGCAGAAAATAGCAAAATTTCACAAAGTTTCATTTGAACAATTCAAGAAAGATTGGATTGACACGTTTGGCGATGGCGATGACGTAAAGGCGATTTACGATAATATCAAATTGCCGAAAAGGGCGACGACGGGTTCGGCAGGGTACGACTTTTTTGCCCCTATTAAGATAGAACTTGAGCCTAATCAGACCATTAAGATACCTACCGGTATTCGTGTCGAGATTGAAGAGAATTGGGTACTTAAATGTTATCCGAGAAGCGGACTGGGCTTTAAGTTTAGATTGCAACTCAACAATACCGTCGGTATTATCGACAGCGACTACTTCCACTCTTCCAACGAGGGACATATTTTCTGCAAACTTACCAACGCTACAAATGAGGGAAAGAGGGTGGTAGTCAACCAAGGCGACGGTTTTATTCAAGGTATATTTATAGAGTATGGCATTACCGTGGACGATGAAGTCAGCGCAAAGCGCGACGGAGGCTTTGGGTCTACTACCAAATAAATGTAAAATCAATAAGTTAAAACAAACGGGAGCATTTGCTCCCGTTTTGTCTTTAGTATATATCGTGTTTCTTTTGTTGACAAAGTATTTATTGAGCGTGCAGTACGACTTCGCCTGTTTTGAGCGTAGACTGCACGTTGATAACTCTTTGGTTTGAAGAGCCTTTCCAATATAGCTTTGGGTCAAGAAGTTCGATTTTGAATTTGCCGTCTACCATTACGTCAAGATACTTAACTATTTCCCAATCTCTTACTTCTTCCCACTCGTATCCGCTATAGAGCCAAATAGTCTTTTTAGGATACTTTTTGCGTATTTCTTTTGCGAGCGCCGTTACTGCGTCTATATTGGCAGGGTGGAGCGGATCTCCGCCCGAGAAAGTAATTCCCGATATGTACGATTTGTCCAGCTCGTCAAAAATTTCTTTCTTTTCAGCGTCAGTAAATTCAAGTCCGCCGTTTACGTCCCAAGTTATGGGATTTTGGCACTCTTTGCAGTGGTGGTTACAGCCTGCGACCCACAGAACTACTCTCAATCCGTCGCCGTTGAGCATATCGTCTTTTGTAATATTATGGTATCGCATAGTTACATACTCTTCCTGTCTTTTATTTCTGCCATTTTGGCTTCGTTTAGACGGGTATCGCCCTTTACTCTCGAATAAGATAGATACCCGTTCATTCTCTCAATCTTCGTAAGGTTTTTACTTCCGCATTTAGGGCATACGTCCATACTCAATTCTTGGTGACCGCAGTCATCGCAGTAAGCGAGAGATAGGTTGACGCCCTCATAGAAGCCCATGGCCATTGCTCGTCTTATAAGAGTGCGAATTGCTTCTTTATTGTAGTCGATAGGGTATTTGACGTATTGGATCTTACCGCCGTTAAGTAAATCCCAGAATCTATTCTCAAGATTTTGTTTTTGTATAGGCGAAAGGTCTTCCGATACGTGGCAGTGGAAAGAGTTGGTTACGTACGGTCTGTCGCTTACGTTTTCTACAATGCCGTAGAGTTTCCTGAATTGCTCTACCTGCAGACCGCAAAGGCTTTCTGCCGGAGTGCCGTACATAGCGTAAAGCACGTGGTCCTCTTCCTTAAACTGATTTATCTTTTTGTTGATATATTCCATTACCTCAAGAGCAAATTTACCGTCCTCGGCAATAGATTTTTTGTTGTGCAATTCTTGTAATTCATTGAGCGCAGTAATACCGAACGATGCCGTTGACGCCTTGAGAAGCGGAGCAATTCTGTCGCTGTATTTGAGATGACCGCCGTAGAAGCCGCCTTCGCAATAAGCAAGCGGATTGGTCGACGCTCGCATTTGTCCGAGGTATTCGTAAGTGCGCAAGTGGAGTTTGCGGATAAGTTCAAGATAATAGTCAAGTACTTCGTAGAAGTCTTTTGATTCTTGCTTTGCCTTTGCGTAAATCATAGGCAAGTGCAGGCTTACTGCGCCGATATTAAATCTACCCACGAATATAGGCTTGTCATTTTCGTCTTGCGGGTACATTCCGCCCTTTTCAAACCAAGGAGAGAGAAATGCTCTACAACCCATAGGGGAGATTACTTCACCGTACTTTTTGTATATGCTTGCTACGTAGCCTTCGCCTGTCAAAGACAGCCAGTCCGGATACATAGTCTTGGAAGAGCAGTCTACGCCGGCTTCGAAGACGTCTTCGAGTTCTTTGCCCGGTCCGTGTAAGTTTTCATCGTAAAGAAATACGATTTTGGGGAAGAGTACAGGTTTTTTGCACTCTTTCTTGCCTTGTCCGCCTTTGCGAACTTCTAGCATACATATATTTGCCATTTTTGCAAATCTTGAAGTACCAAGACCGCCGGTAATCGTGATAAACGGATAGTCGCCCCTTGACGAAGCAACGGTGTTGAACTTGTATTCCCAGCCTTGGAAGCCCTGCATCATATCCTTGCGTACGTCCTTGATAGCCTCCTCTTCGGCTTTTTCGTTGGATATTCCCATATTTACGTATCTATCATACTGTCTTTGGAAAGTCTTTTCGGCATACGGTTCAAGTATCTTGTCTACTTGAGGCACTGTGAAGCCGCCGTATTGCTGGCTTGCCGCCGAGAGAACTATATCGCCGATTACGTCGAAAGCTACATCTAGAGTCTTGGGCTCGTTGTACCAAATGTTGCCCATTTCAAAACCGCCTTTAAGTACCGTAGCCACGTCAAAAAGACAGCAGTTCATAGTATCTCTTCTCGCAGACATATCGTGAATATAGATATATCCGTCACGGCAGGCTTGTAATTCGTCTTTCGTCAAGAAAAACTTTTGATAAAGCTCTTTGTTGAGCTGATTGAATATTAGACTTCTCTTGGTGGATACGAGGGCAGAGTCGGAATTAGAGTTTTCCTTATCGCCAATGTACATTATGGCTTGGCTCTTCTTATAAACCTCGTCAAGCATGTGTACGAAATCTTGTTTGTAGTTACGGTAATCCTTATAGCTCTTTGCTACGGCAGGATTAAGCGATTCAAGAGCATACTCAACAACGTTATGCATCTCGCTTATGCTGATAAAGTCTTTATTCATGGAAGCGACCTTCTTATTTACGAAGTCGCAAATAAAATCAATATCTTCATCGCTGAACTTAACTAAAGCTCTGTAAGCCGACTTATTGACGGCCGTTACTACCTTCTGAACGTTATATTCTTCTTTCGTTCCATCTTTTTTAATTACGTACATCATCTTTCCTCTCCTATTCATTCGTTGCAGAAATGATTATATCATATAGGTACTGCTTATGCAAGATAAATATGTAAAATAAATTAAAAAAATTTTGCAAAATTTGCTTGACAACCACAATATCTTGTGCTTGGTAATAAAATAAACGTCTATATGCTGTATTATTATCGCTGGTTATAAAACAGGCTAGACAGTTCTAAATGCGAATTAGTCAGAGTGGTAATCGCTAATATATAGTATAATTATATAGACAATTTATATTTATTAAACGATAATAGAAAAAATAAATTATTCTAACATTCCGATAGCCCCAACAAAAAGTCTACGGATACTTCAAAATATTTTGAGATTTTTACAAGCGCGTCTAAATCAGGTTCGCGCCCTCCGCTTTCCCAAAAACTTATAGTTTGATTACAAAAACCTATTTTTTCGCCAAGTTGTCGTTGAGATAACTTTTGTTCTGTTCTCAACTGCTTAAGCGTCTTTCCAAATACGTTGTCTTTCATATTAAAAATTTTATTGCACAGTTCCTACATTTTGTTGACTTCCTACATAATGTAGGATACAATGTTTATATATATGCTAATTATGCTCTTAAAATAAATCTATAAACTCAAGGAGAAATTTATGAAAGTAGATGCAAAAGAAATTAATTCGCAAATAGACGCGCAGGAGCCGTCGAGATTTACCGGCGGTATGCTCGCCAACTATTTTATTGGACTTTTTACCGTAATCGTGTCTGCGATTACTTTGGGATTGGCTTTTCCTGCAATGATATGTTGGAAACTCAGGTGGAAAGCAAGTCATACGTATCTCAACGGCAGGCAACTGGTCTTTGACGGCAGGGGAACGCAGCTCTTAGGCAAATACATATTGTGGGCATTTTTATCTATAATTACGTTTGGTTTATATTATATCTTTTCAGCCAAATTGAAGATGACGGAATGGGAAACTAAACATACGCATTTTGCCAACTATAATTACGACAAAAATGATAATAAATCTAAATTTAGCGGTAAATGGTATCAACTATTCGGAGTTAATTTTATATGCAATTTCGTTACTGTTATAACGTTTACCATAGGATACTACTGGGCGCATTGTTACAAGGAGCGTTGGTATTGCAAACATAAGACTATCGACGGTTGCCAACTTGAATTTAACGGAACAGGTATGCAATATTTTGGAAAACGCGCCATATGGATGTTGCTCAGTGTCATAACTTGCGGAATTTATACATTTTGGTTGCAAATAAAGTCGGTAAAATGGACAGTGTATCATACTAACCTTTTGAATATGCCCATAGAATATAACTTTATGAGCGTTGAGAACATAGAGGCTTTACCGCAAACTTCAAAATCTAATGGGCATAATTTATGTCTGATAGGTTTTTTCATTAATTTGGTCGCATTTATTGGTTGTTTAATATTTCACTTAACGTTACTTGAAGTATTAGGCGTAAAACACGCTTCTACAATTAATATAACGTTGACAATTTTGATTTCTATATTAGCATTTGTAGGCAATTTTATATGTCAAATAGGAAGAAATAAGATATCGAGCGTAGATACAAAAAGCGTAAGATTATCTGTAACCGGTATAGTTTTAGGAGCTATAACGTTGGTAGCGTTTTTAATTTCAGTTATGGGCTAAATATTGCAATAATATATCAAATACTATCTTATGTTGCAGGACGGTGTATTGCCGTCCTGTATTTATTCAATTACAAACTTATTTAGCAGACGCATAAACTTGACTTTTCGCTAAAATATGATATATATTATTTAAGTATGAAAACAAATGAAAGATTAAAGACAATGGGCGAAAAGATTAAGAACATCGTGCTTCCCGTCGTAGCGTACGGCGGAGTGGCGGGGATTCTTTCTGGATTTCTTGTCGGACTGTTCAACTTTGGCGCTCGATACTTGATTAAATTTTCAGAAGATATATACCGAAGCGTAGTTACGCATTTATGGGCGATACCTCTCTTTTTCTTGGGGCTAATCGCTTTGGCAATGCTAATGGCGCTTTTACACAAATTAATTCCCAACGTGCGCGGCAGCGGTATTCCAAACGTAGAGGGTAGCGTGCGCGGTGTGCTGTCATATAAGTGGTTCAGGACTTTATTCGGTACGGTCGCAGGTTCTTTTCTCAGCTTTTTTGCAGGACTTCCTTTGGGAAGCGAGGGACCTAGCGTGCAGCTCAGCGCAATGACGGCGCAAGGCGTCACGGAGGTAATGAAAGCAAAACTCACTTGGCGAAGATACCTCATAGCAGGCGGAGCAGGCACGGGTATCGCCGTAGCTTTTAACGCGCCGCTTGCGGGAATTATTTTCGCAATGGAAGAGTGTCATAAGCGTATTTCTCCTATGATACTTCTGTGCGCGTCCTCATCGGTAATTTCGGGTACGGCGACTTATAGATTGCTGGGTATGGCAATAAAAGACGCCAAGTGGTCAAGCACGTCCATGCTCTTTGATATTCAAGGTCTTGAGCCTTTTGGCGACTTTAAGCAAATGAGTTCGTTTGGCGAGTTTGCAGGGGTGCTTGGAATACTTATAGGAATAGGCGTAGTAATAGGAGTCCTTGCAATACTTTTTAATTTCTTATTAATTCGTTCGCAAAAACTTATGGACAAGTGCGTCAAGAAATTCCCGTATTGGGCAAGGCTTTTGGTGGCTTTTGTTCTTACGGGTGTACTTGGTCTTATATTTGCAAAATGTTTTGACGATGGCTATGCATTTCTCAATACGGGCGGTCATTCGTTGATAGATTTGCTGTGCCACAGCGGATTGAAGTATTCTTTCTGGTTCCTTTTGAGCATACTTCTTTTGAGAATGATACTTTTACTTGTATGCTTCAATTCGGGAGCAACGGGCGGATTGTTTATACCAATGCTTGCTATAGGAGCGCTACTAGGCGCAATGCTTGGTACGTTGTTCGTCAAAATGGGTATGGACTCGATGTATTTCCCTGCGGTAATTGTTATCTCTATGACGACTTTCTTTGGAGCAAGCGTACGCGCGCCTATCACGGCAATCGTGCTCGTAGTGGAACTTTCGGGATACAAATCCGACTTTTTGCCTGTGGCGATATCTATATTTACGGCTTATCTGGTAGCCGAAATACTTGGCAATTCACCGATTTACGACAGCTTATTGGATAGACTTGTTGAACAAAAGTCTGAGGGCGTTGTCAAAAAGGAATTTATCATTTCCGTTGGAAAAGGTACTTTTGCCGTCGGTAGACAAATTCAAGATATAATGTGGCCTGCAGGCGCGCACATTACGCATATTATCACAACTAATGGAGATAGCGTTATTCCCAACGGCAAAACGGAATTGCAAATAGGCGATCAACTCACGCTGGAAGTCGAGAGTAGCGACTTCCACGAGATGGATGAATTCATCGCGACTTTTGAGGAGAAAAAACCAAAATATAAAGTCGATAATACCGACTTAGAAGACGCGGGCAATGGAAGTCAAGAAGAGTCCGCAATGGCAGATAATATCGACAGCGTATACAAAGAAGAGCAGATAGCAGATGATGACGCAACAGATAACGACGTTAGCGCGAAAGAAGAGAAAGAAGAATCTGCAGACGGAGAAAATAAAGAATGAGTATTTTGACGATAAAAGGACTTACGCATATATTTGATTCCAAGACGTTGTTTAACGACGCGGATTTGAGCGTCAACAACGGCGAGCATATAGGTGTAGTAGGACTAAACGGCGCGGGCAAGTCTACTTTTATGAATATTATTACCGGCAAACTTACGCAAGATGCAGGCGAGATTAAATGGCTTAACGGCATAAGGTGGGGCTATCTTGATCAGCACGCCAATATTGACAGAAGTCAGACGGTTATGGAGTATCTGCAAGGCTCGTTCGACCATTTGTACGAACTCAACGAAAAACTTGAGAAGTTGTACGCCGATATGGCTAGCGAAGAGGATATGGACAAGCTCGATAAAATGGTCAACAAGTCGGCTTCAATGCAAGAACAACTTGACGATAGCGGATTTTACGATCTTGATTCAAAGATAAAGAAGGTCGCCAACGGTCTTGGCGTAAACAACTTCGGTTACGATACCGTCATAGGTAATTTGAGCGGCGGACAGAGAGCAAAACTTATGCTTTCTAAGTTACTGCTTGAGGAACTTGACGTAATGCTGCTTGACGAGCCTACCAACTTTCTTGATTTAGAGCAGATAGAGTGGCTGAGAAAATACCTCGATGGGTTCAAGGGGACTTTTATACTTATATCCCACGATACGTCTTTTCTTAACAGCGTGTGCAAGATAATAGTCAATATCGAAAACGGTATGATTAAAAAGTATTGGGGCAACTACGATGAGTTTATGCTCCAACATGAGCAGAATGCAAAGCAGTACGCCGACAGCTACGAGCGTCAACAAAGAGAAATCAAAAAGATGGAGGACTACATTGCGCGCAATAAAGCGAGAGCCGCGACGGCAGGTATGGCGAATAGCCGTAAAAAAATGCTTGATAGAATCGACGTAATGCAAAAGCCTGTGTCATTTGAAAAGCCTACGTTTTCTTTCCCATACACTTTGCTTGTGACAAAGCATTTGCTAGAAGTAAAAAATTTGCAAGTAGGTTACGAGGGGAAAGCCATATTACCGCCTATATCCTTTGAAATGGGGTCTACAACAAAGCTGTGGTTAAGGGGTACCAACGGACTCGGCAAAACCACTATACTCAAAACGATAATGAAGAGATTGCCGGCAATAGGCGGAACTTTCAACTTCAATATCAACAGCAAGATAAATTATATCGAGCAAGATTTGCAATTTCGCTCAAAGGATATCAACGCAATCACTTTTATGAACGAAACGTATCCCAGAATGAGCCAAAAGGATATACGCACTCAACTTGCAAAGGTGGGAATTAAGAACGATTTGGCTACCAAGTCAATCGCGAATCTTTCAGGCGGGGAGCAGGTCAAGATAAAACTTTGCGCGCTTATGCAAAAGGAGAGTAATATTCTCATACTCGATGAGCCTACAAATCACCTCGACGTGTCTGCAAAAGAAGCGCTATTTGAGGCTTTGCAAGCCTATGAGGGCGCAATTATCCTTGTAAGCCACGAGCCTATGTACGCAGAAAGCCTTTGCACGGAAGTGTTCGATATAGAATTCTAAAGATAGAATGCCGTTGTTCTATCGCAATAATTTAATCAATAAAAAAGACCTCTCAAATTTGAGAGGTCTTTTTTATCACCTAAATTTATTCGAGCATTATACTATGCCTTGAGCCATCATAGCGTCAGCTACTTTCAAGAAGCCTGCGATATTTGCGCCGACAACGTAGTTGCCGTCATAGCCGTACTTTTGAGCTGCGGCATCGATATTACGGAAGATATTAACCATAATATGTTGAAGTTCTGAATCAACCTTTTCAAAAGTCCAGAAAAGTCTGCTTGAAGATTGAGCCATTTCCAAAGCGCTGGTAGCCACGCCGCCTGCGTTTGCGGCCTTGCCGGGAAGAAAGATTATACCGTTGTCGATTAAGTAATTTGTCGCTTCAAGCGTCGTAGGCATGTTAGCGCCTTCGCCGACCAAAACTACGCCGTTCTTGACGAGTTTTTTAGCGCCGTCCAAGTCAAGCTCGTTTTGAGTAGCGCATGGGAGAGCGATATCGCACTTAACAGACCAAATATTCTTGTGTCCTTCGGTATATTTTGCAGAAGGAACGGCTTTTACGTATTCGCTGATTCTTCCGCGTCTTACTTCTTTGATTTCCTTGATTACGTCGAGATTGATACCGTTCTCGTCATATACGTATCCGCAAGAGTCTGACATAGCCACTACTTTACCGCCGAGCTGTTGAGCTTTTTGACATGCGTAGATAGCTACGTTACCTGAACCGGAGATAACAACTCTCTTGCCAAGGAAACTTATTTGTTTTTTGCTTTGTAGAGCTTCTTGAGAAATATATACCAGACCGTATCCTGTAGCTTCGGTTCTTACCAAGCTACCGCCGTAAGCAAGTCCGCGACCTGTTAGTACGCCGTTATGCTCATTGCGGATTCTTTTATATTGACCGAAGAGATAACCTACTTCTCTTGCGCCTACGCCGATGTCGCCTGCAGGTACGTCTGAGTCAACTCCCAAATGACGGAAAAGTTCTGTCATAAAGCTTTGACAGAATCTCATTATTTCATTGTCGCTTTTGCCCTTAGGGTCGAAATCGCTTCCGCCCTTACCGCCGCCGATAGGAAGGGAAGTAAGGCTGTTCTTGAAGATTTGCTCAAAGCCCAAAAACTTGATGATAGACAAGTTTACCGATGGGTGGAATCTCAAACCGCCCTTGTAAGGTCCAATGGCGCTGTTGAATTGCACTCTGTAGCCTTTGTTTACGTGTACCTTTTGGTTGTCGTCAACCCACGGCACTCTGAACATTACCACACGTTCCGGCTCAACAAGTCTTTCCAAAAGTCCTGCCTTTTCATATGCGGGATTTGCGTCAAAGACAACTTTGAGGCTTTGAAGAACTTCCGTAGCCGCCTGATGGAACTCAGGTTGGTCGGGATTCTTCTCCTTCAATTCTTGCAACACTCTGTTTACATAATCCATTTTTTTACGTCCTTTTATAAAAAATTAAATTTTTTGTAACCATATTCTAGCACAGTGATATGAATTATTCAACAAAATACGCAAAAAAATCTATTAAAATTTGAAATTTTTTGAAAATAGATGTTTTTTTGCATACTGACTGCCAATTTTTTCCATTTGCCACTTTTTAATAGAAAAATATTGATTATTTATTGCTTTAATAAAAATTATGATGTATAATTAAAATACTTTAATATAAAATCTTAAATTAGGAAGGTGGAATGATGGAAGAAAAGACATTAAACCAAGACCTTGAAAACAAAGAGGTCGAAACGGGTAATACTCCCGAAGCTCCAAAGAAGAGTAAAGGCAAAGCATTTTTGCAATTAGTTATCTTCATTTTGTTGAGCATGGCTGGCTTTATCGTTCAAATGATTATAGAGCAAGTCGGCGGAAGAGTATCTGCAATTAAAAATATGCAAATCAACGGCACGACTGACTTTGAGTTGTTTGGAATTCCAAATACTTATGGCGCATTTATCGTGAGTATGGTAGCAATTTTCATTTGTAAAATAATCAACTTCGTTTTACATAGAAAAGTGCTATTCAAGCCTAGACACAATCTTACGTTCGGAATAGTTATGTACGTTATTTTCAGCATTGCTTTGTGGTTTGGTTCTGCTGTAGTAAAGAAACCTGTTCAAGACGCATTGATGGGTTGGTCATTCTGGACAGAACACATCACAAAAGATCCGGAAGGTTGGGCTTTGACGTTGGCAGTTATGGTATACTCAACGGCTGACCTTATCATAATGTTCTTCGCTGAGAAGTTCTTGATCATGAACGACAAACTTTTCAGAAAGAAGAATCAAGAGCAAATTGTAGCTCCTGTCGCAGAAAACGTAGCTCCTGCAGAAGAAGCAGTTGCCGCTGACAGCGCAGTAGCTCAAGACGTTGCTCCTGTAGCTGAAGAAGCAAAGGCTGAAGAAGTAGTTGCTCAAGAGCAAGTAGTTGAGGAAGTAAAAGAGCAAGCTCCTGTAGAAGAAGTTCCTGCAGTCGAAGAGGCTGTAGTTGAGGAAGTTGCAGCAGAAGAAGTTAAGACAGAAGAACCTGCGCCTGTCGCAGAAGAAGTACAAGAAGCTCCTGTAGAGGAAGAAGTTGCTACTCAAGAGGCAGTTGCAGAAGAAGTTGTTGAAGAAGTAGTCGCTACTGAGGAAGTAGTTGCAGACGCAGTAGTAGAAGAAGTTCCTGCTAAGAAGCCTGCTACTAAGAAGACCGCGACTTCAACGGCTAAGAAGACTACGGCATCTACCGCAAAGAAGCCTGCTACCGCTAAAAAGCCAGCTACGACGACCGCAAAGAAGACGACCGCGGCAAGCAAGTCTACGACTGCAAAGAAGCCTGCTACGACTTCTACCGCTAAGAAGCCTGCTACTGCTAAGACGGCTACTACGGCAAAGAAGCCTGCTACGACTTCTACCGCTAAGAAGCCAGCTACTACTAAGACGGCTACTACGGCAAAGAAGCCTGCTGCGACGACAGCAAAGAAGACGGCTACGGCAAGCAAGTCTACGACTGCTAAGAAAACGACGACAACCAAGAAATAATCTTGTGGGTATCAAAAAATGCGTCACTGTTCAAGTGACGCATTTTTTTATTGAAAGTCTTGGCTAAGTTTGTGCAGATGGTAATAAAACGTCGAGGGTCTGACGTCCAGCAAGTCAAGCGCGTCAGAAAGCGCGATTTTCTTTTCGATATACAGTTCAGTGACTTCGACAAACATTTCGGTATACTTTTTCTTGGGTCTGCCAAAGCTGATTCCGCGCTGTTTGGCAAGCGCGATACCTTCGGCTTGACGGGCGCGAATGTTTTGTCTTTCGTTCTCGGCGACAAAAGAGAGAAGTTGCAGAACTACGTCGGATATAAATCTGCCTACCAAGTTGTCGGCTTTATCTCTTGTGTCGAGCAGGGGCATATCCAAGACTAGTATATCGGCGCCAATTTGTTTGGTGATTTTTTTCCATTGTTCAATGATCATATCATAGTTGCGCCCCAATCTATCTATTGATTTTATTACGACTAGATCTCCCGCTCTTAATCTCTTAATGAGGCGGGTGTATTCTTTACGTTCAAAGTTCTTGCCACTTTTTTTATCGCAAAAAATATTAGTGTTTTTAATTCCAAATTTTAGAAATTCTTCAATTTGTCTGCCAAGATTTTGATCTGTGGCTGACACGCGTGCATAACCGTATTGCAATTTTTGTTGTCTCCTTTTTTTCTTCGTAGGTATTATTGCCATTTTTAAAATAAATTGTATTTTTTAATGGCAGATACGTTAAGAATAACAAATATCTTTGTTCAAGTCCAAGAATTTTTAGCTTTAACGAATATAAAATGTAAAAATGTAAATAATAGAGAGCAAATATCAAAAATTATATTTTGACATAGAAATTTCTATATGTCAAGTATTTTATAGAAAATTCTATAAAAATAAAAATATGGAACCTAATTTTGACGAAATATTAAAAGAATTTATGATACTAAAAAATTTGACTCAGACTGCTTTTGCTAATGCAATAGGAGTTAAGCAAAGTCAAGTTAGCGAATGGCTAAACGGCAAAGCCAAACCGGGATATGACACTCTGCGACGTATCTCGTTGGCGTTTAACGTTTCCGCAGATTATTTTTTGGGACTTAAAGAAAGTTTTTATTAGTCGTCGTATTCGTCTTCAAGATTCAAGTATTTTGCAATATAGTAGAATTCTTCTTCAAACAATTCGTCGATTTCCCATTTTGGGTGAATGATTTGTGTTAACTGCGCAACTCTATTTACGATATTGTCAAATTCAATTCTATATTTTGATTTTATCTCGGCAAGTTCTTCGTCATAAAATAATGGCGATTGATTAGAATAGTAAGCAATTTTGCTAGGGCATATTTTGTATATATTCACAAATAAATTAAGTATCGGTATAGTAATGCAATACAATACGTAATAGAATTCATATAGTATTTTAGTCAAGAAAACAATGGCTCTTGCTTTGAGTTTGGCTTGGTCGGAACAACAAAATTTTACTTTATTAAAAAATCTGTACAAAATAAATATGTGGTAAAATAATACCGACATAATAATACTAAATACAAATAATACAAGATTTATAGGCAATAATAGCGCCGACCATTTAGTTTTTTTAAGTTTCTTTTTTGTGATTTTCAAAATATCGCGAGGCGAATAGTACTCGCCAAAGCTATAGTGTTTTTTTAACATAAGTGTGTTTGTTCCTATTTGCAAGTTTAGATTTTTACGGATGGTTAATAATACAGTCTAAAACTGTATTGCTCATATTATACAGTTATAAATTGTATAATGTCAAATGGAACTGAAGTAAAATGAAAGAATTGTTAATTTTATCAACAACTTTGAAAGAATTGCGAGAAAAACAAGGTTATACGCAAAAGTACGTTGCAGAAAGATTAGGCATAAGATATCAGTCTTATCAAGCATACGAACTTGGTTTGACAGTTCCTACGCTTCATAATTTTATTAAACTTGCGGATATATACGACGTATCTCTTGATTATTTGATTGGAAGAGAGAAGATATAGAATTTTTTATTCAAAAAAACAGCTTAATGGTATATCAAGTTTTTCGCTTAATTTTCTTAGCGTGTCTATACTTGGCAGAGCGTTGCCGTGAACGATATTAAGCATTTCGAGGTTAGATACGTCTGCCATTTGAGCAAGTTGCGATACGTTTATACTCAACTTCTTTATGTTTTCGGATATCTTATTTTTTAATTCTTCTACCGTTATTTTGTCGCTCATAATTTTTCCTTAGTTTTTTATGTCGCGCATTTTCACAGCGTTTTGTTGTTGTATGAATATTTTACAACAGTTTGCTGTAAAATTCAAGTAGTTGGATAATATTTATGAAAATATTTGCGCAAAGACTTAAAGAATTGAGAATCCAGCATAATTTTTCTCAACAATATATGGCAGATAAGTTGCATATAAAGCAACAGTCGTATTCCCGTTATGAGTTGGCAACGGGAGAGCCAAGTCTTGCGATTTTACGTGAAATTGCTATATTGTTTAACGTATCTACCGATTATCTTGTCGGACTAAGCGACATATAATCAAAACTCGTCTTTTTTATTTATTGATCCGATAATATTATCTAGATAATCGTCTTCTTCGGTCTTTTGAGTAGGCTCAGATTTTTTCTTTGACGTATATCTTACAGGCTTTTCTTCATATTCATTGCTATAATTATAGTCTTTATGAGTTTCGTTACAGTTGTAAAGCGTTGTGAATTTGCTTTTGTTGCCTGATTCGTAATAACTTTCATATTCGGTGTATTGATTTCTATCTTCGCTAAACTTTGTACTTTCGCTGTCGATAAACTGTTGAAGTTTATTACCCACTGCGCGGGAATCGGAAATATCCAGCAAAGTCACTACCGAATTTTCAGGTTCATAGTAATCCGTAGAGCCGGAATAGGGCAAAGCCCTCCTAGTAATAATTATGTCGCCTACTTTGAAAAGTTTGTCAATTAAGCCTATGCGAACTCTGACGTTACTCAAATCTTTGTAATAATAACTTGTCAGATTCTCTTTATCGCGTATGATTATGCGCTCGTTGGTAAGGGCGTACTCGATGTTCTTGTGCTTTCTTAGCGCATTAACTATACTGATTATCCACATCCATACGGGCAAAAGATGGAAGGCGAAAAAGATTACTAAGAAAATTCTCATTCCAATAGGCATTTGCGCCCTTACAAGCATTGATATGGCAAAGCCGTCAAAGCATAGCCAAATTAAAGCGAAAGGCAGAAGCGATACGCTTTTTGAAAGCACGAACGACGCCTTTTGGGGCGCGCATCTCACAAGCATTTCTTCGTCTTGCGTTAGTTCCATGGATATATCTTTGTCAAATGATGTAAATGAACTTTTTCCCATAATCCTATCCTTTTGATTTTTATGTATAAATATTAGCAATAAATGATATTTTTGTCAATGGAAATTTATGCAGTGTCATAATGAGCGGGTAAAATTATATAATAAAGTAGGCTGTTTTAGAGAGGAATTATTATGAAAACTTTGGGATACTACAATGGAAAATTCGACGAAATAGAAAAGATGCAGATTCCAATGCTTGACAGGGTATGCAGTTTTGGCGATGGCGTTTACGATGTGACGTACGCGCGTAATCACAAGATTTTTACGCTTGAGGAGCATATGGATAGATTTTTTGCAAGCGCGGAGCAACTCGATATACGTCTACCGCATGATAAGGAGGGAATGAAATATCTCTTGCAAGAAATGGTGAATTTGTGCGATGACGGCAATCTTGTCATATGCTGGCAAGCTACGCGCGGAACGCAAGTTCGATCTCATGCTTATCCCTACGACATGATTGCCAACATATGGATAACAATACGTCCTTGCGATATTGTGGATATGACGGAAAAGATTGATCTCATCACTGTTGAGGATACCAGATATTTACATTGTAATATCAAGACGCTCAATCTTATTCCCAACGTTATGGCATCGCAAAGAGCATTGAAAGAGGGCGTTCACGAAGCGCTCTTTCACAGAGGCGAGCGGGTGACCGAGTGCGCTCATAGCAACGTACATATTATAAAGGACGGCGTATTACTAACTCCGCCAGCCGATTGTTATATTCTCAAAGGGGTGGCAAGAGATAATCTGATAAAGGCTTGTCAAAATCTAAATATACCGGTTAATATTCGTCCGTTCACCGTGCAAGAGATTTTTAGCGCAGACGAAGTAATTATTACAAGTTCCGGTTCGCTTTGTCTGCAAGTAGGCAAAGTTGACGGCATAGAAGTCGGCGGTAAAGCGGAAGATATAATCAAAAAGCTGCAAGCGTATTTACTTGACGAGTTCTTAAAGGCTACGGAGTAAGTTTTGCAAGAGTATAATAAGCTTACGGATAGGACGTATCTTGAGATAGATGTCAATGCATTGCGGCGCAATATCGAGATTGTGAGAGCTAAAGTAGGCGGCGACGTCAAAATTCTTTGTCTTGTGAAAGCAAACGCTTACGGTCACGGTGCGGTTGCGGTGGCTAAGTATTGCGAAGATTTTATTGATTATCTTGGCGTTGCGACCGTTGACGAGGGAATAGAATTGCGTAAAAGCGGAGCGCGTTTGCCAATTCTTGTTGTCGGCAACGTGGCGAAGAGCAGATTTGCGGACGCTGTTGGGTTTGACTTAGAACTTACCGCGCATTGCTTAGACGTTGCAAAGTCGCTAGACGCATATTGCAAGTCAAATAATAAGATTGCCAAGGTTCATATCGCAGTGGATACGGGTATGGGACGAATAGGTTTTTTGCCTGACGAAGTAGACGGCGCAGTGGAAGTATGCCGTCTTAGCAATATTTGCGTCAAGGGAGTTTTTACGCATTTTGCTAAAGCTGACGAGTACGATAAGTCATATACGTATATGCAAAAAAATCTTTTCGACAAGTTTGTCGATAGCTTGAAAGTCGCGGGCGTTGACGTGGGTCTGCGCCACGTTGCCAACAGCGCAAGTATTTTGGATATGCCGTCTTACGGCTACGATATGGTACGTACGGGCATAATGACGTATGGACTGTTTCCATCGGCTGACGTAGATACTACTGTAGATTTACGACCTGTGATGAGCATGCATACTCACGTAATACATATAAAGAAACTTCCTAAGGGAAGTAGCGTAAGTTACGGCGGAGATTTCATCACAATTAAAGATACCGTTGTCGCCACTATTGCGGTTGGGTACGGTGACGGCTATCCAAGAGCGCTATCCGGCAAAGGCTACACTCTTGTAAGAGGCAAAAGGGCGCCAATCATAGGCCGAATTTGTATGGATCAGACTATGATAGACGTTACGGATATTCAAGACGTAAAAGTCGGAGATATCGTTACGTTATTTGGCTGTCAAGGCAATGAGAAAATAACCGCCGACGATATTGCTAAACTTGCAGATACGATAAATTACGAGATAGTTTGCGGTATCGCGCCGAGAGTTAATAAAGTTTATATATATCGACGGTAGCAACGTTACGACGAAAATAGACGGACAGAGTATAAATATTATCAGAGTATACTATGGCGACAACAACGGTTCAAGCGCGTATAATTTGCCTGACCTTCCTGATAATATGCTAAGCGAGGTTACTGAGTTTGACAGCTTCGTCATGACTCCTGAACTGGGCTTTGTAGTAGGTATTATCGGAATTGCCATATTTCTTACTATCGTATTTGTAATTATTGCGATAATCAATAAGAAATTGATAAATAAAAGGGCAGGTATAAATAAAAAAGTATAGATGTAATAATAGCTAAAAATTCTTTGAATTATTATCAATTAAATAACGCTGTCAGATTGTCTTGACAGCGTTACAATTTAGTATAGTTGACATTATTAAATATGCAATCGTTTTTTGAGTTCGCTGAAATATTTGTCTTTAGCAAAGAATGAAAGTACGAGTACGTCAAGGAAACCTCTTGCCGTGCAAATGTACCAAGCCCAATGATATGCGTTCTTCCATATAAACGATACTCCAATACATATTGCGGAGAGCGCAAAGATTTTCGTCAATGATATCTGATAATCGCCGCGTCCTCCTTTGTGGGAAAGAGCGAGAATTTCAAGGACTGTTTGCCAAGTGAGAATCGCTATCGGCATACCTAGCGAAAATGCCCATGGATTGGTAAGTCTTGACGTCCATATGTTGATATAGAATAGCAATGCTATTACGCCTATAAAACCCCAAGTGAGATATTTGCGTACGCAAAATCTTTTAATGACGGGTCTGCTTACGCAAATCCAAGCCAAGGCAAAACCGAATATTACGTGCGATGCCCACGATACTTTTTTATTTACTGCAAGATTAATTATAATAACGAGCGCTATAGTAAATATTGTTGCAAACCCGCTGATTTTCCAAAAGAGTTTTCTCTTTTTCGTTATATCTACTGCAGGGTAATCATATATGGTCGGAGTAATCTCTTCGTGGACAAAGGCTCCGCAAAGAGGGCAGTTTGCCGAGTCGTCGTCGACGTATACTCCGCATTTGCGACACTGTTTCATAAAGTCACCTCCTATTGCTGTTGACACTGACTTCTATGCCGTGTTCGGTGAGTACCTTAAAGAAATCTCTCTCCAAGATAGGGTCTTTTGACGTACGCGAGAAAGTCACTACGCTAACGCCGTTGTACGATGCGCAAGTCATAGAGTTGTTCATATATTTTTGCGGTCCTAGTACAAATTCAAATCTGTCTATATAGTCGTACATTTCCTTTGGCGTGACGATGTTGCCGATGTTGCTAAAGGTGCAAGACATAAGTTTTTCGCCCACCAAGTAGAATGACATATTCATAATTAGAGTTTTCAAAAATCTCGGAGCAATCTTGACTATTGGATTTTTTTCCAAAGATACGTTGGAATTGATAAACTTTTGGCAATACTCCTGCGTAATGTTTTCTTTGAGCTGGCTGTCCAATTCCTTGATAACTTCCTCAAAGGTCTTTTCTTCCGGTGCAAGGTTGGTATTGTAGTAGCCAGCAAAGTTACGCAAAGTTTCCGAGCCGAATATCTTTCTCAAGTTGATAGGCACTTGTACTCTGACAGGCTTTCTCTTGGACTTTTTTTCATAAAGCTGTCTTTTCAAAAGCGCATAGGCGAGTACTGCCGTCAAATACGTATTAACCGTACACCCGAAAGATTTCGCTACGCCGTGGAGTTGTTCAAAGGGCATACGGCCTTGGGTGACGTTGAGAACTCCTCGGATTTCTCTCTGTCCTTTGATTTGATACGCCGACGGTTCTTTTCTTGGCAGTTTGCCTTTGCTTTTGTCTATAAAGCGAGAGAACGAGTCCTCGACTTCTTCGGGGGTAGGGTCATCGTCATAATGCAGTATATCGCCGAAATTCTCTATTTGCGCTCCGCATAATTCGCAATACCTCATTATCAAAGTCTTAAGAAAAGTTATGTTGCCCGTGCCGTCGGTAATCGAGTGAAATACCTCGACGGAAATTCTATGGGAATGGTATAGTACTCTGAATACGTAATCGTTGCCCGTCAATCGCATCATTGCGCAAGGGAAATCATTTTCTTTTTGTATTTGAGGTTTATGGTCTACAAATTGGAAGTAATACCAAAAGAAGCCTTTTTTCAAAGCCATTCTAAAGGTAGGGAAACGGTCTATTACGTCGTCTAATGCCTGTTGAAGAATTTCAGGTTTTACTTCTTCCTTCAATACGCATGACATACGGAATACGGCGTTCCATCTCGAACTTCTTGCGGCGGGATAAATCTTAGCCGCATTGTCGAGCTTAAACCATTCCTTGTCGAACATTGCGTTTTTCATTTTGTATCTCCTAACTTATTACATTATCCATTATACATTATATTTTTATAAAACACAATACAAAATTATTGACAAGTTTGTCCTTCCTAAAGGATAATTATAATAATATGATAATATTGAGGTGTAAACGTGAAAAAGATTGTTTGGATAATGGTTGTCGCTTTGATTTTGTTAGCTCCGATTTCGCTTATGGCGGGATGCGCGAACAATGACGATATGCTTTTGCAATGCGATGACGAAAATTTCGGTAAGTACAACGGCAAGGCTGTCGAGGGATTGAGCGCTTACGACCTTATTATGGAAGCGTACGAAAATACTTGCGCAGATGTCAATTATACTAAAGAAGAGTACTTTTGTTTTAATTCATCGGTTGCAACGCGCAACTCGCATTTGATACGCAAAATCGTAGACGACAAGGTCTATAACCAAGAAATTGTTGTCGGTACAGGCTTTGATAAAGGCACTTGCGCAAAGCGTTTTTATTACGATGGCAGTAGCGCAAGTTTTATAAATAATACCAATACGAGAAAAAACAATATTACCTACAATAAGTCTACTAAGGAATTCAACGTCAAAGATTGGGGGAAATTCGCTCCATTCGGCGGAGACTTGCAGAAAGAACTCAAGGAATATAGATACAAAATCACCACGTATGATATATCTAGCAGAGATATTCTTTCGTCAATGCATAACGATAAGGTTTATGAAAAGAACGGGGTATTTTACTGCCAAATCAAGATAGACTGCTCGATAGAAAAGTTGAATACCGTACAGTTGGCGGCTTTTGAAGAATTTTTGGATATGCTTAGCGCAAAGTCTGAAGGTTTTATTATGGAAGATACGACGATTGATTTCGCGATTTCTAAAATAGACGGCAAATACAAGTTGCTCATTTGGAAGCGTACGGAAATTTATTCAGGTAAACACGCGTCAACTTCCATTAAAGTTTCTTGCAGACAGGAATGTCTGAGCTATTATACTTACGGCGGGACAGTTATAACCGGCGATGATCTTTTGAATTTGGCGCAATAATTTCAAATGAAAACGTTGTTAAAAGTGATTGACACTTTTGCGCTTATCAATTATAATAGTTAAGCAAGTTAAGTTTGCTGCTATGGCTCAGCAGGTAGAGCACGTCCTTGGTAAGGACGAGGTCACCGGTTCAAGTCCGGTTAGCAGCTCCATTTAGGACACTCTCAAGGAATTGAGAGTGTCGTTTTTTGAATTTTGTTTTGGGATACCGTTCTTGCTTATTAATTACATATGTGTTACAATATTATTAATTATAAAATTTTAATCGGAGTTGCAATAAATACGTTGGTTGCAGTGTTTAATAATTAGGATTGTCTTATGATTAGGGAAATGGAAAATAGAATACGACGCAATATTAAGAAAATACGCATGGTGATATTTTGAAGAAACGAGAAATTGACTATCTTCTTAAATTGATAGCCAAAGGCGACAACAGCGCTTTTGAAAGGCTATATATAGAGACTAAACACGGCGTGTATGCTTTTCTATTTTCCTTCTTCAACAACTCATCGGACTGCGAAGACGCTATGCAGACGGTGTATCTAAAAGTAAAGACAAATATATCTCAATACAAAGTGGGAAGCAACGGCTTGGCATGGATATTACAAATTGCCAAGCATACGGCGCTAAACGAAATCCGCGCTATGAACAATCGGCAAAAATTATGTTGTAGAGATGAATATTCCCAAGCGGACGCATTCGTAAACGTTGCGATAAAAGATACGCTTTTGACGATTATGAAACGTGTTTTGGACGAAGAAGAACAGAGAATAATTATTTTACACGTAATTTGGGCGTACAAACATAAAGAAATAGCCGCAATACTTAATAGCCCTATCGGGACTATAACCTCAAAATATAAACGCGCAGTCGATAAACTAAAAACGGCGTTAAAGGAGGAAAAGTTATGAAATCTTGGAAAAAGAAGTTGAAAGACGAATTAAACGCTACTGTTCCCGCGCTTAAAGAAGAAGTCAAAAATGCGCCCATTATCACGGCGCAAAATGACGCATTTTGTATTAGAAGCGGCGATGTTCTCGTAAAGCGTAAAATCGGTATACTGGCTTCCTGCGCTGTGGTAGCAATTCTTGTTATTGTTATTACTTTAATGGCTATATTCGGTGTATTTGCGCCAGAACCTATTCTTGAACGCTACGTTTTCTCTTTGGA
Organism: uncultured Christensenella sp.; assembly: GCA_910578245.1. Lineage (GTDB taxonomy): Bacteria > Bacillota > Clostridia > Christensenellales > UBA3700 > RACS-045. Next base: position 113,957 of record CAJTPC010000002.1, on the reverse strand, counting down.
AATCAATCCTGCCGTGTCGTTCGTAACTGACAAAGAGGGGAACGTAAAAAGTGTAAAAGCGTTAAATGAAGACGCCGACGTTATACTGTGCAATGAAAGCGCGCTAAATAAAATCATCGGAGCGCCGTTAACCGAAGCGGTTGTAATATATACTGATTGCGCTACAAGATTAGGTTATCTTGATTTGACGTTGACACAAAACGCCGTGCGGTTAAGCAGTAGTTCGGATACGGATAAAAATCTGATTGCTAATACTTCCGAGAGTTTAAGAAATTATTTTATGACTAACGGAATTTTTGCGGCTGTAATCGAAGATGTAATATCGGCGCAGGATTTAAGCAAACGTATGGGAATATCAGGCGTAAAAACGTTGTCCGAATTGACAAAAAAAGTTCAAAGTCTTTCCGTTAATTACAGCGAAAGGAATATTGGTACAGCCAATGAAGAACAACTAAAAAGTCTTTACGAAACGTACGTAGTAGGAAGGCAACTCTTTGATTTTGTTCGTGGTGAATTGCTTGATAACGTAAACTCTATATTACACAACGCGCAAATGCTTTCGCAAATAGGAATATGCAGTTGCAAGATAATGATGCATAAGGATAATCCATTCAATCCTATTCCTGTAGACTATTGGATAATCAAGAAGTATTCTAACGCGCAGTACAGCGCCGAATTTTCTGCGCTAATGAACGAAATGGAAAGTTTGCTCGCAGAGTATGAAAAAACTTTTGGAACGTCTATCGGAAGTTTAGCCGATTTGACTTCTGCTACCAACGCCTATGCGTCACTTTCGAGCGTTGACTTCGAAGATTTATTTAAGACTCTCACCGTAAGCGATTTTCTTTCGTTAGCTGACAATTTCGTAGGTATACTTAAAAATATCGGAAGCAACGTTGCGACGTTCGAAACGTTGTTGAAAACCCCTAAAACTTCGGAGGAATACGTAGCGCAAATGAAGACGGCGCTAGGTAAAATATTCGATTACAGAGCCGAGCGTTATTTAGATATTTACGAAGCTAAAAGAGAGCAAATTACTTCAACCGATTACGATACTTTTATTAATGGAATTGTGGAAGAATACGGATCTCTTGATAATTTCTGGAATAAAAAATAAAAATTTTACTTTTGTTGCAATAAAAACCTTCGTTCATTTGTTTAATGGTTAAAAGCAGCTAAAAATTCAACTGCAAAAGGGAGGTTTTATTTTATGAAGAAAAAAATATGCGTTATAGTTTTATCGGCGCTCTTGGTCGTTGCTATGTGCGCCCTTACTGCTTGTGATTTTAATTGGGGCGGAAAAGGCAAGGCGGAAAAACAGGCTTACGTAAGTCTTGACATTAATCCCGCTATTGAACTCATTGTGGATAAAGACAATAAAGTTGTCAGCGTACGCGGGGAGAACGAAGACGGACAGGTTTTGTTGTATGAAGAAACGGGAATTAAGGGAGAAAAAATTGACGTTGCCGTAAACAAAATTATCGACTTGGCTGTAAAATACGGTTATCTAGACGAAGATAATAAAGTTGTGGATACGCTAGTGACGTCGGGCGATTCCGCTTTCGCTACGGAGATTTTGAGCAAAGTCAATACTTCGGTTACGGCTACCGCAAGTAACTTGGGATTGACGGTTACTACCAACGGAGAAGGCGCATACTCATTACTTCGCGAAATGGAAGAAGTCAAAAAGCAATTTCCAAATAATAAAGCAATTCAGAATATGTCCGTATCCAAATTCAAACTTGCTCTTTCCGTATCGGAAACCGGCGAAATTTCGATTGACTCCGCTATTGCTTTGGACGACGCTAAACTTATTGATATGCTAAAAGAAGTAAGCCCGCAAATCGAAGAATTCGCAACCGCTGCTTATATAGAAGCAAAGACAAAAGCGCTTGCTGTTTACGAACAAGCAACTCAACTTGCGGTATACGGCGTTTATACTCAGTATTATCTCGAAAAAATGCTTTCTCATCCTTTAACGGCTTATTACGGTGGAGTATATCAAATGTATGCTTCTGCGTCAAAAGGCTTCGAAGTGGTTTGCGATGTTGCAGAGCTTGCAATAAGCGTAAAGAACTATCCGCTTAATGAAGAGCAGATAAACGCTATAGTTACCGCTCTTGGTATGGAATCTGCGGATGCGCTTAAAAATTCCAAAGGTGAAATCACGATTGACAGCATAGAGGCTTACGTAGATAAACTTTTTAAGAATACGCCGGCATCCGAAGCATTAGAACAGATGAAAGAGGACTTAACGGAAGCCCTTTCGCAAGCGGAATCTATTGTTAAAGGCAAAGTCAACGAAATAACCGCAGAATACAAACCTCAAATTGAAAGCGCAATGACAAGCGCGCGTCAAATACTTGCTACTGTCGAAAATATGATGAATAATTTGCCTGAACCAATTAAAGCCGTAATGGACGACGCTACTTCAAATTTAGAAGCGATATTGGCGGAAATTGACGGTATTCTTGACGGAGATAAAATCGAATTGAGCGAGTTGAGAAGTTTGGCCAACCGTCTTGACGAAAGGGCAACCGAGTATTTGAATAAGATTAAAGCCGATTTGTCGGATGAAGAACTTGCTGAATTAGAAAAAAGAAAAGAGGCGGTTATCGCTAAAATGTCAGATCAAAAACAAGTTCTTGAAAAGGCTTTGAACGATGCCGAAAAGATTGCGAAAGATTACCTTTCTAAACTTAAAGAGGCGAGAAAAAACTCAGAGAAGTAAGAATTATAATTTAACAAATACGTATTGGGTCCAATCGTCAGCTTCATTAAGTCCCCTCAAGCCATTGAGGGGATATTTTGATTACTAATGCGCTAAGTCTTAGAATTATGATATTTCATAATTTACATTAGAGAAACCGTATGATATACTATAATATAATAAGAATAAGCATTAAAGGAAAGAAGGTAAAATTTTGGAAACTATTTATTTTGCAGGCGGATGCTTGTGGGGAGTTCAGCATTTTATAAAAAGTTTATTTGGAGTAGTAGCGACAGAAGCAGGACGTGCAAACGGAAGGACAGGCGCGCTTGATGGAGAATATGACGGATATGCAGAATGTGTAATGACGGTATTTGATCCCCAAAAGGTATCGGTTAAAGAGTTGATTGATTATTTTTTTGAGATTATAGACCCATATAGCGTTGACAAACAAGGTAGTGACGTTGGGAAAAAGTACCGTACCGGGATTTATAGTACCAATGAAGAACATTTGAAAATAGCCAAAAAATATATATCGTCAAGAGAGGACAGTTCTCAAATAAAAGTAGAGGTGCTTCCTTTGATAAATTACGTGAGAAGCGCTGAAGAGCATCAGGATAGACTGACAAGATTTCCGAATGATTATTGCCATATTCCCAAAGAGATACTGAATAAATACAGGAAATAAATAATTTACAACACTATTAAAATAATCTATTGCAGAAATGTTTTTAATATATGCAGATGACTGGAAGAAAATAGTGAATTCATGATAATAATCCATCGGTAGACTACCGTGGCGAGACCGTAACGCCTATATTCGGTTACTATAATAACGGAACTCTCGTGACGGGCGGAATTGTCTTGACGTATAGCGCAGGTAATAATTACGTTACTAACAAAAACGGAAGTTTCTATTACGTTCAATCTATGACTTTTACGGTTGACTCTCTACAAGAAGAATATATATTGTCCCTTTTCGTTATGGCAGGTAACGAAACTATGGCTAGCAGCATGCAATTCCCGTATGCGTTGAAGGATGGAGCATAACTTCAAAACAAAAGTCGGCTAATTATTCGCGCCTTTCATAAGAAGGGCGCTAATTTTGTCGATAAGGTATTGACAAATGCCAAATTAATATGTTATAATTTCCAAGGTTATTTTTACGTAATTATCATAAACAACGGAGAACTTAAATGAAGTATTGGTGGGTAGCTGTAATAATAGTACTGTTTGCATTACTTATGATTACGTGCGCGTGGCTATTACGAAAGAATCGCAAAGCAAATATGATTACGCTTTTTGTCGTTTCGTTCGTTTTACTGATATTTAAGTCTATCCAATTTGGAATAGAGCGGTCAGTTCATCATTATCCAATAGAGTTTTCTCATTTATCGTATTTTATATTGGGAGCTACGGTTACTGTCGGCGTAAAAAAAATTCGCCCATTCGCAGGTATTTGCGCTTTCATTTCAGGATTAGCTTTCGTTCTTGCAGGCATATTCTCGCCGGCGCCGATAGTTAGGGATGCGGAAAGTACATTTAATTGGGTTACGGGTATTATCCAGCATGAAGTACTGTTCTTTGCTGGACTTGTGATAATCTTTAATACTGATAAATACAGCATAAAGGATATTTGGATACCTGTCGTTGGCATAGTAATTATGTTTATATTCTCTGTATTGGTATACAATAGAGTCCTTTACCCCGATTTGGCGCAAAAAAATCATGACTCGATGGTAATTATACACGTACTATTCGGTACAATTTTGAAATACGTATTACCTCAAGGATATATAGTTCCCGTTTGGTTGAGGGTGATGACTATAATTATTGAGGTCATTTTGCTTGGCGCTATACTTTGGGCATTCTATTTTGTCAACAATAAGTTCTACGACAAGAAGCTCAAGAAATATCCCGATTTCGTTGGCAATGCAGAAGAATACAGCGCAATTGCTCTAGTCAAGTTTATAATAAAGAAAAATAATGATAAAAAGGCTTTGCAAACAAGCTTTTCCGACTTGTCGCAAGGAGCTGAACAAAATCAAGTTAACGAAGATGCTTCTGAAAACGATCTTTAAGAGTATTAATTCTTACAAATCGTCTGCGTCTTGCGTAGGCGCGCTATGGTCGTCGTATGCAGGCGTACCGGTATAAGCTCCGTTGACATCGTAGGCGCTTGACAGAGATTTTTGATTATTTTCAGGGGACTTTGAGTTTAGTTTTTTGAGTTTCTTCTTCATAAATGATATTCCTTAGACTTTTATTTTAGATTGTATTTTGATTATAGCCTTTACGTTTTTATCATATACTTGCGATGTAGAGAATATATTTTAATTAGCCGATAAAAAATTTATATTTTCTATAGCAAAACACTTGACAAAGTATTGCGTAGTAAATATAATGTTAGCGTAGGGTAACTTTATCCTATAATTTATCGGCAAAAAGTTAGTTTAAGATAACTTTTGGAGGGTACATGCAATTATTAGCTTCGCCTATAGGTAAGAAAGTGAAGATAGCAGACGTTACTACGGATGAAAAGACAAAAAACCGTTTGCAAAACATTGGCGTAATAGTGGGGAGCGACATCACGGTATTGCAGTCCAACTTCGGCGATATAATCGTCAAGGTTCGCGATTGCAGAGTCGCTATGAACAAAGACGTTGCAAAGCATATTTTGGTGGAGGCGGTCAATGAAGAAGTCACGACAGATGAAGCAATGTGATATAAAAGTTGCATTGGCGGGTAACCCTAACTGCGGAAAGACTACGCTGTTCAACGCTTTGACGGGAGCAACGGCTCACGTAGGCAACTGGACCGGCGTAACAGTCGAGAAGTTGCAAGGTACGTATAAGGATAAAAAGAGCGATTTGACGATTGACATAGTTGACTTGCCGGGTATTTATTCTCTTTCACCGTATTCTCCCGAAGAAGTGGTATCGCGCGACTATATACTTTCACAGGATGCAGACGTAATACTCAATATTATCGACGCTACCAATCTACAGCGAAATTTGTATTTGACAACTCAAATTTTAGAGATAGGTTTGCCTGTGGTAGTTGCGCTCAACATGGCAGACTGTTTGAGAGCCAACGGAGAGCGTATCGACGTCAAGGCTTTGTCGCAAAAATTGGGCGTGCCGGTAGTGGCTATATCCGCGCTTAAGCAAAAGGGACTTAAGGAACTTATGCAAGTCGTTAAGGAACAGAAGGGAGTTAAGCGTGAGGCAGTGTCTTTCATTTCTTCTGGCATTCTCAAAGAAAGTATTGACGAGGTCATGCTACTTTTGGGCGATAGCAATACCAATCACAAACTATTTGACAGCGTAAAACTTGTTGAAGGCGACAAACTTACGCTAGAGAAATACCAATCGATTGCAACTCAGATTAAAGAAATCAAGGATAAAAATCAAGAAGTAAAAGATAAGTATAAGGGCAATTACGAAACTTGCGTCGCAGACCAAAGGTATCAACATATCAATGATAATTTTAGCGACGTAATTACGGCAGACAAAGAAAAACCTGCCGTATCCAAGAGCGATAAGGCGGATAAGGTACTTACGCATAAGTTCTGGGGTATACCGATATTCCTCTTGATTATCTTTGCTATATTCCACCTCACTTTTAGCGAAAACTTATTCTATCTTTCGGCTGTTATTCCCGACGGAGCTTTTAAGGACGCCGGTCCTGTCGCTTCGCTTTTTGTAGATACCGAGTATGACGAAGAAGAGGAATCGGGCGCAAATTCTATTAAATCTCCCGGAGTATTCTTGCAAGGCTTGGTAGAAGAACTTGCGGAACTTGTCAACGGCGAGAGAGTAGTCGAAGACGGTTTTGACGACAACGGCGAACCCGCGCAGGTAGTGGAAGAAGAGGGCGGTTGGATACCGCAGTTGCTTAAAAACGCGCCCGACTGGGCAAATGGCGTGATTTGCGACGGCGTTTTGGCAGGCGTGTTTGGAGTGCTTTCATTTATTCCGCAGATAATGTTGCTGTTCCTATTCTTGACGATACTAGAAGATACAGGTTATATGGCGAGAGTCGCATTTATCATGGATAGAGCGTTCAGACGAATAGGTCTATCGGGAAAATCATTTATGCCACTTCTTATGTGCTTTGGTTGCGCAGTGCCGGGAATTATGGCTACGCGTACGATAGAAAACGATAGAGAAAGACGCTCAACAATATTGCTTGCTCCATTCTTCTCCTGCGGAGCAAAAAGTCCGATATGGTACGCTTTTGCCGCGGTCTTGGCTACCACTGTAGGTTGGAATAGCGAGTTGACTGTATTCGGAATGTACATAATCGGTATTGTTGTCGCAATGATTGCGTCTTTGATACTCAAAAAGATTAGTGGACAAAAGGGCGTAACTCCGTTTATTATGGAATTGCCCACGTATCATACTCCGCAATTCAAGAGCGTCACGATACATATCTGGCAAAAGCTCAAGCACTTCGTCTTCCGCGCAGGTACAGTCATTGCGGCGTCAACTATCATAATATGGTATTTGCTCAATTTCAATTTCAAATTCCAAATGGTAGGCGAAGAAGAGTGTATTCTAGCAACCGTTGGAGGTTGGCTTGAATGGCTGTTCAAACCGCTTGGATTTGGAGATTGGAAGTATATAGTAGCCACAGTCACCGGTCTTGTTGCGAAGGAAGAAGTCGTATCTTCTATCGAAGTTTTAGCCGGTAGCGTAGAAGCGTTCGTATCTAAGAGCGGAGTTACGACGGCGGGCGTTGTATCGTTTATGGCGTTCAACTTGCTCACCGTGCCTTGTATGGCGGCAGTCGGCGCCGCATCGGGCGAACTTGGCTCGCCAAAACGTACGGCGCTGGCGATACTATTCTGGATACTCACGTCGTATTTCGTGTCAATGATGATATATCTGGTCGGCACTTATTGGTGGACAGTGTTTATCTTTGCTCTAGTAATAGCTATAATAATTGTAGGCGCGCATTTTATCAACAAAAAACGCTTTGCTAAAGATGATATGCCAAACGCGAAGGAGATAAAATGATTAGTTTACTTTGCGCTGGAGTTGCGGAAATCGTAGTAGGAGTAGTAATTGCCGTGATATTGGTCGGCGGATTCGGCAGTTATATAGGTTATAAGATATGGGCAAAAAAGCATGGGAAATGCGGTTGCGGTTGCGACTGCGGAAATTGTTCCGGGTGCGGAGCATGTCCGTCGGCAAATAAAAATCAAAACAACAAATTAAAGTGAAGAGAATTACCTCCATATATGTTTACGTTTAGCAAATACCCGCAGTGATTTCACTGCGGGTATTTGCTACTATTTAATTTGTTAAAAACTAAAATGATAATCATTATTATTTTTTATTGACAATATTAGATTTTAGTGATAATATTAATTTGCAAATGACAAATTTTTCTTCGCGCCGACAAGCAGTGCTTGAGGTAATACAAAATATGAGGTGTCATCCGTCAGCGGATATGATATACGAGGAATGTCGCAAGATTATCCCCAATATATCAATAGCGACCGTTTATCGAAATCTTGCGTATCTTGAGAAACAAGGCGTATTAGGCAGGGTAATAGGCGCAGGCGAAAAGGAGAGATACGACGTCGAACTTGATACGCATTGTCACGTGATATGCGACAAGTGCGGAAAGATAATAGATATGCCCTATCCGCAAAAGTTGAAAGGTATGCTTGACGAATGTTGCGACGGTATGGAATTGTCAAGATACGCTTTGAGTTTTTACAATACTTGCGAAGATTGCAGACGCAAATGAGCTATTCACGGCTAATGCCGAAATAATAAGTAAAACATATATTAAACGGAGGTAATTTATTATGGCAAAATACGTATGCACAGTGTGCGGTTACGTTCATGAGGGAGATAGCGCTCCCGACAAGTGTCCACAATGCAAGGCAAGTGGCGAAAAATTTAAGAAGTCAGAAGGCGAATTGGCTTGGGCTTGCGAGCACATCGTAGGTAGCGCAAAGGGCTATGACAAAGAGGTTGTCAAAGGTTTGATTGACAATTTCAACGGCGAGTGCGCGGAAGTAGGTATGTACTTGGCAATGTCAAGACAGGCAGACAGAGAAGGATATCCGGACGTTGCGGAGGCTTTCAAGAGATACGCTTTTGAAGAAGCAGAGCACGCTTCTAAGTTTGCAGAACTTCTAGGCGACGTTTTGACGAATAGCACCGCTAAAAACGTCAAGATGCGTATGGAAGCAGAGAACGGCGCTTGCGCAGGTAAGTTGGAACTTGCTAAACTCGCAAAGCAACTTGGTTATGACGACGTACACGACACCGTTCACGAAATGGCTAAGGACGAGGCTAGACACGGTTGCGGTTTCAAAGGCTTGTATGAGAAGTATTTCAAATAGTATTTATGTCACCCTGAGCGTTGTCGAAGGGTCTTAACCGATTAAAAACAAAATGGGCGTGGGTATATCTCACGTCCTTTTTTCATTTAGCAAGTGTGAAAAAAGTGGAAAGTTTACTTTGCGTATTTGCGAATTATAATGGTAAAGGCGCATAAGCCTATAACAAAATATAATTTTGCGATGTAATTTTTAGATTAAATCAAATAATCGTGTAGAATCTACATAATTATGGTAGAACTTACAAAAAAATGCATCTTAAAAATCTTGCTGATATAATATAATAAATATGATAGGGTAAAACAGTATCGGAGGTATTTATGGATTTTTGGAGCATTGCGGCGCAAGCATCATTACTGATAGTGGGATTTGTTATGCTTATTAAGGGCGCAGATTGGTTTGTAGACGGAGCGTCTATGATTGCAAAAAAATTCGGCATACCTCAAATTGTCATTGGTTTAACGATTGTTGCGTTCGGTACGAGCGCTCCAGAAGCCGCAATAAGTATTACGTCTGCCGTAAAGGAAAGCGCAGGACTTGCCATTGGCAACGTACTTGGCTCCAATGTTCTGAATATTTTCCTTATTCTTGGACTATGCGCGCTGTTTACACCGCTTGCAGTTAAGAAAAGCACGCTTTATATCGAGATACCTTTCGTAATAGTGATTTCTTCCGTTCTAATGATTTTGGGCGTAATAGGTAAGCAATTAGGCTGGATAGACGGCTTGATTTTGTGGTTATTCTTTATAGCGTTTTTTGTATATCTCATTATTCTTTCCAAGAAAGATAAGTCGGCTATTGCAGATTTGCAAGAGAGTGAGAAAGAGATAGATCAAGAGGAAGCGAAACATCAAAAGAAAAGTATAGAGATTGCAAAGATGCTTGGCAAACTTGCCGTGGGCATCGCTCTTGTAATTCTCGGCTCGCAAGCCATAGTCAACGGAGCGCAGACGATAGCTTCCGGATTTGGTATGTCAGAGAGCCTTATAGGTTTGACGATAGTTGCGTTCGGTACGTCGTTGCCGGAACTTGTTACCTCAATGACTGCGGCTAGAAAGGGCGAAGCGGACTTAGCAATAGGTAATATCGTAGGTAGCAATATATTCAATATCTTGTTCGTGCTCGGCACGTCGTCGCTGATTTCTTCAATCGCATACGATACTAATTGGATAACCGGCTTTATGATAGACAATATCATGGCTATAGTAGTTGCGGTAGTTCTTTTCCTTTGTATTCTTCTTACCAAGGAAAAAAAGCTCAAACGCGCAGGCGGTATAACTATGCTTGTAATGTACGCTGGGTATTTTGCTTGGATAGTAGCTAAAGATTTTATTTGGTAAAGCGTAACTGACAAATACCAATAGAACTTATCTAAATATTCATACGTTAAGTTTTAATAAGCGTATTTGTGAAATATTTTTGAAAAATATCAAAAAACTGTAAAAAATCCTTAAAAATGATTTGACATTTATGTAGTTTTTTATTAAAATTACTTGGTAAAGATGTTATGTTGAAGAACTAGCCCCTCAGATACGTGACAACCAAACAATAATTAACAATTACAATGGAGGGTTTTATCCGTGAATAAGACATATATGGCAAAACCTGAAGACGTTAAGGAAAAGTGGTACGTCGTTGACGCTACCGATATGGTACTCGGTAGACTTGCAAGCAACGTTGCCAACGTTCTCAGAGGTAAGAATAAGCCTATTTATACGCCCAACGTAGATTGCGGTGATCACGTTATCATCGTCAACTGCGCCAACGTTAGATTGACCGGTAAGAAATTGGAGAAGAAGGTGCATATTCACCACTCCGGTTATATCGGCGGTCTTAAAGAGATTCAATACAAGAAGTTAATGGCAGAAAAGCCGGAAAGAGCAGTTATGCTCGCCGTAAAGGGAATGCTCCCCAAAAATTCGCTTGGAAGAAAGCAACTTACTAAGTTGCGTTGCTATGCAGGCGCTGAGCACAACCAACAGGCTCAAAAGCCCGAAGATTTGAAATTTTAATCAAGGAGTAATGACAAATGGCTACGAAGAAGACTAAGAAAAAAGTTCAGTTCTGGGGAACTGGTAGAAGAAAGAAAGCTATCGCAAGAGTTAGACTTATTCCTGACGGCAACGGCGCAATCACCATCAACAAGAGAAGTATTGACGAATACTTCGGTCTTGACACTCTTAAACTTATCGTTCGTCAACCGCTTGAATTGACAGGTAGCACTGCTAAGTATGATGTTATCGTCAACGTACACGGCGGTGGTTTTACAGGTCAAGCAGGCGCAATCAGACACGGTATCTCAAGAGCATTGGTTCTCGCAGATGAAGAAACAAAGGCGTCTTTGAAAAAGGCTGGTTTCTTGACAAGAGATCCAAGAGCAAAAGAAAGAAAGAAATACGGTCTTAAGAAAGCAAGAAGAGCTCCGCAATTCTCAAAGAGATAATCAACATCAACGATCTAAAAGCCCCGAAAAATTTCGGGGCTTTCATACGGAAGCGTATCGAAGTGGTCATAACGGGCTTGACTCGAAATCAAGTAGCCGAGCAATCGGCTCGAGGGTTCGAATCCCTCCGCTTCCGCCAATCAAAACCTAAATCGAACACCCCAAAAGTTTGGTTTAGGTTTTATTTTTGTTATAGTATACACATAGGAGAAAATTATGACAAGCTGGGAAATTGTCAAATATTTCATAGATTGTAAAAAAGATATAGACAGCATTATGTTTATTTCAGAGAATGTAAGGAAAATATCTAATCTAAACTTAAGAAATATTTTAGATTCTAGGTTAAGGGATTTTTATATTAAAATAAGAGTTGTATATGATAAGTCAATAAAATAGACAGTTCAAAAAGAATTATGTAGAACCGATAATATACTAGAAAGAACTTTACACGAAGTTGATAAAAATTATGCCCACAAAGATGACGACTATATTCCTTCCGAACTAGAATTTGAAGAGTTGATTTTAACACTAAAAGAAAGGTTAGAACATTGTAAAGATTTGTGTAAAAATAATATTCCAAGTGTTATTACTATTGATTATGTCCCGTATGATAGAGATTTATATAGGTTTATGAATTGTATCACACCAGAAAAGGAAATAGAATTACAGGAAAAATTATTTCCAAATTTTACTAAAACTTTAAAAGAAGTTGCTGGAGAAAAGTATAAAACATTCAATGATATTGAAGATATAAAAATGATAAACAATCCTAATGAATATGGAGTGATTGTTAATTGTGGCTTAAATTTTTATGAAGGTTTGCAGAATAGGCAAGATTCTTGTATAAAAATGAATGTATTATATGGAGCGAACTTTTGGGTTACATTAAAGAAATTTTAAGTGGCTACTTTATGCCGCGAAAGGTTTTTTACTCAGGGCTTGAGAATTTAACATAATAGACAAATGACAAAAAGAAAAAAGCGAAAATATTTTCGCTTTCATAGCATAATGCTTGTTTTTTTGTCTTAATTGTATGATTTATCATTCTAAGCCCTGTGTCAAGACCACCGTGGAATAAATTATCCACGATTTAAACATAGTCAACCTTAATGTCAACATATCTTGGTTCGATTATATTTTGAATTATTCGTTGAATCTTCTACAATAAAAAAGCCCTGATTTTTGTCAGGACTTATTTTTATTGGGCTATTAAAAGTTATTTCCATTTTATCATCATAAAGTCTTATTTCTTTTATAAGATAGTCAATTAAAAGTTTTGGCTCAAGTTTTAGTGCTTGCAAATATACTTTTCTATACAATCTCTTTTCTCTCAATTTCATTTCTTGCTTTTTTTCAAATTGCTGGTTTACATATTCTGTGATCAGTTCAGTTGCAATTATTTCTTTTCGTTCTTACTTTCTTTTGTGAAAGTCTTATTTAGTTTAGTTATATAGGCGTGTGCTTGGTTGGTGGAGCGAAGCGACACCACTTGTATTAATCAAGCATACGTCTATATGCCAAAATAAAAAAATTAATATTTTTTTATTTTAATAGCCAAAATTTTGTTGTTATATGTTATAATGAACTTGTAAAAATATATGGAGTTTTATTAAATGGTTAAAAAACAACTAAGCATATTTGATAATAACCATAACAAAACCGATGTGGAAGGGATTAGGTTTATTGATTTATTTGCTGGTATCGGAGGTTTTAGACTTGGCTTTGAGAGTGTTGGATGCTCCTGTGTTTTTAGTTCCGAAATAGATGACCACGCTTGCTCTATGTATAGACTAAATTTTGGAGATGACCCATATTGTGATATAACAACTCTTGACCCCAAAGACATTCCTGATTTTGATATCTTGTGTGCTGGCTTTCCTTGTCAAGCGTTTTCTATTTGTGGTAAACAATTAGGATTTAAAGATAAGACAAGAGGGACATTGTTTTTTGATATATGTAGGATACTTGAGAAGAAAAAGCCTAGTGTTATTGTGTTAGAAAATGTTTTTAATTTAGAAAAACACGATAAAGGTCGCACATTAAAGATTATGATAGAGTCATTAAGTAATCTTGGATATTCAATTAACTACAAAATATTAAATGCAAAAGACTTTGGAGTCCCTCAAAATAGAGAACGGATCGTTATAGTAGGAAATTTAATGGGAAAAATATTTGATTTTTCAAAAGTTAAGACTAATCCTGTTATAAGTATGGTAGAGTTCCTTGATAAGAATGGTGATTATGAAATTTTACCTAAAGAATCATATATTCTCTTACCGCAAGAAAAAATAAAAAGACAAGAAAAGTCGGGTTTAATATTTTGTGGTTATCGAAATAAAAAAATAAGATCAGCTGGTGTTCGTCCCGGAACTGAGTATTTATCAAGAGTCCATAAACAGCCAAATAGAATATATGATTCAAAGGGTATACATCCAACACTAGCATCTCAAGAATCTAGTGGAAGATATTTCATAAAGGTAGATGATATTGTCCGTAAATTAACTATAAAAGAATGTTATAGGTTTATGGGATTCCCTGAAGATTTTAAAAAAATTGGCGGAACAGCTCAATTATATGCTAGAATTGGCAATAGCATTTGTGTAAATATGATTAGTGCAATAGCCACTGAAATAGTTAATCAATTTTTCAAAGGAGATAACAATGAATAATAAATTAAAAGAAATTTATAATAATTCTTTAGATATTGCTGATATTAGTAATATTCCTCAAGATATTACTAAATACATAACGAATATAGGTATAAATTGTGATAAGAAAAAAGGTCTCTATACAGTATTAACAACACTGTTATATTATAAGCATTTGCATCCTGAACAAGATGTAAGGTTGCATCAGGATAGATTTGAAAATGGGTTTAGTGGAAGAAGTTTTGATACTATTAATGTAACACCTATATTAAAGAAATTAGGATTACCAGCAATGGCTGAAAGTGGTTGGTTGACACGAAGTTTAGAGCAGCCTTATCCTTATGATTTTAATTATAATGGAGCAATAGGAACACTTAAAAACGATTTTTTACAAACTCTTGATTATGTACAAAAGAATCCTGATAAAGCGTTAAATATGTTGAGGCTGTTATTAAATACCGTTGACAAAATAGCAAGAGAAAACACAATAACTATTAATCCTTTGGAAAATCCTGAAAATTTAACTATTGAAAAAATTGTAAATGCATTAACTGAACATTTTCTCACAAAATATGGCACGCATAATGGAGCAAAGCTTCCTGTTTTAGCGTTTCATTCAATTTATCTTTCATTAATTAATGAACTCAAGAGATATGATAATTGCTATCTAGCTCCTCTTTCTAGCCTTACAGCCTGTGATAAAACCAATAAAGCCTCAGGAGATATTGAAATCTTTAGAGAAGGTAAGGTATTTGAATCTATTGAAATTAAACTTGATAAAAAGATATCTTCTCAAATTTTGCGGGTCGCTGAGTCAAAGATATATGCTTGGAATCCGCAAAGATATTATATACTATCAGTTTTTGGTATAGAAGATAATGATAAAGATGAAATTAATGAAATTGTTCTAAAAGTGTTAAATGAACACGGATGTCAAATTATAATAAACGGATTGATTCCAACTATAAAATATTATCTTAGATTAATTACTAACTTAGATGATTTTATAAAGACATATTCAAAATCAGTTATGGAAGATAGAGAATTACAACGAATTCATAAAGCTAAGTGGGTAGAACTTTTAACAAAATATGCATTGTAACACTCGATTTGGGTTATACTTGCTCTCCGCCAGAAAAGAACTGTACGAACACACGCCAAAGTGAGTTCGTACTTTTTGGTTTAATGTATATTTTGGTGGGGTATACTGATTGCGGAAATAGCCGACAGGTATCAACAAATTTCGTTGTAATGACTAAGAAATATCAATTTTTTTATCTTAAATTTATGCATTTTTAAGGCGTCTTAGACGTATTATATCGTGTAGAATGTCTCGCCCTATCAACAGGGGCTACATTGCATTAAGCTATCCGCGGTAGATTTGTGTAATCAGAGACAAAGAATATATAATATAGGAGATATTTTATATGGAAAAGAACATTACGAACACAGCAACGCCTACAGAGGCACCGGTTACAGCAACCCCTACGGAAGCTCCCGTAACAACATCTATGGGAGAAGAACTTTGCGGTTCGGAGAACATCCTAGACACCGTACACCTTAAGAATCTCGTAGACGACCTTGCAAAACTCTATGGCACGTCCGTTTGCACAAAAGTTGCAAAAGACAAAAAGACTTCGGCAGAGAAGCGTCTAATCGAAGCAATCCGCGCCAATCTTGATCGCTACGAAGGTTAAGTAAAACAATTTTGTAGTTTTGGTCACTGCAATTATTAAAGCTCAAATGCAAAAAGCGTTTGGGCTTTTTGCAAGTTGCGCCGACGCTTTTAATTGATTCGTATTTTTTATTGTAATTATTTTTATGTATGTGCTAAAATAAATAAAAAGAGGTTTTTATGATAGGAATAATAATTGCAATCGCATTGTTGGTTTTGGCTGGCATAATAATTTTGACACTGTTTCATTTTGGTTTGATATCTTTTTATCACCCAATGAAGAGCGCTAAAAACAATCAGATTCGCGTTGCGTGCGTTGGAGATAGCATTACGTATGGACTTTTTGTTGGGAACAGGCGCAAGAACAACTATCCGGCTGTTCTAAATTTGCTTTTAGGCGAGAAATATTGTGTCAATAATTTTGGTTATACCAATAGGACAGCAATTAAAAGCGGAGATTATCCGATTGTAAATGAAAAGTTATACAAACAAAGTTTAGATTTCAAGCCTGATATTGTTGTTATTCTTCTTGGTACCAACGATACTAAAGAAAATAATTGGGACAAAGATAAGTTTATCAATGATTATGGAGAGATTGTCGATAGTTATTTAGCGCTTGAAAGCGCGCCAAAAGTATATATTCTTACGCCGTCTCCATTATTTGAAGTGAGAGGAAAGATATTATATGATTTGAGAAAGTCTATAGTTGAAAGCGAAGTAGTCCCGGCTATAAAAAATATTGCAAAAGCTAAAGGCGTTGATTGTATTGATATTTATAAGATTTTTGACGGCAAGAGAGAGTTGTTTGCAGACGGCGTTCATCCAAACGTCAAAGGGAGCGAACTTTTGGCGCAAAGCGTATTCGAAAAATTAAGCAATAATTAGAAATGACTTCAGAATTATCTAATTTTGCAATTAATTTTGTTTTGACTTGACAATATGACGGCATTGAATTAATATAGATATAATAATATATTGCAGGTGTAGTTCAATGGTAGAACTACGGCTTCCCAAGCCGTCAGCGCGGGTCCGATTCCCGTCACCTGCTCCAATTAGTTGACATAATATTTTGTAAATGATAAAATTAAAAAAATATAAAACTAAGGATAACACGATGAAAAAGGTTTTAACAAGTTTAATAGTTGTAGTAATGTTAATTGCAGTTGTTTGCGGTTGCGTTGCTTGTAGCAATAAAGACCCGTTTGACCAAGTCGTTGATTGCGCAAAAGCATTGAAAGCCGAGAAAAACGACGAGTCTTTTGAGATAGCCGGCAGATGCGGATATGAAAAGTATTATACAGACGACGAAGGTACCACGCACCTTTATATCTTTGTTGCGATTCCCTTCCAAGTAAAAGACGAATCGGGCGAGTATGTAAAAGACGTTGCATTTTACGTAGGCGACTCTCTTATTGGATACATGAGTGATTTTGATGAAGAAAATTACGAGCAATGGACGTCGCAGACAAGACTAGAAAAATTTCTTTATTCAATAGAAGTTTGGCTTGAAGGTTATACTGAGGTATTTGACAAAGAAAAAGTCAACAGCGCATTGGGTATTGAAGTAACGTCTGGCGAAGTCGGTAGCGGAACCGTTAGCGGAGAAGAAACCGACGCAGAGTAATCATAGTATGTAATTTCAATTTCTGTAAATTTGAAATAGCGCGTTGAAATTTGTTTGACAAAAATTTTTAATTTTGTTAAAATAATCAACGTCGAACAGCAATTATAGGGCGTAGAATTTTCGACAATTCTACGCCCTTTTTATGTTCTTCGCAGGTTTCAGACGTTCTTTACTCCGACAAAGACGAAGGTCTTTCGGAGGTTTTATTTATGGAAGAAACAACCAAAAATAATTTTTTAGGCGTTGAGAAAGTCGGCAAACTGATGAGAATGTTTGCAATTCCTTGCGTATTGAGTTTGATAATCAAACAGCGCTGTTTTACGGAACTATCGCAAGCATAGCGCTTATGATAATCTGCTTTTGCTTGAAAGATAAAATCTTGGTTGCTATTGGCGCTCAAGGCGATATTCTAGACAAATCAAGCGAATACGCCAACTTTATTATAGGCGGATTTTTGTTCTTTACTTTGGCTAGCTTAATCCTATAGTCAGAGCCGACGGCAGTCCAAAGTTTGCTATGCTAGCTACGGCAATAGGCGCTATAATCAATATAGGTCTTGACCCGCTCTTTATCTTTGGTTTCAAAATGGGTATGACAGGAGCCGCATTGGCGACTTTCCTCGGACAGTTATCACAGGTTGTAAGTGGGGAGAATCAAGCAACTACGACTTGACTGTAGATAGCTCAATCGGAGTAGAAAACGCAGTTGACGTTATTCTTGAATTTATTGATAAGAGATAAACTGATTACATAATAAAACAAAAGCGCGTTACTTTTAGGTAGTAGCGCGCGATTTGTTTTATGCAATTTGCCTATAGCATTGATTTTGCTATCTATTTTTGCTAATATAATATTATGGAAAGAAATAATCACGATATTATTGTTGTCGGCGCTGGACCGACTGGCGCGACTTGCGCAAAGATCCTGTCAGAGAATGGCTTTTCCGTTTTGGTAGTTGAGAAGTGCAAGTTGCCAAGATACAAGTCTTGTTCGGGAATGATAATTGCCAAGACGGCGGCGCTTGTCAAAGAGTATTTTCATGCAGACATTCCCGACAGAGTAAAGTGTACGCCGTATGACAATTACGGAATGGTATTCGTCAACGATGAGGGGCAAGAATACAAGTTTGAACAAAGAGGTCACAACGTATGGCGAAGCGACTTTGACAACTTTCTTTTGGAAATGGCAGAAGAGAAAGGGGCGGAGGTTATCGACGGAGTGAGCGTAAGTTCTTGCAAAAACTTAGACGATTGCGTGGAAGTGACGTTTTCAGATAGTAGCATTGGCAAAAAGAGCGCGAAATATCTTATTGATTGCGAGGGCGCAATAGGAACTGTAAAACGAAGTTTATTAAATTGCGATAAAGACTATATAATCACTTATCAGGCGTTCTATAACGGTAAAATAAATCTTGATCCCCATTATTTTTACGCTTACCTTCAACCTAAGCTTTCGCAATACGACGCTTGGTTTAACGTCAAGGACGACATGTTGGTTTTGGGAGTTGCGGTAGAGGATAAAAGCAAGATTAAAGAATACAACGATAGATTTATAAAATATATGCAAGAAAAACACAACTTGGTAATTGATAAGAAAGTAAAGGAAGAAAAGTGGATAATGCCACGCGTACGCCCGGATTACGTTATTGATTACGGCATAGGCAGAGCGCTGTTTGCCGGCGAAGTCGCAGGATTTCTCAATCCAATGGGCGAGGGTATATCTTGCGGTATGGAGAGCGGTTATTACTGCGCAAGAGCTGTAATAGAGAATTTCAATGACAGTCAAAAGGTATTGTCAGCGTACAAGCAAAACACAACTGATTTATTGGCTTATATGAAAAGGCAGTGGCATTTGGTGTCTATTATGTCAAGCAAATTTAAGTATATGGAAATTAAAAAGTAATACAAAAAGCCGACCATGCGGTCGACTTCTTGCATTAGGGGGTTATGTATGTAGAAGAAAAAGTCTAACTAATTACAATCATTTTTTGATATATCGTCACATTCATCTTTGTTGCTAAAATTTACTGGTTTTTTTAAGACGAATGTATAATAATTATCTTTTAGAATTTGTGCAATTTTATTTCCTTTAACAATAGAGTAAATTAGTAATATCAAAAGCATAACACACGATAAGCTAAATATTATTACTGATATTGTTGAAAGTACATTGCTCATACTGAAGAACATTGTAGTGAACGAACCTATAGAAATAACTAACCAAACAAGTAAAGGCAGTATTGTTTTTCTTGTGTGGGACTGGTATTGGTCGCCGTCAAACAAATTTTCCTCAACTGACAAGCCTTTTTTGAAGCCGTCAATATAGTGCTTTGTTTTTTTCAAAGACGAGCAACTTAATGTATATTTTTCTCCATTTATTATAAGATTTATCTTGCCCCAATAGGCGCGTGATATTGAAGATGCGCTCATTGTATCGCGATATGTTTTCCAACTATATCCTTCGAGTTCTTCCGGAAGAACTTTTAAGTAAAAATCTTTACTTTCTTTAATATATAAATCTTTGCCTATGAAGTACATTTTAGGTGTTTTAAGTAATAGCAGTCGTGTTAATATCACTGCTGATGCAATAATTATAATAACAAGACATGAAATTGGCACGCCCCAATTTTTGCTATTGCTATTACTTATATAACTGTTAATTACAACATTGAGGTATGGAAACATAATTAAATTTGCAAATATTATGATTATAGCAAGTATGTAAGATAGTATTCCAAAAGCGCCCTTTATCGTAGCAACGTTGTTGCTTTTCTCATTATACAAAACTATGTTTTCTTTCTCAACTCTTTCCATACTCGTTTGCCCTCCTTACGTATTTATTATACCAATGGAGATGGGGGAAAGACAATATAGTATTAGAGAGTAATTTACAGTAATTATGTAGATTTTACAGGATTATTTATTAATATAATAAAAAAACAGCGAAAGTATTTTTCGCTGTTAGTTTTATAATTAGCAATGCATTATATATTCTTTTTGAGTTTTGCTTCATGCTTTAATCTCAAGTCTTTAGAGAGTATCGTCTTACGCAATCTTATACTTTTGGGCGTTACTTCGACAAGTTCGTCGTCGGCTATAAACTCAAGGCACTGTTCTAGCGACATAACCGTCGGGGTAATGAGCTTGAGCGCTTCTTCGCTTCCGCTTGCGCGGTTGTTGGTGAGTTGCTTTTTCTTGCAGACGTTGACTACCATATCGTCCTCGCGGGAGTTGACGCCGACTATCATACCTTCATAGACGTTGACGCCTGCGCCAATAAAGAGATTACCGCGCTCTTGCGCGTTGAAAAGTCCGTAGGAAGTAGTTATGCCGTCTTCCCAAGCGACTAAAGAGCCTCTGTTACGCTCTTGCACCTCTCCCTTGTATGGCTCGTATCCTTTGAGTACGTGGTGCATTACTCCAAAGCCTCTCGTATCCGTCAACATTTCGCTTCTGTAACCGATAAGGCATCTAGAAGGTATGTCAAATTCAAGTTTTGTTCCACCTCTGTCGTCGGGGGTCATATTTTTAAGGTCGCCCTTTCTTGCGCCGATTTTGTTCATTACCGCGCCTACGTATTCTTCCGGTACGTCCACGACAAGTTCTTCCATAGGCTCGCAAAGTACGCCGTCAATAGTCTTGTAAATTACTTTTGGACGGGATACTGCAAATTCGTATCCCTCTCTGCGCATAGTTTCTATGAGTATAGACAAGTGCAATTCGCCTCTGCCGAATACCTTAAAGCTGTCGGCGGAATCGGTTTCCTCAACGCGCATCGAGACGTTGGTTTCCACTTCTTTGAAAAGTCTTGCGCGCAAGTGTCTGGAGGTGACGTATTTGCCTTCTTTGCCTGCAAAAGGCGAATTGTTGACCATAAAGAGCATTGAGAGCGTAGGCTCGTCAATCTTGACAAAGGGTAGAGGCTCGATTTTGTTTAGGTCGCAAATGGTTTCTCCGATATTGAGGTTGTCGACACCGCTTATAGCTACTATGTCGCCAACGCTACCGCTTTCGCACTCAACTCTTTTCAAGCCCTCAAATTGATATAACTTGGCTATCTTAGCTTGGTGATTAGTACCGTCGGCGTGGCATATGATTGCCTGCTGTCCGTTCTTTATCGTACCTCTGACTATTCTGCCGATACCTATTCTTCCTACGTATTCGTCATAGTCTATATTGCAAATGATTGCTTGCAAGCCTGCCTCTGTGTCGCCCTCGGGGCAGGGGATTTGCTCAATAATAGTGTCAAGAAGGGGAGTCATATCCTTTCCGACTTCGCCTACCTTAAGACTTGCCCAGCCTTGCTTTGCGCTTGCCATAACCGTGACAAAATCAAGTTGGTCATCGTTGGCGCCAAGTTCGATAAATAAGTCGATAAGTTGGTCTATGACCTGATTAGGATCTCCGCCTCTGTCAACTTTATTTATTACTACTACGGCTTTTTTGTTTAGTCCCAAAGCCTTTTTTAGTACGTATCTCGTCTGTGGCATACAGCCTTCGACTGCGTCTACGAGAAGCAGTACGCCGTCAACCATAGAGAGTATACGCTCGACTTCACCGCCGAAGTCTGCGTGTCCGGGGGTGTCTATTATGTTAATCTTAACGCCCTTATAGTGTACGGCAGTGTTCTTGGCAAGTATGGTAATACCGCGTTCTCTTTCAATATCTCCGTTGTCCATAACTCTGTCCACAACGGCTTCGTTGGAGCGGAATACTCCGTTTTGACGGAGAAGTTGGTCGACCATAGTCGTTTTGCCGTGGTCTACGTGCGCAATAATTGCAATGTTTCTCAAATCCTGTCTTTTCATGTTCATATACCTTAAAATTTATTTCTTAATTATCTCAACCTTTCAACTCCACGATTTTCGCAAGCGCCTTGCCGTTTACTACGCTCATATAGCAATACGTCCTTGCGTACTTCAGCGAGCCGGGGTTGATAAGTTGCATATTTCCGACTTGGGTAATAGAGGGGATATGCGCGTGTCCGTAAAGACAACAGTCCGCGTCAAGTTCTTCGCCTCGCAATTGCAGATATACGTCCGACGACTTGACTTTATAATTATGTCCGTGCGTCAGAAAGAACTTAACGCCCTCAATATCTATGACTTGTTCAAGTCCATTGGACATTGCATCGCAATTACCGTAGACGTAGTACAACTTGTCCTTGTATATTTCTTTTAGTTTGGCAATTTCGTTTTTACCGTCGCCAAGATGAAATATATAGTCTGCGTTGTCAAAGGCTTCCCATAGAATTTCATTGTCGGGGATACTTCCGTGAGTATCGGAAATAACAATAATATTTTTCATATTTATAAAATTACTCTTTTTATAAGATAATGTCAAACAATTTTCTCAAGCAAATTTTTAAGAGCGCGCGAACGGTGAGAAATCGTATTCTTTTCTTCCATTACCGCTTCGCCGAACGTTTTGCCCAATTCGTCGCTCAAAAACAACGGGTCGTAACCAAATCCGTTAGAGCCTCGGTAATCATCAATAATTTTGCCATACGTTCTTCCGCTTCCGCTGACGTAACTGCCATCGGGATAGCACAGTACAACTACGCTTTGAAAGTAAGCCGTTCTATCGACTTTTTTTCCGTCGCTTTCTAAAGCGTGGAGTTTGGAGAGTAATTTCTCGTTGTTGTTTCTGTCGTTACAAGGCTCGCCTGCGTATCGGGCGGAGTATATATTGGGCTCGCCATTCAGAGCGAGTACGCAAATTCCGCTGTCGTCGCCTATTGCCGGCATACCCGTCATCTTGGCAATAGCACTTGCCTTTATGTACGCGTTTTCTTCAAAAGTCGTTCCGTTTTCTTCAATATCTATTTCTATGCCAAGGTCTTTAAGCGTGAGTATATCTTCGAATTTGCCCGACAGCATAGCCTTGATTTCTATAAGTTTGTGTTTGTTATTGCTTGCTAAGACTGCTTTCATTTGTTTTATAGTCTTTTCATAAGTTCTTGTGAGAGATTGCCGCTGATTTGCGCAATTTTATCTGTCACTTATTCAAAGCCTTTTTATCTCCTTTTGTTATGAATTCCACTACAAGCGAGGGTTGCTTTGCCCTCAAACCGTCAATTATATTGTCAAAATATTGTTTTTTGCAATTGACCATGATTACGTCGGCGTTTATTCCCGTCTTATTATCCTTGACCATACCGCGTCTTTTAACCTTATAATATATCAGCATAAATTCTCCTGCGGTGTCCATATTTATCACGATAATATCTTCGTATTTGATACGCTCTACCAAAAAGCCCATTACGTAGAATACGTGATTTTTGCCAAGACGTAATCCGCATAAGAAAACGAAAACCGAGAGCAGTATCGCAACTACGCCCATTATGACGGTCGCGACTATGTCTTCCGTATGGTGATAGGATACTAAATTCCCTGCGCCGGCAACGCCTAAAATCTTGACAATCATAAAAATTAACAATATAATAATTGCAAGTATCGAGAGAATATATATCCAAGTTTTTTGTTTGAAAGGATAAAATTTTTTCATACTTCAATTATACACATAAATTAGAATACGTACAACTAAAAATAAGGAAATTATGCTATTTAGAGCAATTAACGACGAGGACTTTTCAAATATAGCAAGAATTCAAATGCTTACCGACTATGACGGCAGCGAGTATTCTCTCCTTTATCTTAAGGGTTGGGACTTCTTTAATTACAAAAGCATGCAGATTGCCGAGGAAGACGGAGTCATTTATCTGCGATTCAGACCTCACGATAAATTCAACGAGGACGGCGTTCGCGACGGGTATATTTATCTGCCTCCGCTTTGCGTAATAGAAAAAATCAAATATGCTTATGGCAAGATTGAAGACTTTTGCAAGTCGGAAGGTCAGAACATGTACGTCATGTCCACTCCGCAAGAGTACGTTGATATATTGGGGGATAATTACGAGTACGTCTTAAACCAAGATTACGCCGAATATCTCTACAATCCCCAAAGTCTTATCACGTACGCAGGTAAAAAACTCCATTCCAAGCGCAATCACGTCAATAATTTTATCAAGGCTTACAGACCCAACGAGGAGGGCGGAACGGTATTTCGCTCATATACCGCAGACGATAAAGACAAAGTTTTGGCTTTTATCAACGGTTGGGAAGAGAGTAAGGAGTTCGACGATAAAGATTTTGACGAAATGGCAAACGATGAAATCAGCGTAATTTCTTTGGCTCTGCAATTCATCGGAAAGTACGAAAATTATTTTGCCGATGTGATAGAATATCAAGGTAAGATTATAGGCTTTTCTTTGGGAGAAATCACTCCGTCAAGCGTGGGAATTACGCATATAGAAAAAGGTGATATAAATTATGACGGCGTGTATTCTTATCTATGCCAAGCCTTTGCGCAAAAGCATTTTGAGCAGGTGAGAGTAATCAATCGCCAAGAGGATATGGGCTTGGAGGGATTGCGTAAGTCAAAGCAGTCCTACCACCCAATAGGTTTTTGTCAAAAGTACGTCGTAAAAAAAGCCTGCAAGTGACAATACATTGACTTGCAATATATGAAAATATAGGCTATAATAAATTTGTTAAGCTACCGCTTATATCCGCCGTCTTTTTGTCCTAACCTCGGGACTCGAGAAGTCGACGTGTACATGTAGTACGCTTGGCGATTTCATCTCGCCCCGGCGCGGACAAAAATACGACCAATCTCTGCGGTCGCGTCTAGCGTTCTTTATGTCATTTCGACCGAAGTTGAGAAATCTCAACAGTATAAAAAATGCGGACTCGCTCAAGGTGACAGCAATAAAAAAACAATACTACAATCATTTTTGGAGATACGATATGATACAACTAAAGCAAGGACAGTATTACTTGGACGGCAAATTCACGTCTTTGGACGAATTAAAGGCAAAGGGCGTCGACGCAAAGACTATAGACGAAGCCTATAAGGGAACTATGGCGTACGGCATATTGGCAAAGCACAACACGTTGCCGACTACGCAAAAGGGACAACCTCTTCAAATCAAGTTCGACGCTTTGGCATCGCACGATATTACCTACGTAGGTATTATTCAGACGGCAAAGGCAAGCGGTCTAAAAGAATTTCCTATACCTTACGTGTTGACCAACTGCCACAATTCGCTTTGCGCCGTCGGCGGTACTATTAATGAGGACGACCATGTATTCGGTTTGTCCGCGGCTAAGAAATACGGCGGGATATTCGTACCGCCCCATCAAGCGGTAATACATACCTATATGCGCGAATGTATGTCCGGTTGCGGAAAGATGATATTGGGTTCAGACTCTCACACGAGATATGGCGCTTTGGGTACTATGGCAGTCGGCGAAGGCGGACCTGAACTTGTAAAACAGCTTCTTTGCCGTACGTATGACATTAAATATCCCGAAGTCGTTGCTATTCACTTGACGGGAGCGCCGAGAAAGGGCGTGGGTCCGCAAGACGTTGCGCTTGCAATTATAGGCGCAGTATTCAAAGGCGGTTTTGTCAAGAACAAGGTTATGGAATTCGTGGGCGAGGGTATTAAGAACTTGCCGATAGAGTACCGCATAGGCATAGACGTAATGACAACGGAAACCACTTGTCTGACGTCTATATGGACGACTGATGATAATGAAGTCAAGAATTATTACGGAGTGAGAGGCAGACTTGACGATTACGCTGTCATTACTCCTCAAAAACTCGCTTATTACGATGGCGTAGTGGATGTAGATTTGTCAAAGGTAGTTCCGCAAATTGCTCTGCCTTTCCACCCGTCCAACGTATACAATTTGCAAGACGTGATAGACAATCCTATGGATATTCTTTCGGCGGTAGAGAAAAAATGCAACGAATTGCTCAACAACAATAAAATTAATTTTAAGTTGACTGATAAGGTTGTCGATGGAAAAATTAGAGTTGAGCAGGGTATAATTGCAGGTTGCGCGGGCGGTACGTACGACAATATTATCGAGGCAAGTTCAATTCTTAACGGCAAAGCCGTGGGCGACGGCAAGTTCACTCTGAGCGTGTATCCGTCATCTACGCCGGTATATTACGACTTGCTTAAGAAGGGCGCAATTGCTCAACTTGTCAAGAGCGGAGCCAACGTAAAGAGCGCTTTTTGCGGTCCGTGCTTCGGCGCAGGCGACGTGCCTGCCAACAACGCTTTGTCTATCAGACATACTACCCGAAACTTCGAGTCGAGAGAGGGAAGCAAACCTGCCGGCGGTCAGATTGCATCGGTCGCTCTTATGGACGCGCGTTCTATTGCGGCTACGGCGTCGAACGGCGGAGTTCTTACCAGCGCAATGGATATGGACTATGACAATACAATTCCTGCTTTTGAATATGATAAATCCATATATGAAAAGAGAGTGTACAACGGCTGGGGCAAAGCCGATAAAGACGCAAATCTAGAGTACGGTCCCAATATCTGCGACTGGCCGGAAGTAATAGAGTTGACTGACAATATCGTAGTTAAATTAAGCGCGGTCATCAACGACCCTGTCACTACTACCGATGAACTTATTCCGTCGGGCGAAACGTCGAGTTACCGTTCCAACCCAATGAAACTTGCAGAATTTGCGCTTTCAAGAAAATGTCCGGACTATGTCGGCAAAGCGAAGAAGGTCTTTGAGGGCGAACTTGACAGAAGAACAAACGGGCTTGGCGGAGAATATCTTGACGCAGTTAAGAAAGCCGGCGTACAGCTCAAGGGCAGCGTATCGATAGGTAGCGGTGTATACGCAGTAAAACCCGGCGACGGAAGCGCAAGAGAACAGGCGGCTAGCTGTCAGAGAGTGCTTGGCGGAGTATGCAATATCGCTAAGGAGTACGCAACCAAGAGATATCGCTCCAATCTTATAAATTGGGGTATGCTCCCATTTCTTTCGCAAGAGAGTTATCAAGACGATGATATAATAGTCGTTTATGACGTCAAAAATACTATCGACAACGGCGGTTGCGAGTTTAAGGCTAAGATAGTACGAGGTAGCGAAGTACTAGACACTGTTTTGACTGTAGACGCGTTGACGGCGGACGAGAGAGAGATTATATCCAAAGGTTGTTTAATAAACTATTATAAGGCAAAAAAATAAATGGATAAGTCATCGCAGAGAAAGGCTTTGAGAACTATCGTTGCAAACATATCCGACAAAGCGAGCCAAAGCGAAAAAATTGCAAGTATTTTGCAAGATACGTCATTGCCGAGCGGAAGCATATGCATATACAATTCTCTGCCAAGCGAAGTGGACACTAAAGCTATTATAGAGTATTTTAGCAAGAGTAGGCAGGTATATCTTCCTGTCGTTGACGGCGAAGATATAGCGCTCGTAAAGGTGAATAAGGATACTAAGTATCAAGCGGGTAGTTGGGGCATATCAGAGCCTATAGGCGAAAGATTGTCGCCAAAGGACGTCAGACCTGCCGTGACGATTACTCCTCTTTTGGGAGCGGATAAAAAACTCAACAGGCTTGGCAAAGGCAAAGGATATTACGACAGATATTTTGCAAGCGTAGATACTTTCAAAGTCGGTCTTGCCTTTGAAGAACAAGTATTGGACGAAGTGATTTGCGATAAATGGGACAAGCCTCTAGACTTAGTAATCACGCCCGTTGGAGTAATTAAATAAATAGATTTATTAAGGAACAGCCTTGTAAAGTATGAGAGTAATAAGCGGTAAATATAGAGGGAAAAGACTTAATTCTCCGATCGGTAACGACGTGCGACCCACGGGCGACAAAGTCAAAGAGAGTATCTTCAACGTCATTCAATTTGACGTAGCCGGCAGTAGATTTCTCGACTTGTTCTGCGGTAGCGGTTCTATGGGAATCGAGGCTATTAGCCGAGGAGCGAGTTATACGCTTTTCGCCGACGCGAGTAAGTCATCGATTTCTCTTACGCAAGGCAATCTGAAAGGGATTTCAGAAAAACATAAAGTTGTCAATCGCGATTGGCGCGATACTTTGTTTACGGCAGACGGAAAGTGGGATTTTATCTTCGTTGATCCGCCATACAAGAGCGATTATATCGAGGATATATGCCAAATCGTCAAGGAAAAAGACTTGCTTGCAGACGGAGGCTTTATAATATACGAACACTCCGATAAAGAATATACTTTGCCAAGCGGTATGTGTATCGCAAAGCGCAAACGCTTTGGGATAGTTACCGTAGACTATATCGCTAAGTCGAGAGGTAAGACGGCGTTAGCGGGAAGTTACGATCCAATCACGAAGGGACATTTGGACGTGCTTGACAGGGCGCTTGATACGTATGACGAGGCGGTAATACTGCTTGCTTGCAATCCGGATAAGAACTATTTGTTTTCTTTAGAAGAGAGAGTGGCATTTGCAAAACTTGCCGTCAATGACTATCTAAACGTGACGGTTGACGTATGCGACGGATACGTATACGAGTATTGCAAAAAAAACAATATAAATATCGTGTATAGAGGGTATCGCAACTCAAGCGATCTAAAGTACGAGGAGGAAATGGCTGAGTTTAATAAAGAACACGGCTTGGATACTCAACTTGTAGAAGGCATAAGAGAAATCTCTTCTTCGCTTATAAGAGAGAAACTCAAAGCGAGCGAGGATATAAAAAAATATTTGCCTGACGGCGTAGCCAGAGCCGTTGTCAAGGTTTATAAGGAGAAACTATGAATACGATGACGATAAGCAGACTTTTGGACAGGTTGGAGGAAACTGTCAACAACGGTAAAAAGCAGATGTTTTCCAATATGCGACTTGTTGACGCCAATACGTGTCTAGGTATATTGCAACAGATAAGAAATCAACTTCCCAACGAACTTGCGGAGGCAACCGTATTGTTGCGCGATTGCGATAATATAAAAGCAGAAGCCGAGAAAGAAGCGCAGAATATTATTGAGGAAGCAAAGCAAGAAGCCATGCGACTTGTAGCAGAAAGCGAAATAATGAGAGAGGCGCAAATGCAGGCTAGCGAACTCGTCAACAACGCAGGAGCATACGCAGATAATCTAGTCGAGCAGAGTTACGAGCAAGTCAATTCGCTGTACCTAGACGTGGAAAATTCTATGAGAGATATGCTCAATAAGGTATACGCTAAACGCAATAGCCTTTACGTTGCCGATGAAAGATCCGAAGGTGAAGATGGAAATCAATAAAAGATTTCTACAATACCAAGCGATATGACGAAAGTTATGATCGCTTGAGTAAGTTTTACAAGCAGATAATATGACGTCTTGACCTTACAACTTTTGAGAAAAGTCAGCGATTGAAAGGTAATAGAAAGACCGCCGAACGAGAGTAGTCCTGCAATAAACGGCAGGATTATTTTTATGCTTACTCCGCTTTGCGCAAAAGTTTGACATCCTCTGGTAATCTCGATAAACGAAATGACGGTAGCTTCTGCTATTTGAGGAGATAAGTTAAAGAGCGACAAAGGTTTTGCAAGCAAAAAAGCCAATCCGTCTACTATTTTCAAGTCTATTGCAATGTCGATAATCATACTGAAAATGGCTATATAACCGCCTACGACAAGGACGGAGAGAATAGAGGACGTGATAGACTTGTTGAGAAGGTTGTCATCGTCTTGAGTAGAGGGCATTGACATAAGTTTGTTTTCACTCTTGCGACCGCGGTATATCAAGCCGTTGATTAGCGCGCCCAAGGCGTGGCACAGGAAAAGTACGTAACCCGCCTTCGGAGATGACAGCATTAGCGTACCGACCGTACCCACTACGAATAGAGGTCCCGAAGTCGAGGTGAAAGACGATACTTTTTTGCAATTGTCTATCGTAAAGTTGCCGTTCTCATAAAAGTCGCTTATTAGTTTTGCGCCTATAGGGTACCCTGATATTAGACTCATAACTAGGATATAACCGCTCTCTTGAGGAGCGTTGTATAATTTGGAAACCGGTTTTTTGAGAGCTTTTCCCAGAGCGCTTGCTCCGCCTAGACCCGTAAGAAGTTTTGTGAAGAAGAAAAAAGGAAATAGCGCAGGCGCTACGTTTTTTGCAAAGAGCAACATACCGCTGAAAATGCTTTGGATATATCTTTGCGGATTTATTACCAGACAGCATATGAAAAAGCATATTATCAGCGAAAGCGGTAGAGCTTTTCTTGCCTTTTTTGTGAGAGTAAACATATAAAAATATATGGCGAATAATTGGGAAATATGATATTACGATTTGGCTTTGTATAGCTGCGAACAACGGCTATTTATCTCGTTATAATTTGCATATGGTCCGCTACATTCTCAGTTACGCTTGAGTAAACGCTGTCTGCGCGCTTTATCAAACTATCGTATTGAAGTTCTATCGACTTGGTTATTACTTGACAATCAAAGCAAGAGAGCAATTGTCTTTTATTCTTTTCCACGGCGAGTACGTTGACGTAGTCCACTGCATCGTATTGCAAGTCGTCTGCCGTATAGGTATTGGATATGAGTATATTGATTAGAGTGCGAAGTAAATATGCGTCTGTATATCTTTTTGTAGAGAGTTTATCAAGCATATCTTGCCAAGATGCGCTACTTTTTAGAGTAGCGACAATTCTATTTTCTATACCTTCTTTAACGCCGTGAACAGCCGGCAAATGCATATTGTCGATATTGTATTTTAAGATAGAATACAACTTATCGTATGCGACTTGTAAATGCGTTGGGGAAAGCTCTTTGAGATAGTCCATAACGTATTGAGGTATGCCTTGGGATATAGCTTGCAAATCCGAGTTTTGCCACATCTGACGTACGCAACTTGCCGAAGGATATTCATCGGCAGACGTCTGATGATAACCGCCGCCTATTCTTGCTACAGTGTGGGCAGTTATGATAGATTGAGTGTCGTTGAGCGCTTTAAGGTATTCCACCGCCAAAATATTATTGGGAGAAGATATTACTTGAGCATAGGAAGGGTGAGTTTTGGCAAGCGCGTTTGCGTAGCTTTTTGCATAGCCGTTGCCTGATTTTAGTTCTTTATCGAGATTGGACGCGAAGATTTCGTCCTCTTGAAAATTGGCAATATCTTGCAAAGTCTTAATATCTCCAATTTCGCTTCCAAAAGTGAGAATTACTTCGCCTTTAATCTTATTTGCGATTTTCACTCCTCCGAGAGCAAAATACTTTGCCGTTGTCAAGACGTACTGAGGCGGAAGTTCGACGACCATATCCGCGCCGCTCTTGATTGCCCATTCTGCGCGCTTGTATTTGTCGGCTATCGCCAGTTGACCTCTTTGAGTGAAATTACCGCTCATAATGCAAATTACGCTATTGCCACACTCTTTCAAAGCGCGAGAGATGTGGTAGACGTGCCCGTTTTGCAAGGGATTGTATTCGCAAATTATGACGGCAATTTTCATTTTTGCTCCTTAAACTCTTTACAATTTTTTACATAAAGAGTATACTAAAGCCGTGCAAAGTCGCACAAAACTTTAACTAAATTAATTATATAGCAATCACGACTAAAAATAAAGTGATTTGGAGGTAGTGAGATGAGCAAAATTATAGACAGCATTATTGACAAAGCAAAAAAACTTGGCAAGACCATAGTTTTGGCGGAGGGAGAAGAACCTCGTACCGTTGAAGCGGCGCAAACTATCGTGCATAATAAAATTGCCAACGTTGTTCTTCTTGGCGATGAGGAAAAATTGAAAGTAATGTATCCGCAAGCAAATTTTGAGGGTATAAAGATTGTCAATCCTTTGACGGCAGATATAGAAGATTACGCCAATACGCTTTACGAATTGAGGAAGGCAAAGGGTATGACTTTGGACGTCGCTAAGACGGAAATCAGAAAGTATCTCAACTATGGCGCAATGATGATAAAGAAAGGCGACGCCGACGGTATGGTCGCAGGCGCAATTAATTCAACAGGCAACGTATTGAGGTCGGGACTTACAATTGTCAAGACCAAGCCGGGAATAAAGACGGTATCGAGCTGTTTTCTTATGGCTTTTGAAGGTACGCCTTATAAAGACCAAGATATAATGGTATTCGGCGACTGCGCCGTAAATATAAATCCTACGGCAGAACAACTTGCAGACATAGCAATTTCTTCTACGGCTACGGCAAGAGAACTCGCCGGTATAAAGGAGCCGAAAGTAGCTATGCTTTCCTTCTCCACCAAGGGTAGCGCTAAGCATGAATTTGTAGACAAGGTAGTAGAAGCTACTAAGCTCGTAAAGGAGAAGGCTCCTAAGATAGAAGTAGACGGAGAATTGCAGGTAGACGCGGCAATCGTTCCTTCGGTAGGCAGACTTAAAGCCCCCGGTAGCGACGTAGCAGGCAAAGCCAACGTCTTTATATTCCCAGACTTGCAATCGGGCAATATAGGATACAAACTTACGCAGAGATTCAGCGGAGCTACTGCTATCGGACCGATATGCCAAGGTTTTGCAAAACCTATCAACGACTTATCTAGAGGTTGTACAAGCGACGATATAGTAGCAGTCGTAGCAATCACTGCTGTGCAAGCTAGTCAAAATTAAAAATTTAAGTATCGTATTATAAGGAGTAATTTATGAAAATATTGGTTGTCAATGCAGGAAGTTCTTCTCTCAAATATCAACTTATCGAGATGACGAAAGAGGAAGTGATTTGCAAGGGTACAGTCGAGTGTATAGGAATCGAGGGCTCGAAGAACACGCACAAGGTGGACGGAAAGTCGTACGTGGTGGAAAGACCGCTAGCCGACCATACCGACGCTTTTAATTTGGTAATGGAGTGTTTGACAAATAAAGAATACGGAAGCATTTCTTCGCCGAAGGAGATAAGCGCGATAGGTCACAGAGTAGTCCACTCAGGCGAGGCCTTTACCAAGTCATCCTACGTTGATAAGGACGCGCTTAAAAAACTTGAGGAGATAGTTACGCTTGCTCCGTTGCACAATCCAGCAAGTCTTGCGTGTCTTAAGTCGTGTATGTCAATAGTCGATTGCCCCAACGTAGTAGTATTCGACACGGCTTTCCACAGCACGATGCCCGATAAGGCAAAGATGTACGCAATTCCTTACGAGGACTATCAAGCAACGAAGATTCGTAAGTACGGTTTCCACGGTACGTCGCATAAATTCGTATCACAAGAGGCAATCAATTACCTCAAATCCAAGGGTAAGCCTTGCGGTAAAATCGTCACATGTCACCTCGGCAACGGCTCTTCTGTTACAGCAGTAAAGGACGGCAAATGTATTGACACTTCAATGGGTATGACGCCGCTTGAGGGTATGATTATGGGTACTAGGTGCGGAAATATAGACGCCGCGGCGGTAATTATGCTTGCAAAAGCAAAGGGTATGTCGCTTGACGAAATGAGCAACTACCTCAACAAAAAGAGCGGATTTCTCGGCGTGAGCGGAGTAAGTTCTGACTTTAGAAAACTCGGCGAAGCTATTAAAGAAGGCAACGAGAGAGCAAAACTTGCTTACGATATGTTTGCTTATCAAATTCGCAAACTTATCGGTTCGTATGCGGTTGCTATGGGCGGACTTGACGCCGTTGTATTCACGGGCGGTATCGGCGAGAACGGCGACGGTATTCGTCAATCGGTGTCTGAAGATATGGAATTCTTGGGCATGAAGATTGACGCTAAGATAAATTCAACCGCTCCAAGAGGCAGTTTTGCAGACGTAAGCGCAAAGGACAGTAAAGTGGCAATTCTCGTCATTCCTACCAATGAAGAACTCGTTATTGCTAGGGAAACAAAGGAAATTGTACAAGCGCTCTAAAATAAAATATAAAACTTTTGCATTTTGTTTGACAAAGATAAAAAAATCAACTATAATGCAATAGCAATAAATTTTATCAGTATGAAATGGAGGTGTTGGCAATGGCAGTACCAAAGGCGAAAACATCAAAACAAAGAAAGCATACGCGTTCAGCAAATTGGAAGTTGACCGCTCCAAATCTTTCGACATGTCCACAATGCCACGAGTTGAAGGCAAACCACAGAGTATGCCCAAACTGCGGTTATTATGACGGCGAACTTGTTGTTGAGAAGAGCAATAAGGACTAATATTTTTTAGTAAAAAATCTAAACGGAGCGTTAAGCTCCGTTTTTTTAATAATGGGTATTGATATACTCCAGTCTATATGATATACTGTAGAAAAGCATAGGTGAAAAATATATAATCGAAATTAGTTTTTGTCTTTAGGGGGACAGTATGGCTAAGTTGACGAAAGAAATAATGTTTATTAGACGGAGTGACTTACAGTATGCGGACAGAATCAGACGTAGAAGACACTAGACAAAAAGTAAACGAGTATGCGAGATATTAAACGGGAAATGGATATTTTTCATATGACAGTAATAGTGATAGTTGGAAAAAGGAAGACGTGGCTTTGCATATGATGATAATATATGGATACTGCACCACATCAAGTGGCACAATTCAAGATTTTATAACACATTCAGGTTGGCAATATGGTGGAACCGAACAAATGTATGTTTATAAATTAAATTTTATTCGAAACATTACGTTTAATTATAAAGTAGGCGCAGTAGTGTAATAATAGATGGGAGGAAAAAACTATGACTAAATTAACAAAAAAGAGTAAAGTAAAAATAGCCGTGTCAGTAATAGTTGCGGTAGTTCTGATATTTTCTATCACGATGTTTAGCATTTGGGCGACGACGGAAGTATATAGCAAGAAACTAGACTACGATACTCTTCAGAACAAATTAGGTGATTACTTTATTGTGCCTATCGGACTTGAAGGCGAGGTCAAAGAACCTTGTAGAGTTTATTTCCCTAAGCCTGACGAGGATAGCAATCATCGTTACGGTAAGTACACTAATCTTACTTTTAGGTATAAATATGCTACCGGATATATAATGGATTTAGGAAGCCAAGACGTCAGCGCAAGCATTTCGGCAACAAAAGGGGAGGATATTTCGCAGTTGGTAGACGGTTATGACGTTCAAAAGGTTGATAGCATTAACGTTTATTATAAACAACAATCTTCCACGCAATTTGATAATACAATAGAAGAAACAAATATATTATTTGTCTTGGACGGAGCAACTTACAGTATACATACGGCGTCAAGCGCGGAAGATGTCAGAGAAAAAGCAAACGAATACGCGAGGTATTTATTTGATAAAATGTTTATAATAGAGCGATAGTCTTAAATAATTGGAGGAAATTATGAAATCAAAACTCGGTTGGATTTTATTTTGTGTAATGACGGTTGCCGTAATTGTTCTGTCGTCAGTATTGATATGGAATAATGCGCGGTGGAAATCAGGCGACGAGTTATTGGATATAAGCGTTGAGGAGGTAGATACGGCGTATTTATATCATAACGTTACGTCTTCCGATGCTCCGACAATAAAAGAATACGAATTAAGCAAAGCGGAAATTGAATATATAATTCAAGAGTTTCGCTCGTCAAGATTTGAGAAAAGTAACGAGCAAATTGACGCGGGGAGCAGTGGAGTTACTTTTAAGTTGAAAGACGGAAGCGAAAAGTCATTTTCAATATGCGGAAGCGTTTTGAATATTGACGGAAAACAGTATAAATGTCATTCTTATTTGACTAATTATATAACGAGATATGGCTTAGAAGAATAATCAAGTCAATAAGTTGAATTATAATATACTTATAAAGAAGCGAGCAATAGTCTTAATTTAAGGCTATTGCTTGATTTTTGTAAAAGAATATATTAAAATGATAATAATATTGATTAATAAAGATATTCTAATTAAGATTTCGCAACTTAATAAGATTTCTTAGAGGAAAAATACCATGAAGATAATACTTGACTGTTTTGGCGGAGATAACTGTCCCAATAGCGCTATTGACGGCGCATTATTGGCGCTTGAAGAGAATAAAGAACTTGAAATCACGCTTTGCGGAGATGAGAGCGTGATAGGCGCTTATCTTGCGGACAAGACGTACGATAAGTCAAGAATAAATATTTTGCACGCAAGCGAAGTAGTGACAAACGAAGATTTGCCTACGCTTGCCGTGAGAAGAAAAAAACAATCCTCAATGATGTTGGGACTTCAGACCTTGGCGAGCGGAGATTACGACGGCTTGGTTTCGTCGGGCAATACCGGAGCTTTACTCATTGGCGCAACTATTTTTGTCAAACTGATAGACGGGGTGCAGAGAGCCACGCTTTCACCGCTTTTGCCTACTATGGTTGACGGCAAGGCCACGATACTCGTAGACGGCGGAGCCAACGTAGATTGCAAGGCAAGTATGCTTAAAGAATTTGCTATTATGGGTAGCGCTTTTATGAGCAGTACCGGCGGTGAAGAGAGCCCCAAAGTAGCTCTGCTCAACAACGGCGCGGAAGAAGAAAAGGGCAACGCTTTGACGAAAGAAGCATATGCGCTTTTGAAAGATAGCAACTTGAATTTCGTCGGCAATATCGAGGCTAGGGAAATGTTTAAGGGCGAAGTAGACGTTATTGTAGCCGACGGCTTTGCAGGTAATATGAGTATGAAAGCCGCAGAGGGTATGGGAAAGACGATATTTGCCATGCTCAAGAAATATATCATGGAAGGCGGTTTGAGAGCAAAACTGGGGTATCTTTTGCTCAAGCCATCGCTTAAGAAAATCAAAGCACTTATGTCGAGCGATACGGTAGGCGGAGGAGTCTTCTTGGGGATTAAAAAGGTCGTTGTCAAGGCGCACGGAGCAAGCAACGACACTGCGTTCAAGAATGCTATAGTACGCGCCAAAGAAATGGTAGACGCTGACGTATGCGCTAAGATAGCAAATGCGCTTGGCTCTGATAAGCAAGAACTTAACGAGGTACCCGCAGAGGAATAATGCAAGATATTGAGGCTTTGATAGGATATACGTTTGTCGATAAAGAGTTATTGCTAAGGGCGTTGACGCACCCCTCGTATTCTCATATACACGGCGGAGAGAACTATCAGAGATTGGAGTTTTTGGGCGACAGTATTGTGGACTTTATCATTGCGGACGAACTAAGCAAAGCATACCCTGATTTAGACGAGGGCAGATTGACGAAGATGAGAGGCGCCATAGTGTCGGCAACTCCGCTTGCCGGAGTAGTTAAAGCAAGAGGATACGACAAGTATCTCAAAATGGGCTTTGGAGATTTGAGCGATAATATCAGAAGCGATGTATTCGAGGCGATATGCGGAGCTATTTATCTTGACGGAGGTATAGAAAAGACAAGAGGATTTATTCTCAAAGACTTACGGCAACTTATAATAACTTCCAAGGATAACTGTAAAAGAGATTATAAATCGGCTTTATACGAAAAGTATGCGGGACATACAATTGAGTTTAAGGACATTGGCAAGAGCGGAGAAGAGCATCGCCCTATATTTTCCGTAGAGCTGTATATTGACGGCGAGCTTGTGGCGAGCGCTGATGGCGAAAACAAAAAGAGAGCGCAACAAAAATGCGCCGGACAATTCTTGGAAAAAGATAATTAGAATATACTTTGCAATAATATACTAATATAGATACGACGGAGGATATAATATGCTTACAAAAAAACAACAGGAAATGGATATTAAAAAGTGGAATGACAGCCAAAGGGCAGGTTACGACACTTGCGGAACGTACGACCACTGCTCAAAATGCGACAAGAGTTTGGAAAATCCTTGCGATAAGGCTTTGAAGGCGAGTAAGAGCGAAAAAGCTGCAACGAAAAAGACGACTACTAAAAAGAGAGTTAAATAAATATTGTAATCGTCAAAATTTATATTATCTACGTATAATATATAATATAACCAATAATTTTCTTGTAAAATTTACATAAAAAACATATTGACTTACGATACGGCATTTGTTAGAATGAGATTGTAAAAATAAATTTATGAGGGGTAAAATATGGTAGCAAAAGATTTTAGAAAATCTGCTTGGGAAAGCCTTAGAGGCAAATGGGGAGTTTGCGTACTCGCATTCCTTATCTTTGACATCATTTCAGGAGCGTTAGGCGGCTTATCCTACATAGGCGTAGGCGTTGTCGCAATAATTATCGTTATGGGACCTTTGACGATCGGTTATTCAAAAATTGCTCTCAACGTCGCTCGTAATAAAGAAGTTGATTTGGCTATGCTTTTTGACGGGTTCAAAGATTTTGGAAGAACGTTGGTATTGTATCTCACCAACCAAATTTTCATTGTCTTGTGGACGTTGCTTTTGATTGTTCCGGGAATTATCAAGTCGTTTGCTTATTCCATGAGTTATTATATCTTGCTTGACAATCCTAATATCTCTGCTAACGATGCAAGAAAGAAGTCTATTGAAATGATGAAAGGCAACAAATGGAGATTATTCTGTCTGCAATTCAGCTTTATAGGTTGGTACTTGCTTTGCTTGATTACCTTGGGAATTTTGACGTTCTGGGTTAGCCCTTATATGGAAACCGCTAAGGCTAAGTTCTATTTGAGCTTGCTTCCCGAAGATGAGAGAGAGGACAGCGTATTAAACGACGGTGGCGTTGTCGTGGACGGCGATGTTAATACGAATATTGACGGCAATGATTTTTTCGATGCTTTTGACGATAACAGTCAATCTCACAAAGACGATTTCAAAGATGACTTTGATTTATAAAAAATAATAACGTATTCTATTTTCAGAAATAAATAAATTTGATATACGCTCAATTTGTTGAGCGTATATTTTTTATGTTGAATTTATCTGAAATATATGGTATAATTTATTATAAATAAAAGATCAAGAGGGATTATGAAAGATATTATCATTATCGGTGGCGGTGTAATAGGTTGCGCGATTGCCAGAGAACTTAGTCGCTATCGAGTTAACATAACGCTTTTGGAAAGACGCGGAGACGTAAGCCAGGGGACGACTAAGGCAAATTCGGGTATTGTCCACGCAGGATTTGACGCAAAACCCAATACGGTAAAAGCAAAGTTTAATATGCTTGGCAACGCTATGTTCGATGATATAGCCAAGCAACTTGATTTTCCATTTAAGCGCAACGGCGCTTTAGTGCTTTGTTTTGACAAAGAAGAGATAGGCGTACTTAAAGAACTTTACGAAAGAGGCGTCGCCAACGGCGTAAGCGGGCTTGAACTTCTGGACGGCGACAAAGCAAGAGAGTTAGAGCCGTATATCAACGATAAGGTAGTGGGCGCGCTTTACGCAAAGACTTCGGGTATAGTCAGTCCTTATGAGATGTGCATAGCTTATGCGGAAAATGCGTCGGTAAACGGCTGTGAATTTTTGTTTAACAAAGAGGTATGCAATATTTCCAAAGAAAAAAACAGATGGAAAGTGAGCGCAATGGACGGGTCAAGTTATTTGGCAGACGTCGTAATAAATTGCGCGGGTGTATACGCAGACGA
Organism: uncultured Christensenella sp.; assembly: GCA_910578245.1. Taxonomy (GTDB): domain Bacteria; phylum Bacillota; class Clostridia; order Christensenellales; family UBA3700; genus RACS-045. The sequence continues at coordinate 74,257 of CAJTPC010000002.1, read as the reverse complement.
AATAAACAATATGGTATGCGATGAAAAGATAAAGATAGTCGCAAGAAAAGGCGAGTATATGCTATACGACAAGTCTTGCGGGTATTTGGCGAGCAGAACGATTTTCCAAATGCCAAGCAAAATGGGCAAAGGGATTTTGGTCGCTCCCACCACGCACGGCAATATTATTACGGGACCTACGGCAAAAGACGTTGATGACAAAGAGGCTTTGTATACCACTTACGAGGGACTTAAAGAGGTATACGAAAAAGCGGTTGTCAGCGTGCCGTCGCTCAATAAGAGATTTGTAATAACGCAATTCAGCGGTTTGAGGGCGCACAGCGTAGACGGAGATTTTATTATAGGCGAAAGCGCGCAAAAGGGCTTTTACAACGTAGCGGGAATAGAGTCGCCGGGGCTGACTTCGGCTCCCGCAATTGGAGTGTACGTAGCAAAAGACGTAGCCGATAAACTTTCGCTTGTGGAGAAAGAAGGCTTCATCGCTACACGTAAAGGCGTACCGCGTTTTGCTACTATGAGCGACGAGGAGAGAGAAGAACTTATCAAGATAAATCCGTTATACGGTAAAGTTATCTGCAAGTGCGAAACCGTCACCGAAGGCGAGATAGTCGACGCGATAAACCGACCTATTGGAGCCAAGGACGTAGGCGGAGTCAAATTCCGCACCCGCGCGGGTATGGGTAAATGCCAAAGCGGTTTTTGCATGGAAAGGGTAATGGATATATTGGAGCGAGAACTCGGCATAGCCTTTGAGGAAGTGGAGAAGAGCTCGGGTGGCAAGATAGTCGTTGGCAAAACCAAGGGGAGAAAATAGGGGGAGTTATGATAAATAAAAATCTTGTAATAATAGGCGGAGGACCTGCTGGACTTGCGGCGGCGAAGAGCGCGTACGATGCTGGCGAGCGAGATATAGTCATATTAGAAAGACAGAGCGAACTTGGCGGTATACTCAATCAATGTATACACAACGGCTTTGGCTTGCACACTTTCAAAGAAGAATTGACAGGTCCGGAATATGCGGAGAGATATATTATAGAAGTTCAAAAACGCGGTATTGAGTGCAAACTTGATACAACGGTTCTCTCAATTAGTAACGACAAAGTTGTGACGGCGGTCAACGAAACAGACGGGCTTCTCAAGTATCGGGCAAAAGCCGTGATAGTAGCTTGCGGTTGCAGAGAGCGACCGAGAGGCGGTATCAACGTGGCGGGCAGTAGGTGCGCGGGTATATTCTCGGCGGGTACGGCTCAAAAACTAATCAATATTGACGGCTATATGCCGGGAAAAGAGGTCGTAATTCTAGGTAGCGGCGACATAGGTCTAATTATGGCAAGGCGCATGACTTATGAGGGCGCAAAAGTCAAGGCTATCGTCGAGCTTATGCCATATTCGTCCGGACTTAACAGAAATATAGTGCAATGCGTAAAAGACTTTGATATACCGCTTTTGTTTTCGCATACAGTTGTAGAGATAAAGGGCGACAAGAGAGTAAGTAGCGTGGTTATTGCAAAGGTGGACGAAAAACTCAATCCTATTATGGAAACGGCGCAGGAGATAAAATGCGACACTCTGCTCTTGAGCATAGGATTGATTCCGGAAAAGGAACTCGCCGAAAAAGCGGGAGTACAGATTTCGGGAGTAACGGGCGGAGCAATTGTAGACGAGAGTATGATGACTTCCGTCGAGGGTATTTTTGAATGTGGCAACGTACTGCACGTGCACGACCTCGTGGACTTTGTCAGCAAGGAGAGCGAGGAAGCCGGCGCGAGCGCGACTAAGTATATTAAGGAAGGACTTAAGCCGCACGAGAAAGTAAGTATTGTCGGCGAAGACGGAGTGCGCTACGTTGTACCTCAGTTTTTATCTAAGAGCGCAAGCATTGACAACTTGCAACTCAAGATGCGTGTAAGCGGGGTATTTAAGAATAAAAGGCTTGTCGCCGAGATAGACGGCGAAGAAGTGTTTTCCAAGAAAAAGCAAATCGTCACGCCCGGCGAAATGGAGAGCGTTATTTTGACTGGCGAGCAAATTAAGAGAATTCAAAGCGGCAAGAAGTTGACGTTGCGTCTTAAAGATTGAGGGGAGATAAGGAGGAAAGTATATGAAAGAAATGATATGTATATGCTGTCCGATGGGATGCCATTTGCAAGTTGACGACAGTGACAGGGACAATATTATAGTCACCGGCAATACTTGTCCTCGCGGCGCGAAGTATGCTAAGGATGAATCAATCTGTCCAAAGAGAGTCGTTACTTCAGTGGTAGACGTAGCGGGCGGAGTAATAAATATGGTAAGCGTCAAGACTAGCGAGCCGATACCTAAGGATAAGATGTTTGACGCGCTACAACTTTTGGACGGAGTCATTGAGCAGGCGCCAATAGAGATTGGTCAAGTAATAGTTGAGGACGTGTTGGGATTGGGCGTAGATTTTATCGCTACGAAATCGGTTGCTAAAAGTCCAAGAAAATATTTGGTATCATTGGACCAAGGTACGACGTCCTCAAGAGCCATAGTCTTTGACGATTACGGAAAGATAGTAAGTTCGGCGCAAAAGGAGTTCAAGCAGATTTATCCTCGCGCGGGTTGGGTAGAACATGACCCCGAGGAAATTTGGGAAAGTCAGTATGAAGTCTTTAAGTCGGCAATCGGCAAGAGCGGAGTTGCGCTTAGCGATATTTCCGCAATAGGCATTACCAATCAACGCGAAACGTCAATCGTGTGGGATAAGACCACGGGAAAGCCAATCTACAACGCAATAGTATGGCAATGCCATCGTACCGCTGATTATTGCGATGAGTTGAAAGCAAATGGGTACGATGAAATTATATATTCTAAGACAGGCTTGACTGTCGACGCGTATTTTTCTGCAACCAAACTCAAGTGGATACTTGACAACGTAAAAGGCGCTAGAGAGAAAGCGCAAGAAGGTCAGCTTTTATTTGGCACGGTGGATACTTATTTGATGTGGAAACTTTCCGGCGGAAAAATTCACGCTACGGATTATACCAATGCGTCAAGAACCATGATGTTCAATATCAAGACGCTTGAGTGGGACGATGAGTTGCTTGCGCTTTACGGTATACCAAAGAATATGTTGCCCGCCGTATATCCGTCGTCTTATAACTACGGAGTATGCGATAGAACCGTTGCAGGAGCAGAAATGCCCATTTGCGGTGTAGCGGGCGACCAACAATCGGCATTGTTCGGACATCTTTGCGTGGAGAAAGGTAGCGTAAAGAATACATACGGCACAGGCTGTTTTACTCTGATGAATACGGGAAGCGAGTTTGTCATTTCAAAGCGCGGACTTATCACAACGTTGTCGGCAAGTATGCAAGACGGCAGACCGCAATACGTACTTGAGGGCAGCGTATTCGTTGGGGGCGCGGTATTGCAGTGGCTGAGAGATGAAATGAAACTCATATCTTCCGCAAGAGAAGCCGATGAACTTTCGGCGACGGTAGATAATACCAACGGGGTATATATAGTCCCCGCCTTTGTGGGTTTGGGCGCTCCGCACTGGGACGCAAACGCCAGAGGTACCGTAGTGGGGCTTACCAGAGGCGTAAAGAGAGAGCATTTTGTGCGCGCGGCGTTGGAGTCCATTGCTTATCAGGTATTTGATGTCGTTCACGCAATGGAAAGCGATATTGGAAGGAAGATAACGGCGCTGGCGGTAGACGGCGGAGCAAGCGTATCCGATATACTTATGAAATTTCAAGCAGACTTACTGCAAGCGGATGTTTTGCGACCTGCTGTGGTAGAAACCACTGCTTTGGGAGTATGCTATTTGGCAGGTCTTTGCGTAGGAGTATGGAAAGACATCGATAGACTTAGAACGCAAATAGGTAAGGGCAAGGTATTTAAGCCGACAATGGATGCCGATTCTCGTTATGAATTATTGCTAGGTTGGGAGAGCGCGGTAGCAAGAACTAAATATGAGTAGATTGTTAAAAAACTAATAATCTACTCATGCTCTATTGAGTTAATTTTTCTCACTTTTTGGAAAAATTTGTAAGAGATTCACAAAAATAATTAATTTTTTAAGGTATTTTTAAGTTTTAAGCGATAAAAAAATAAAAAAAATCAAAAAAATTCAAAAGTTTAATGAAAGTTTAAGGTTGATGTATAATAATGAAACTGTCCTAAAATATGCGTTATGGCATTTTGTCTTATATTTGAGTAAAATAAAGTGACGGATGCAACGCAATAATTTGAAGGAGGGAGAGAATTATGCGCAACAAGAAATTGATTGTGATGATAGTAGTACTGCTACTAGCAGTATTTACGCTATCGATAGCATTAGTAGCTTGTGTCAAAACAAAGCCTGGCGGGAGTACGAATTCGGGAAATCCTAATCCCGGTCCCGGTCCCAGTCCCGGTCCCGGTCCTGATCCCGGTCCAATTTTACCGCCACCGGCAGTGGACGAGAAGCCCCCAGCTCAAGCTGAAAGTTTCAAGAATGCAATGGGATATTTCATTGATTCTATGCCTAGCGAATATATGTCTTTGAATTTTGAAGGCTATGCTACTGTAAATGGTAAGAAGTACCATATGACGGTCAAAGGCAATATGTCAGATAATGATTTGCAATTGTCCGCGGTATTTAAGAGCGACGATACAGGTAAGATTGCGTCTGCATTTTATGTAGTCAATTCAAGGCTGTTTATCCAAATAGGCGACGATGATGAAAAGGCTATTTACAACATAGCTGAAATCGACGTAAATTACTTATTATCCATTGTAGACAAATTGCCTGATAAAATCGCCGAGTTGCTCAAGGGTATTGATTTGGGTAATTTGAATATCACAACAATAATTGACGTTGTAGTAGGTACTTTAACTGAAGGTTTGTCTTCGCCTAAAGAACTCGTATATGAAAAAGTTGACGGCGTGGAGAAATTCAAACTTCCGCTCAACATTCAAGGTATGTTGGCTCCTTTAATAAAGATGCTTGACAAAGACGGTCTATTAGGAATGTTATTGCCTGCAGATTTTAATTTGGATTTGACTTTTGTGTCTCAGCTTCTCAGTATGATACCTCTCACTAACGGATCCATTACGGCCACCGTTGACAACGGCAGATTGACGGAGTTCAACTTAGAACTTCTCGATAACGACCCTGAAAGCGAGAGTTATAAGCAACCGGTGTTTGGTCTGGAGAACGCAATTACTTTTGGTTCCGAGCCTTTGGAACTTGATATTCCGGACGAATTGGATAACTTCCAGTCACTTACGCTTGGTAATCTCAACTTTGATCTTTCTCTTGATCTCAACACAGGCAACAAGCCTTTCGATATAGGCGCGTTGATTGACGGCTTTTTGGACAAGAAGATGTTCGGCGAGGGGGTATTAGTCCTCAACGCTCATGCTAATTACGGTCTTGACATTAAGGCTTCACTCGATCCTGACCTCTATGGAAGCCAAACGGACAACAATTATATAAATATAATGTTGTATGCAGGCGAAAACGAGCTTGTCAGAGCCAATTATCTTGACGGATATCTCTATGTCAAAGCATTGGGCGATGGCGTAAACGGTTTTGCCGAAGGCGGTATTAATATAGCAATTAAACTTCCTTTGAAGGAATATATTGCTCAACTCGTAAAGTTGATTACCGGTTATATAGATGGATTTTTGGGTACTCAATTCCGCCCTACGGTGGCAACGGTAGGAGTACTTTCATCCAGCATAAATAGAGATGGCGAAATGATTTTGTCCCCATCGCTTCAAGAGGTAATCATCGGCGTTATGAAACTTCTCGATTTACATGAGTGCATCGATATGGAAGGCGGTGATCACATAACTGTTATTATCAATGAAAAGTTCTTCGAAGTAATTAGTAAGTTGGCTAAAGTTGATATTAATTATCCGATATTCGGTGAGTTTACGATAGGTCTATTCAAGGGCGGTATAGAGTATATCGAAGTATCGGCAATGAATATTTTGACATTCAGAGCCGACAATTTCGGAATAGGTAAAGCGAAAATCACCAGAGAGGACGTGCAAAAGAGTATAGGAGATACGCAAAATTACGGCACGGATATCGAGAGTATTATCTTGACGTTTGCGCTCAATTTGCTCAGCGACTTGGATATAAGCATGGCGATTGACTTGTCAACTGTCAATACGACGGTCAACTTGACTTCTATTATCAACAATATAATGGCAATGGCAAACAACAGTACCTATCTAAAATTCCCAATCGCGCTTGATTTGAGCAAGTATCAAGGAACTTTCAATATCCGTCTTGCTACAAATTATAATGAAGAAACAGGCGATGGAAGAGTGCTTATTGAAGTCATTACTCCGGACGGAGATACTTTGATTGCGGCTTATAATGAGAACTCCAACACCTACGTTGATTTGTCGGGACTTGGCTTTATGAAGTTCTGTCTTGCCAACGTGGACATCTTCAAGTTATTGAGAGGTATGTTGGGCAAATCCGACGCTTACGACGAATTATTAGACGAAGTTGAGTCCGACATATTTACGTCATCGGGCGTAGAGATTGAAGGCGACTCATTGGGCGTTGCATTAGACAGTTATTTCATAACTTTGCTTATGAGAATGCTTTCTATGGATCTCGGTATTGACGCAGATTTTAATGCAGAACTCAACATGGACGGCTCTGTCAATGCAGAACTCGATTTGGGAATAGCCGCTAAACTCGGTCTTAGAATCAGCCTTGGTAAAGAGAGCGAAAGCGCTGAGAGAGGTCAACCTAGAATCGAAGAAGCAATCAACAACTTGGCTAAGCTTGAATTTGGCGTATACAATGCAGTAAACGCAGAAATGCTTGTCGATAGCATACTCGCGGCAGAAAATCTTAACTTCACAATAGATTTATATAACCAAAACGTAGACTACTCGTCACACGAGAATAAGACGAGAATAGTTATTCGTAGATCAACTGCGGCTGAGGGAAAAACGGAAGTACTAGGCAACGGCTTAGAGGCTCCTTACAAATCAATCGTCGTTGCGTTGTACAATGGCTGGATTACCAATGAGAACAACGCTATTTTGTATGCATATTTGGATATTGACGGTAAGAAAGTGCAATTTAAGGGCACAGATAAGATGCTCAAAGTTGACGTGCTATTCTATCCGTTGACAGGCGAAGTTCTAAATATAGGAATAGACGCTGACATCAAGACTTCGTTGATAAATGCTTTGAGCGGTCTATTTGGCGAAAGCGGCGGTGGCGACGTCGGTAATTCCGGCGGAGCAATCGAAGTGCCGGACGATGCATTGCCGACTCAAAAGCCTTCGGTAACGCATAAGTGCCGTCATAAGTGCGAGGTTTGCGGAAATTGTTTAGACGAGACTTGCAAAGACGAAGTATGCGCAAATAAGTGCAATGGAGTTCACGAGACTACCAGCGAATCTCAATCTACGCCTATCGAGCAAATAATCCCTGGTGTAACAATCACTTTGACAGGTAAGTTGGATATTGACGTAGACCTTGATATCAACGGCGTATTTGTCAGCAAATTCCTTAAAGATACGCTCTCCAACTTGTTTACTAATCTTGATTTGGGCGACTTGACGGGTGAGGGACCTGTAACATTGAATTACGACAATGTAAATCCAAATACATTCTTCGATGAATTGTACGATAAAATACTCATTCCGTTGATAAAGAAACAAGTAGGAAATCTGTCGACTGGCGGTATAGGTAATATCGTAGGTGCGATAGCAGGAAATGCTAATATCAAGAATCAAGTTCACGCTTTGGTTCAAAGGTTCTTACCGCTACCTAACGTAGAGGATTTGAAAGTCAACGTATCTTTGACGGACGGAAAACTTGCCAATATTACGGCAATAGGTTCCAACTCCGCCGATTATGACGATCCTGAAGATTCAGGAAACAATCGCAGAACCAACTTAGGCTTTGGTATCTATATATTCAATGCAAAAGCCAACGAAGTAGTAAGTTGGGAGAACCAAGCAACCAGTATCTATTTCAATAGAACGTTCGGTCTTAACCTTATGGATATGTTTGAGGAAAACGTAAGAGTTCATACCAAGTCAAATTGGGAGGTAGACAGTTTCTACAAAATAAATTGGACTCTTGAGGGCGGAGGTATGGATCTTGCTACGTTCAGCGAAAGACTTGCCCTTATCGACCCAAGCAATCCAAGTTATATTGCAGACGGCGTGTACGTATTCGTAGGTACGGCAAACGCTACTGAAATAAGTAAGAGACCGACGCTTAGAGTCACGCTTACCTTGGATAGCTTAAAGATACAGTCTATAAAGGATATGGAAGTTAAGGCTATGAGAGACGTGCCTACCTACGTGACTGCGACGTTCGGTCAAGATAAAGAGGGCAATGAGATAGAACGACTTCTTACGCACGTGGACATCAATCTCCCGTACGGTAGAGTAAACGGCGAAAATAACGCAAGCGTAACGATTGGAGGAGAAGTGTATAACTTCACAATCCATTTTGAGGACGAAGGACTCACTCTCGATACTTTGCAACTCAATGCGTACGACTATATAGACAAACTTAATGCTCTTGAAAAAGCCGGTACGATAAGAGTAAAGGTAAATAATTCCTTCTACCGCAACTTGCCTGCTACATTCAACTGGACGGATGTTAATAATAGAAACATCAACGTTAAGAACATCACTAGGACTGAAGCTCAAGTTCCGGCTATCTATACAGTTAACGTACACGTTGGAGAAGGTACAATCTACGAGCAAGATTTGTTACTCAATATCGAGTTCAAGCCGTTTGATATCTACTATATCGAGCGCAATGAGCTTAACTATATCGAGACTGACTATCTCGAATACGTAAACGGGGAATCTTTCCCTGAAGAAATTACGGTAGTCGGTTACAACGGTGAGGAGTGGCTCAAGTATACTGCAAACGTTAAGTGGGATACGTCAGCCGTCAAGATCGACCTTAAGGGCGGACAGTACTTCGCTTCGGCAATCATCAATGAGGGCGATTACAATCAATGGGTAATGGAAGGTATCGAAGTCAACGTAGTTTCGACTGATATCGTAGCTCTCGCTTCGTCGAGCAGAACGACAGTCTTTGACTGGAAGTACTGCATCTACGGTGGCGTAGATTTCGATAAGTGCATCACGTCGGTTCTCAACTTCGTGACGAGCGACAGAACAATCAAGAGAAACGTGCCTGTCACTATCGACATATCGGGTATCCTCAACAGTAATGCATTTGCAGACGCTATGAACGGAATTGAGTCGAGAATCGACTGCCCTGTATCGATAGACGTATTGGGCGAAGACGGCAAGTCTTTGTTTGAGACGACAGTCACAGTCATCGTACCAAGCATAAAGATGTCCTTGCTGGAGAATGAGATTACAATAGACGTAAGCGATAAAAACTTCGAAGGCTTGGATGAATTCTTCAACGCTAGAAGCAATATGGAGATTTTACTTGGCGATGATACCGTAACGGCTAACGTAACTTGGGTTACTGACGATGTAATAGTCAACGAAGACGGCGAGTATAAAGTAAGAGTATATATCGACCGTAACGGCGACTATGAGCAATACTGCACTGTGACGGTAAACATTACCGGCAACAATGTAGCAAATGATGAGGAGGTGTAATATGACGGCTAGAAAGAAATTAGTTTCAGCAATTTGCATCATATCTTTAGTATTGGCAATCACGGCGGGCGTACTGCTCTCCGTGGGAGCCCAGTCGAATGGCGATAATTACGTCGGCGGGAGCGTAAATCTCGTCAATACCGGCGTGACTATCAATGCTAACAGTTCGACAATGGGTGGCGGCGCCGATAAGCCTGCGGAAGCTCCGGCGGACGCTGTGGCGATTAGTAACGCTACCGAGTTGCAAAATTTCCTTTCGAGTAGCGAAACGTACGGTTATCTTACCGCCGATATAGTTTTCAATGCTAGCGGCGTCGGATCTAGCGTGGGCTTTGCGCAAGGCAGAACTATCAACGGCAACGGATGGACGGTTACGCTTCAAGACGACAATGGCACAGCTCCCAATTACCGTGATAGTTTTGGAACTTTGGGCGGTATGGATTACGGTATGTTCGTAGCTTTCAACGAAGGCACGATTAAGAATTTTAAGTTCAAATATAATATGTCGGGACTTACTATTGGCAACAACAGCGCTCACATCGTACCTAACTACGTTGGTTTTGTCTGCGGTACCAATGCTACTACGGGCGTAATCAGCAACTGCGACCTTGACGTCAGCGGTTCGTTTACATACAACTATACAAACGGTTCGCTTGCTATCGAAAAGTTCAATAGTAGCGTTGATTCCTTGACTGGAAATGCATTTTCTATAAATTTCGGCGGAGTTGCCGGTAGAAATGCAGGTACTATCACTTATATCACCGCTCAATATACGAATTTTACCAGTACGATGAAAGTTACAGCCGCAAATAAAACTTCCATATGGTCACAGAGAGCCAACGCAACGATTAGAGCAGGCGGTATTGCAGGTACGATGCATTCTAAAGATTCGGAAATAAGCAACGTAATATTGGCTGGTAGCGCTACGTTTAATATGACAAGCACCAATAATCAAAATTCCGGTTTTGGGGAGAGAGCCCGTAATTTTAATATTGCGGCTGCTGTAGTAGGCTCTAATTCAGCGTATTCCAGAGCCGAAGGCGGAATAGGCAAAGAAACTTCTACTCAAGGTTTGATTGACAATATTATTTTGGGACTTACCCTCTCTTACGCAGGTTCAGGTCTTGGTATGCAAGGAGAGGCGAATTCGGGCAATGGTGGATCGGGTGTTTCCGCGCCTAGTGAACAGTCAATCAACGCTGTTGTATTTTGCGGTAAGGCTACCAACGTTACGATACTCAATAAGACCGACAAAATCGTCAGTAGCCAAAACGTTGATTATCAGACGGATCACTGCAACTGCGGTATCGGTACCAACTCGGGTGACCACGAGACGGGTTACGGCAACGTGATTAATACCGGCGATTACTCAGACGTTGAGTTGAGTATGAATCCGGACGGCGCTCAAATTATCAAAGTTACGCCAAAAGATACTCATAATTCCGTACTCGGCGAATTAAGATTTAATAAGTATTTGGGTAGAAATGCCGACGCTGAGGCAGGCGTACTGCAATCTCCGACCGGAGAAGATACCTCTGATTATGGTACAGGCGTGCCAAAGAATGATATTATTTATCTATATAAAATGGTAGACGTTAGACAAGACAGTTATACCTTTATGGTAAGTCCTTATCAATCTACTTCCGCAAAGTACTGGGAAGTCAATGTTTATTGCTATCAAATCGCTGATATTTCAGAGGCAAACGACCTTACGGAAGGTTGGGCAAACGAATATACTTACAATGGATTTGACTTTTTGACGCAACAATTGAAATTTACGACCAAAGACAACAGCAAGTCGGGTATTGTTAATCCTGCAGGATTCTATGCGGTTTCGTCCGGCGAGGATCAAAGTAGGATAACTTCTGCCAGACTTCCGGGAGAATATTCCTTTACGTTGCAAGAGAAAGAAGCGGGTCTTTCATACGTAAGCATTGAAGATAGAGTTGTGGTTTTTGCCAGCGATACGGCAAGTCTTACTCCTTTCGCTTTCAAAGTCAAAAATGCTGAAATGCAAATCAAGAACTATACGGCAGATTGGCTTGCAAATAATTGGCTCAGCGAGAAGACGGACTTCGAATTTGAACTTATCAACGGTTTGGAAGGCTCGGCTGACGGTTACGTATATGAAGTCAACGGCTCTGAATACAGACGTACGGGACTTACGATAACCAACGATACGTCTACTAAGAGCAGAACTTATACTGTATATCTTACAAGCGGTGGAGTGCAAGTAACGAATCCTATCGTCTATACGGTAAAGGTAGACTTGGAGAATCCTATTCTAAGCATTCCTAGATATGAGCACCCTGCAGATATATATTATACGCACAATAGAATCTCTATTGACGCGCAAGACGATCACAGCGGTGTGGCAAGTCTTTGGCTGTACAGCTACAACAAAGAGACAGGCGATCTTGAGCATTCGCACAACATTATTGAGGAGTGTACCACAGGATCTAATGACCAAAGTTATATTGACAAGGATACGGGCTACTACGTATGGTATTTCCAAGATACCGGAAGAAAGGTAATTGAGGTTACCGACAATGCAGGTCGTAAGTCTTCGTTTGAACTTAACGTTAAGATAGATACTTTTGTGCCGACAATATCCGTTGACGCCTACTATATGGCAGACTCTCCCGGTATTGACTCCAACGGGCAACAAATTATCACTCCGATAAAGACCCCTTATGACGGAGGCGAGGTAGAAAAAGCCGTTTACTTTGACGTAACTGCTCAGTTTGGCGAAGCCGGAGGCGAAATCCAATACAGTTATGACAAGGAACAGTGGTATACGTATACCGGTACGCTTACCGTAAAGGAGAGCGCTGACGTCTACTTCCGCGCGTTGTCAAACACTTATGATCACCCTGCAACGGATAGTTACCCGTACAATAAGAAGTATCAATTGACCACTTATTGGGAAAAGAACGTGCAGATTGGCTCCGACGGCATCACGCAGGTAATAGTTCCATTCAAGGTTACAGTTGTACTCGAAACAGTAATTATTACTCTTGACGACGTGATAATCTCCGGCACTACAAAGACCTTTGACGGAACAGATACGTTTGAGGGTACGATTGAAGTAAAAGACGAATTTAAGGCAAAGATTAACGGAGATATTATTTTCACAGTTGCGTATAAAGACGTTAATGCAAGCGATGAAGCTATGATTAGCATTAGCGCAGTATGTACTGACGATACTAAGATTTTAGACAGCCAAATCTCCGATTACGTCGGCAGAATTGAGAAGAAAGAAATCTCCGTTGTTATTGACAGCAAAGACAAGTGCTACGGATACTCGTTGCCGGAATTGACTTATACTGCATATGGTATGATTCCGGGATTTGAAGAAACTGTTGAGATTTACGTTGTGAAGGGCGAAGGCTGTGAGCATCTCCCTTACGAGTTGTTGCCACAGACGGAAAGAGACGAGACGAAAGACGGTTACGTAATTACGGTAGTTGAAGGAATGACTTTTAAGAATTACGTTCTTCCTGAAGCAAATATCACTATAGGTAAGTTGCACATCGACCTTGCTCCGATAGACAGATTGGTTTATAACAAAGGCGAGTTCACAGGACTTGATACCAAGAATATCGCAACGCGTAACCTTGAAATAGGTTTTACGAGAGCAAATGGCAACTACGAGAAACTTAACGTTAAATTTGAACGTCGCGTTTATATAACCGGTAATGACGGCTCGCTTAGGGAAACTTACGAACTTCAAGAGGATATGACCGTAGCTCCTGCAGGCTTCTATAGAGTTACCATCTCATTGCCTGAATTCGACGCAGTAGGCGGTTCCTTGTGGAGTATGTACGAGTTAGACTCTAAGATAGCTACATTTATGATTAAGGTTATCAACGCTTCTATCTTTGACAAAGAGGAGGAAGAGAAGCCTCCGGTTGACGATACGAACAAAACCGATTCCGATGTAGTCAACAACGGCTCGCAAATAGGTATCTATGAGAACGGCAGTACGACCAATCCTGATAGCACCGATATGCCAATCGATTCTACGAAAAATAAGACTAGAGATTATGTCGCGATGATTTCTATCTTCTGCGCAGTATTGATTTTGATTGCTTTCGCTATTGGAGTAGGCAGAGCAATCATCAAGAGAGCTAAGAGATAAGTCTTATGCTAATTCACAAAACGCAAGAGCGGGAGAGCAATCTCCCGCTTTTTGTAGTCAAAGCAGTCTTTATTGTCAACTAATATATTAAATTTAGTTGACAATTTTAGATATCTCAACTATACTATTTTGGAAAAGAGGTTATTATGGCATTAAAGCAACGCATATTACAACTTTTAGAAAACAGCAGGGGTCAGGCATTGTCGGGACAACAGATTGCAGACCAACTTAACGTATCGCGCGCAAGCGTATGGAAAGGGGTCAAGGCTTTGCAGTTGGAAGGCTATAAAATCATCGCTACGACCAACAAAGGCTATATTTTGCTTGCTTCCAACGATATTTTATCCGAGCAGAGTCTACGCGCTTGTCTTGCTCCTAAATACGCGGATATAGACATTGTTACGCTCAAGACTTCGCCGTCTACTAATGCCGAGGCTATGACAAGGCTTATGAGCGGACAGTTAAGACACGGCGCGCTTATCGTCGCAGACGAGCAGACCAATGGCAGAGGGCGTATGGGTAAGACTTTCTTTTCTCCTAAGAAGGGGATTTATATGAGCGTAAGTCTTTGCAAGCGTATAGAGAATATGCAAGACGTCATGGTCATCACTCCGGCGACAGCCGTTGCAACGCGCAGAAGTATTGCAAAACTCACCGGAATTGACGCAAAAATAAAGTGGGTCAATGATTTATATATAGGTAAAAAGAAAGTGTGCGGTATTCTTACCCAAGCAGACATCGACTTTGAGAGCGGTAAGGCGGGTACTTTTATCATAGGTATCGGTATAAACTTTGTAGAGCAGGATTTTCCCGATGATATAAAGGACAAGGCGTGCGCGCTATTTACGGGAGAGCCTACTATTACGCGTTCTCAACTTATTGCCGAAATTTACGATAATTTGATTACTTTGACTAGCGATTTGACGGATAGAACGTTTATGCAAGAATATAAAGAGCATTCTATGGTCATTGGCAAAGAGATAAGTTACGTTATTAACTGTGAGGATAAGAGAGGTAGGGTCATTGACATTGATAATGACGGCGGTCTGGTTATTCAAGAGGGGGATACTACTCGCAAACTCACTTGCGGAGAAATATCTATAAGGAGTACGGAAAATGAATGGATTTGATGAGTTCCAAAAGAAAGACGAGCAAGCTGACGACTTGCAAAACAGCGACAATAAATTAGTCGTTGAAAAAAGTCAAGAAATTAACAAAGAAGGAGCTACAATCGATACTCAAAAGGCTAGAGAGAATTACGAAAAGCACCGCATGTATATTCTCGGTATATCTACTTCCGGTCTTTTTATTGCGCTTATGATTATCAGCGCCTTTATATCGATACCGCTTACGACGTCAGTTAAGTTCACGTTGCAATTCTTGGTCACCAACGTATGTTGTCTGTTGTTGGGGAAAAAGTGGGGTACGATTTCAGTGCTCTTGTATATCTTGTTGGGACTTTTCGGTTTGCCTATATTCTCCAATGGCGGAGGGTTTGCCTATGTTCTTCAGCCGTCGTTTGGATTCTTAATAGGTATGATGGTGGGCGGATTCTTTGCCGCTTGGTTTAGAGAAAAAGTCGGTAAAAACAACTTCTTGACGTATTTCTTGGCTTCGCTTATAGATTTGGTAATACTAGATGTGATAGGCGTTGCGTACGGCGCAGGCATTCTATACGGTTATACGCACTCAACTATGGGCGTTTGGAATTTCCTTATGATAATGCTCATTCCGTTTATTCCTATTGATATTGTCAAGTGTGTGATTTCATCGTTGATATGCCCCAAGTTGAGCAAGTTCAGCAAATTCAGTCGCTAATTGTATAAATCTCAATGATATTTTATAGCATAATAGACATTCAAATGTAATTATGCTATAATTATTATATGAGATACGCGGAGTTTTCCAACGGTACTAAAATAATAGACGGCGAAAGAGGTATTGCAGATTTGCATATACTTCTTTGCGGTCTATGCGCGTCGCGCGTTATGATAATTGGCGATAGGCGCATGCTCTCCGAAGGATGTCTTGATAGGGTCAAAAGCAGTGTATCTAAGGACGGTGAAGTGGCTATCGGAGCCGTGTATTTGGGAGAAAATTTGCAAGACAGCGCAAGTATTCTCAAGGATATGTATTTCGTCTATATGTCCAATGGTTGCGACGGCATAGTTGTCTGCGGTAGCGGAAAATTAGTTGACTACGCCAAACTTCTGCGACTTGAGCTTTCTACGCAAGTTAAAGATATAAGCAAGTTCTTTAATAAATCAACAATAGGTCGCAAAGTCATTGACGTTCCGCTCATTGCCATACCTTGTAGATTTGGAATGGGCAACGAGTGCAATGCCTTGGCGGTTTTTTATGACGCTCAGAAAAAATTGAGCCGTAATATTTTTCACGAATTACTTTCGCCCGATTATTGCATTATCGATAGCAATATTATGTTGTCAGCATCGAGGGCTTCTATGGCTTATGGAGTTCTGAATACGCTCGGAAAAGCCATTGACGGCTTCATTGCCATGCATTACGAAGTAGTAGGTATTGCTATAAAGCAGGTGGAAGATCACGCGATAGGCAAGATTTTCAGTCAAGTAGCGCTTACTAATTTAAGATCAAAGGCTTTGGATATGCTGGAATCTTCCCAAGAAGATAAGATGATGGATTTTGCTTTGGAGAGCGCATACCTATCTAAAGGTCTTGACGGAAGAGGTATGGGCATGATTTATTCGCTTGCCTTAGCCATAAGCGATGTCAAGGGTATCAATTATTTAGAATGTCTACCTGTAGCTATTAGAGCTTCGCTTGATTTCAATTTGAGAGTATGCAAAGAGAAATATTCTCAGGCTCTATGGTCTTTCGTTGGGTGGCAAGAGTACTCGCAATATCCCCAAGACGACAGGGCAAAGCGCTTTGTGAGTTGCGTCAAAGAGTTTGTTGACGAATTGTTAGCTAAATACGTTGAAGAGTACGCGCCGATAATCTTTAACGACGATGAAAGACAGGCTATCGCAATTCAATTATCTTATAATCCGCATATGCTCAACAATCCACGTCGTTATGACCCAATAGCTATTAAGGCGGTGTTGGTATGAGAAGTCAGTATAACTTTGAGAGTGATATAAAGTTCTTGACCGGTAAAGGAGCTTTACGCAACTCTACGGTGGCATTGAGTAATATGGGCGCAAGACGCGTTATGCTCATTTGCGATGAAACAAGCGTAAAACACGGACAACTCAATTCTTTACTTAGACAGGTTGGCAAAGACCTCAACATAGCCTGCCAATATAAAAAGGTCTTGGAATACGCTATGGCGGAGGATTGCGACAAAGCGTTAAGACTTTTCAAAGAAAAAGAGTGCGACAGTATAATCGCCTTAGGTCAGCGGAGCGCTATATATGTTGCAAAAGCCGTCAAAATTATGCTTAAAGACGGCGTATCTTTTATGTCCAATTATCTTGATTGCGCTGTAAATAATATATCGTCCAAGCCAATTCCGCTCACTGTAATTCCGACATATCTTTCATCGGGAATAGAAGCGAGCAACAACGTGCGAATTAGGTGCGAAGATAAGCGCGTAATCCAACTTGATACGCCTTTTGCTCAGACAAATTTTCTCGTTCTTGATCCATGTCTATGTTCTATCGTAGGAAGAAAGAGTATTGCTTCGACAGGGCTTAACGCTTTGGCTATGGCAATAACGTCACTGACTTCTGGTGTCAACGTAGATCCTATGACTAAAGTGTACGCTTTGGACGCTATTACGCTGCTTACCGACAACTTCGAACAGTGTATGATGTACAGCGGTATACGCAAATATAGATTTAACGTGGCATTTGCTACGGCGCTTGCAGGTTGCGCGTATTGGTCATCGCCCAACGCTTTGTTGACAGAGCTTGGCGACCTCATTTGCGACTATAGTGGCGCAGATTATCGCGACGTATTCAATATTCTATTTGCCAAAGGCGTTGAGAAGATAGACTTCAAATGCGATTTTGATACCTATGCTCTAGTAAATTTAATAGGATACAATCAATACGTAGACGTGCGCGACGGCAAAAACAGCGGGCAGATAATCAAGGAAAGCGTAAATAATTACTATGCTAAACTGAAAAAATACGTTAAATATCCGTTAAAATTAAAGGACTTGGGAATTGGCGACGAGGTGTTGTCAAAAGTGTATGACGAATTTTCAAAAGTCGGCGATGCAGAAAAGATAGACTATGCGAATAAATTGCTGAAAGACGAGTAAAAAATGGATAATAAAATAAATTATCAACTTCAACTTGACGAAATTATCACATCTCTTGACGGCAAAAAGCCCAGCTTGCTTTTGCATGCGTGCTGCGCGCCGTGCAGTAGCTATTGTCTTGAATATCTTAAGGATTTTTTTGAGATTACGCTGTATTTTTATAATCCCAATATATCTTGCTCAGAAGAGTGGGAAAAGCGTTTTAACGAACTCAAGAGGCTTGTTAAAGATATGAATCTTGACGTTAAAGTTATATGCCCGCCCTACGACCCGAAAGAGTTTATAGATAAGGTTAAAGGATATGAGAGGTGTCCTGAGGGAGGCGAGAGGTGCGGTATCTGCTATGCGCTCAGACTTAGGAGCGCTTGCGATTACGCCGAATTAAACGGATTTGAATACTTCTGCTCAACACTCTCTATAAGTCCTCACAAAGACGCTCAAAAACTCAATTCGATAGGTCAAGCTCTTGCTAAAGACAAGACAGTCAAATATCTGCCCAACGATTTTAAGAAAAAGGGAGGATATCTCCGCTCGATAGAGCTTTCAAAAGAGTACGGACTATACCGACAAGACTTTTGCGGGTGCGAGTTTTCTCGCCGCGAAAAAGGTTAAAGTAAGGGTATATTAAAGATTAAAAGAGCGTTAATTAGTCAAATTTTCGCCCAAAACACGACTTTTATATTCCATAATTTTCTTTGGTTATATTATGTAGACATCTTGAATTATGCTTTTTTTTATGATATAATGGCTATATGAAGATTTTATTTATTTGTATGTCTAATATTTGTAGATCACCTTATTGCGAGTACGTATTTAGAAAAATTGTCCAAGACGATGAAGTTCTGTCGAAGAAAGTTGAGTGGGTCAAGAGTTCGGGGGTGTTCAACAAGGCTTTTAGAATTAATCATAAGTCGGAGAAAGTATTGACGAGCGAAGGATTCGATAGGAAGTACGTTTTGTCGCATAAACCTACTTTTAAGTGGGGCAAGGGCAGACAGTATTTCAAGGACGCGGATATTATCATTGGAATGACAAAGTCCAATAAGTTCTTCCTACCGCCCAAATTCCACAAGAAGTTTGCGCTGTTGAGCGAACTGGCAATCGGTCACTATAAGCCGATTCACGATCCCGTACTTATTCCAAAACAATCTACTTATAACAAGGCTATGGAAGAAATAAAAGGCTATCTAATTACTTATGCGGAAAAACTTAGAACAGAGTAATATATTCTTATGAGTTTTGAGGTTTATTTAAGTTTTTCAAAATGGGTATTGAAAATGAATAATTTGTGTGATATAATGTCAACGGAAATAAATTTTTTGATATAGGAAATGTTTTAATGGAAAAAGATATGGATAAAATTGCTATTATCGATTTGGGATCCAACTCCACCAGATTGGTGTTGGTTGACATATTGAAAGGCGGGTACTTTCAAGTTGTCGACGACATCAAGGAAACCGTGCGATTGGCGCAGGATATGGAGATTGACGGATTTTTGCAACCTGCGAGAATCGCCCAAACAATAAAGACGCTTAAGATGTTCAGAAGACTTTGCGACGCCAACAACGTAAGCCGTATTTACGCATACGCAACGGCGGCGGTTAGAAGGGCAAAGAATCAACGCAGTTTTCTTGACGAAGTACATGCTTGTACCGGCATTGAACTTAAAGTCCTCAACAGCGATGAAGAAGCTCAACTCGTGTATCAGGGCGTAATCAATTCTATGGACGTCCCAAGAGGCATCATAATGGATATAGGAGGCGGCAGTACTCAACTTATTTACTACAACCGTAAGAATATTCTTAACACTGTTACGTTGCCGTTTGGCTCGGTAGTATTGACGGATATGGTCAAGCAAGACGGCTTATTGCCTGCGGACAAGTCCCAAATGATAGAAAAGTACGTTGCTTCAGAACTTGAAAAGCTAGATTGGCTTAAAGACGTTTTGCCGGATACCAAACTTATAGGCGTAGGCGGTTCTTTTAGAAACATAGGCAAAATCAGCAGAATGCTTAAGAAATACCCATTGTCAATGGCGCATAATTACGTGGTAAGCAAGAGCGAGTTTTCAAGTATATATTCAAATATTCGCTCTTTGGAGCTTGATAAGACAATGAAAATAAAGGGGCTTTCAAGCGTTAGAGCAGATATATTCCCAGCCGCGCTGTCAGCAATCAATGCGTTCATCAATACTGTTGGCGTAGACGAGATTGTTATTTCGGGTAGCGGTTTGCGCGAGGGGGCAATGTTTAGATATGCAGTGCCGTCCACCAATGAAAAGCCTATCTCCGACGTATTGGGACACAGCATATATTCGCTTCTTAATTTCTTTGGAGAGAATATCCCGCATGCTGAGCAAGTATATAATTTGTCTATACAGCTTTTCAAACAGCTTAAGGTATTACATAAGTTGCCGCGCTCTTACGTCAAAGTATTGCGTACGGCGGCAATGTTGCACGACACCGGAAATAGAATTAAGTATTACGACCACCATAAGCACTCAAGTTACGTTATACTCAATTCAAATCTCTACGGAATTTCTCACAAAGACTTGATTATGGCGGCTTTTGTAGCGTCTATGCACCGCAAGGGCGACCTAAATGCCGTTGAGTTTATGAGGTATAAAGACTTGCTTACAGAGGAGGACTTTGACGCAATTCTAAAGCTTGGCGTCATCGTGAGAATAGCAGAGAGTTTTGATAGAAGTATGTCAAGCGTAATCAAGGGAATTGATTGCGACGTGCTTGGCGACAGTGTTATTATGAAGACGGACAGCCAAGGACAGGATTGCTCTTTGGAGATAAAAGACGCAATGACGGCAATACAGGACTTTAGAAGAGCGTATAAGAAAAATTTGCAGATTCTATAATACATACGCTTAATAGCGAAATCATGATAATATGACGGCAGTAATTTTATACTGCCGTTAATCATTAGGCTTTCGCGATTAATCATTCTTGATAAATTTTGTTGAAAGATGTATTATTTTATGTTACAATAAAATAAATAATATATTTGAAGTGATTATGCAGGTAATATTGGCGTCGAGTTCGCCGCGGCGAAGACAACTATTAGGCGAGATATTCGATAATTTTGAGGTACTTCCTCAAAGCGTGGAAGAAAAGACTCCTCTCACAAGAGGATATGCAGTATGCCAATATCTTGCTAAAATAAAACTTGGCGAGTTGCCGAATCGTTATCCCGATGCGCTTATTATATCGGCAGACACAATAGTTTATAAAAGCGGTAAGATATACGGCAAGCCGAAAGATAGGCAAGAAGCGAAAGAGTTTTTGGATGAATTATCGGGCAAATGGCATACTGTCTATACAGGTGTTGCGATATTCTGCGACAGCAAGGTAGTTACATTTTACGATAAGTCGCAAGTCAAGTTTAAGTCGCTTGGCGAAGATGATAAATGGAAGTATGTTGACACAGGGAGTCCGATGGACAAAGCCGGCGGTTACGGAATACAGGATAGGGAAGTCGTGGAGAAATATACGGGGAGTTATAGCAATATCGTAGGACTTCCTATGGAAAAACTAAAAGAAAAATTAAGCATAACGATAAAATAAATTCGGAGCATGAGATATGAAAGAAGTGGGATTGGCTATTGATTTGGGAAGCGCAACTACCTCCATACACAAGGTGGGTAGCGGTCTTATTGTCAGTGACGAGTCGCGAGTTACCGTAAAGACGAAAAATAATAAGATGACTTTGGTAGAAAGCGGTAAGGGCGTTGAAAAATACGTTAAGATGCCACCGCAAGGCTTCCAAACGATTAATACTATTGACGGCGGAATTATTACCAACGAAAAAGCCGCGGTATGTATGCTCAAAGACTATATTTCCCGTTGTTTACCGGGTAATACTTTAATTAAGCCACAAATAAAGGCGCTTGCCTTAGTAGGGCAAGGGGTAGGACTATCTGAAAAGAGGGATATCGAAAAGGCTTTGCGCAAGTCAGGAGTAAGCGAAGTTATCGCGCTTGAATCGCCGGTTGCAATCGCGGGCGCGCTGGGCTATGGAAGAGGACATTTTATTGTAGATATAGGGGCATCTAAGACGGAAATTGCCATAGTCGGCAGTGACGGTATAGTAACCGGTTGCAGTGTGGATATCGGCGGAGATAAGCTCACAAAGGCTATTGCCGATTATATGGTTATGAGTATGAGTTGCACCGTGCCATTTGCTTTGGCAGAGAAGATTAAGAGAGAACTAGGCAGTATGTACGACAATAATAATATGTCGATGCGCGTCAACGTTCGTAAAATCGGATTGGCAAAGACGCAAAGCGAAGTAATTACGTCAAAGGAAATATTGGGCGTTATCGAGCCGTATATCGCCGAATTAGTCAATATTATCTATAATATTTCGTTCCAGATTCCTGAAGATTTGAGCAATGATATTGTAGCCGAAGGTATAGTGCTTTGCGGTGGCGGAGCAAAACTTGCCGGACTTGACGAATATATATCCAAGTTTATGAAGATGAAGGCAAAGGTCGTAGAAGATCCTACTACCATCGTTTCAAGGGGCGGTATGCATTTCTTGGAAAATAATGTGGATTTAGCCAAGATACTCAACGTAATCAATTATAAATAATACTTTGTTTAGGCACAATTACTTGAAGGGGAGGGAATAAATACGGGACTGTTCAGTAATAAAAAAGAGAATACGATAAAGACTATATTGCACGTCAATGAAAGATTGCAACCGGAGCACAGAATTTCGTATTATGAAGAGCATCTTCAAGGTATCTTCAAAAAGGAAAAGGTTGGCAACGTCGTAGGTGGAAATTCCGTTTTTTTCAAAGAAGGCGGTATTGCAAGTTGCGAAGTAAATATAGACTGCTATGAAGATAAGATTAATCGACTTCTTGAACTTTTGCACTATATACCTATGGCAAAAGGCAGTAAACTCACGGTGTTGAACGGCGAAGGTAAAGTCGATAGGGAATACCCGCTGGGAGAACTCGAAGGCATGGGTTTATATCTCAACGGCGTAGATCTTCCCGCCGAAGTATACAAAAATTGCGATATAAACTTTGTTGTAGACGAAGTATTCCGATTACTCGAAACTCCTCCAATACTCTATAGCTATTGGCAGGGACCTACCGAGACAGCCCTCTATTTCTATAGCGGTTCCTTTACCACCATGTATACCAAAATACGATCGCTACTTACGACCTACCCTCTTTGCCAAAAGTGTAGAGTCTCGCAATTGACGTAAAAATACCTCACAAGGACTTGCGGTACTTGTGGTAAAGAACGTGTGTGTTGTCCGTTATCACGAAATGTCCTTTGTATCATTGAAGGATTTGTTCCTTGTGTTTGAGAAGTCTGAATAATCGCACTTTCTCGCTTGAAGAATTATTTTGTCAAGACATGTTTTCATTTTTTGTACTCATATATTTTCTCCTTAAATCAATGTTGTTATTAAAGTTGATACACCCAATTATGACAGAATAAAAAGAAAAGCACCTGTTTAGTTGTGATTCTTTTGATTTTTTTGCTATAATGACTGTACGATAAACAGTAATTTAGCGGAGAGAAAAATGAACGATATATTGGTATTTTCGGAAAGAGCGGAATTCCGAAATTGGCTAACTGAAAATTGTCTTTCTACCGATGGCATTTGGCTTTTGTTTGGTAAGCACGGCAATCCGAAAACGATTAAAGCAGACGAAGCATTGGAAGAAGCCCTTTGCTTTGGGTGGATCGACGGACAAATGCAAAACATTGATAACAATACCTATAAAAAGTATTTTTCTATGCGCCGAGCGAACTGCAAGTGGTCGGAGAAAAACAAGACTTTGGTAAAAGTTCTCGAAGAACGGGGACTTATGACTGACTTCGGCAGAAAGAAAATCGAGGAAGCAAAACAAAACGGACAATGGTATGCCCCGAAACCTGCGGCGGTTACGGAAGAACAAATTGCCGCGCTTGCCGAAATTTTGAAATCCTATGAGCCTGCTTATACAAATTTTTCGGCAATGTCATTATCGGTAAAGAAAACGTATGTAAAAGCATATTTAGATGCCAAAACGGACACGGGGCGCGAAAAGAGAATTGCGTGGATGGTAGAACGGCTTAATAAAAATCTAAAACCGATGTAAGATAAATTTCAATTTATTTTACTTAATTATGTATAGTTAAAAGGCTTTCAAACAGTTGGTTTGAGAGCCTTTTATTGCTTAAAATGAAAATCATAAAAATCCCCTATGGAAGTTGCCCTTATTGGTGGATGCCTTTTTCAAATTTCTTTTTCTTCGGTAAATACCGGGCAGAAACTGACGGCTCGAAACTGTCATTTTTAGATTTTAAACGAGAAATATATGCAGCATTTTTACCGATTTTAAGACTTAAATCACGTGCGGATAATCTTGCTTTTGTACGCAATGCACTTATACGCTCAACTACTTTATCTTTATTCATAATAACGCACCCCCATAATGTAATTATAAAAGAAATACGAGAAAGGGATATTTTGTATTACTTGTAAAAATCACATAGTATGAAATTATTTTGCATTTATAATTCATTGCCTTTAAGTTCATTTTATGCTACGATAATTACAAGTGAGGTGAAAGATGAAAGTAATATTGAGCCGAAAAGGGTTAGACAGTACATATTGTGATATTGCAAATTTGTGTATCAACAATACGGAACTTGTTATGTTACCAATTATGTCTAAAAACAATACTGCCACATACAGAGATTTGAGTTTATGTGAGAATCCGACAACTTCCAATGTGGTGGAGCAAATATTTAATCATTCTAAAACGATAAACACTGATACACATTGCCACGTAGACCCTAATTTAATAAATTTTTATAATGTAGACTCATTTTTGGGTTCGTTAGGTCAGGTCAATTCATCTCAGGCGCATTTATTAAATCAAGGTGTGAGTGTTGGGGATATCTTTATATTTTTTGGACTGTTTAAAGATTGCAATACTTCACAAAGCGAAGTTAAAGTATTTAAGAGTAAGAGCAAACATATTATTTTTGGGTATTTGCAAATAGGTGAAATAGTTTACCCCAATTCTTTGAGCAATAAAGAAAGACACGATTATGAAAGCAGATATCCGTGGTTAAAACTACACCCTCATTGGAATAATGAAATAGAAGATTTCAGCAATGATAAAAACAATTGCATTTATATAGCACGAGAAACTTGTACGTTCGATAATTCAATCAAAGGTTACGGTACATTTAATTTTGATAAAGACCTTGTATTGACAAAATTTGGCGAGAGACCCCCTACTCATTGGGAATTACCAAAAGAGTTACAGGACTTAAAATTATCCTATCATAATGAAAATAGTCAAAAGAAAGATTACTTTCAATCTGCTCTGCGTGGACAAGAGTTTGTAATTGAAGAATGTTCACAAGCGGAACAATGGGCTATAGAACTAATTAAAAGATACGCAAAGAGGTAATTTATGGAAATATTTAAAGACATTCTAAAACCATCTTGTGCAACTGTATTGGCAGGCTCGCCTGGGTGTGGCAAAACTAGTTTAGCGCTTAATATAGTTGAACAATATGGTTTAAATGAAGGAAAAGTGGTGTGTTATTTTACTCTTGAGCAGTCTGCGGAAGAATTAGTTCGTAAACTTGTTTTTCTGCGAGCAGGTTTAAATACAAAAATAGCTGAATCAGATGAATTATCTCAAGAAGAGAAAAAACAATTGGAATATGTGGGTGAAGAATTACAAAACAGTAAGATATTTATTGATGATTCAGCGACAATAACAACGCAAGGCATTGCTGTGAAGATTGGCAAAATGGTAGAAAAGTGCGGAAGCGTAGATCTTATTATAATTGATTATTGTCAGCTTATATCTCCAGTTTCAGAGTCTATAACTACAGGAATAATAAAGAATATTGCTGAATGCGACTTACTAGATATATATGCGCAATCAGATTTAATGGCTTATACTAGGAGAGAAGAAGAAAGAACAAAGCTTATTGAGTTAGACGCACTCGCAAAAATATTAAACGTTCCTATATTAGTATTATTTCAACTAGGAGTCAATCGTGAGAGATTAGCTATTGAGAATGTCGCTATAAACACTATCAATAAACATAAGGGGTTTAATGGGCAATGGTTATTTTTTAATACTGACTACAGAGTAATTGTCATATCGCTTTCTTTATATAATGGAGCGACAATTAACAAAATTATCCCACTTGAATTTAATAGGCATAATTGCAAATTTTATAGGAAGTGACAGAAATATTAAAATAATATGCTAAAAGATAAGGTGTAATATGAGTGTTAAAATATTAAAATGTGTTAATTGTGGAGCAAAACTTGAAAGAGATAAAAATAATAATTGGCATTGCCGTAACTGTGGCTCTATTTATTTAGAGAAAGAAGATAATATTTATATAATCAATAATAACAATATCACAAAGGTCTATTATGGAGCAGCAGGAAAAAGTGAAGAAAATAAGGATAAGATTGCAATTTATAAAGCGCGATTGTATGACGAACTCTTTGACGGAAGCGTTGCAGAGGCAAGAGATTATTGCGTTAGATTGCTAAACCGTGAGCCTGAAAATAATTCTATAACATTTGTTAAAAAGTATATTGAAAAAAACTTAAAACAGCAAAATGGAAGATATTCTAAAATTAGTTTATATAAAGCATTAAGTATTTTAGATGAAGATTTAGCTAATAGCAATATAAAATTCGATAAGGAATTTTACGAGTATCTCAACAGATATTTGCAGAAATATTTAGCTGAGGATAAATATTATAATCACTACGAAATAACGAACTTGTATGAACTTTGTTTAAGTATTGAAGGCATGCAAAACAATATCTCAAATGCAGAATTGAGAAATACTTTTGCAGCGCTAAATTATCTAATAAAGTATAAATATGACCAAGACAAGATAGCGGAACAAAACAAACGCGACGATATCGACAAAATGGAGAAAGAGTGGCAAAAGGAAAGGACTAAAAAGAAAACTATCATAATAGTTGCCAGTTGCTTAGTTGTGTTTTTCATAGCATTATCAGTGATAGTAGGTGTTGTGAGAAAAAATCAACGAGTAACGGTTACGTATTATGCCTCTGAGGGCGGTTACATAGCGCGCTATAATGACAATATTAAATACACAGAGTGGTATATGTGTACCGTGCAAAAAAATGACGATTGTGACGTTATGGTAGCTCTGCCGATGGCAGGTTATGAGTTTGCATATTGGAGCGACGGAGTGACCACCGACATAAGACAAGATAAAAACGTAACTAGTTCCTTTGAAGTAACAGCATACTTTAGGTTAATAGAATAAAACAATTAATGAGAGATGTCTTCGATATAATTAAATAGGAGAATAAAAATAAATATGGTAGGAGCAGTTTGTTGTAGCCTACCATAGGTAATGTTTCGATATGAAACGTTGTATATTGGTACTCCCGACGGGAATCGAACCCATAACTAACCCTTAGGAGGGGCTTATTATATCCATTTAACTACGGAAGCAAGAAAATATATTTAAGAACATATTAAATATATTATAAATGGTATGGAAAGTCAATACTTTTGGCTAAATGAAGATAATTTTATTAGTTAAATTTGTCATGTAAGAGCAAATTATACAGACAAAATTAAAAAATTTGCAAAAAACAATAGACAGTCTTAAATTATTATGATAATATTAAGAAGCACTTAAATAAGGCTCCATGGTCAAGCGGTTAAGACTCAGGCCTCTCACGCCTGCTACCGGGGTTCGAATCCCCGTGGAGTCACCAGTTAAGATTTAAGACTGTATTGTTCTAAAATGTGGTGATTTAAGAATGATACAGTCTTTTTTCATTGCTTTAATCTTAAAGATTTGTGTCAAGATTTGTGTCAATCTATATCGTTCTTTTTCTTGATGTTTTCTTTCTCAAATGCAGTCTGTATACCTATATAATTATTTAAGGTAGTATGAATGTCAGAGTGTCCCATCCATTGTGCTGTTTGCTTGACGGATATTCCGGCTTCTTCACATCTGGTCGCGAACGTATGACGTAGAGAATACATTTGCTTGCTTATGTTGGTAGCTATTTGAATTGCCTTGTATTCTTTGACGGCGGTATGTTTGTTGACTTTTCCAAGACATGGGGTAGTCGCAGTTCCGCGATACTTATCTGCATACGGCTTGAATTTCTCAAAGATAGGTACAATTCGTTTGTTGTTTGTCTTTGTTGGTACGAAGTCGCCGTAGTCATTGATAGACTTGTCTACTATGATGTAATCGTCTTTAATGTCTGCCGGAGTAATTGCTTTTGCTTCAGACGTTCGCAATCCCTCGTAGAGCATTAAGAAGAAAATAAGGGCGCAGTCAGACTTTTCGGCTTCTTGGACAAATAGAATTTCTTCTTTGTGGGTTAGTGGTTCACGCGGTTTATCTTTATGCTTGAAGTGAGTTATCTTCTGCATTACTGAGAATTGTATCAAGTCATAGTTTATTGCATGTCTGAATAAGTCTGATAAGATTACGTAACACCGGTCTTTCGTGCAAGACGAAGTAATCTCATTGAGAAAAGCTCTGATTTCATTAGTAGTAATTTCGTCTATGGGTCTGTCGGCTAGCTTGTAGAAGTAGTTTTTGTACTTGCTCTTTAGTTGTCTTATCGTGTTTGGCTTGCATTTTGGAATTTTTTCTTGCTCAAGCCACGTTTGAAAAAACTCTCCAAAGGTCGGCTTCGGCGGTTTTTGGGGAGTAGTGATTGCTTGGATGCACTTCTTAACTAACTTCTTATTGTCTGCAAACGTTCGTAATTTCTCATAACATTCAAGTTGAGTTCTGCCGTAGATATATTTATATATGCCTGGATATAGTTTATATCTTGCGTACCACCTCCCGTCAGTTCTTCGTTTGACTTCAGCATTTTGATATTTCATTTTGGACTCCTTTGCGGAATCTCTTGAATTCTGATTTTGTTGCTCAAAGTCTTCTTCGCCTTGAATATATCCTAAAAAAAAGCGATAGAGTCTGTTGCCTTGTTAAGGTGTTGCTGTAATTCAGCTAAAAATTTTTTTACGTCTTTTGTGTTCATAGATGTAATACTCCTTTTTGTTATAGTAGGAATATTATAGGACATTTTGTGGTCGGAGTAAATATTACTTTATTATTGCTTTTGTTGGTTGCTTGACAAATTCAAGAGTGATAGTATTATATTTTTTATTGTAGTCAATTTGATTTACTTGTATTTGATTACCTTTGTCATCAAAAAATGTGCATTTTTCAATTAAGTCTTTGTATATTGTATAGTGCATAGTTATGGTCATAATTTTGTCTCCTTTATTCATTGATTTGCTTTTCTAATAGGGCGGTTAGATAGCCTAGTGCCATCATTTGATTTTGTCTATTAAGTTTCTCGTATATTTCTGCGATTTCGCTTTTAACATATTTTGTTATTACGACAGCTCCGTCAAATGTATCTCTGCCGATTAGCTCGTCAAGTGATATATTGTATAAATTTGCTAGTTGTACGCAAAAATCAATACTTGGAGTATAAATATTATTTTCCCAATAACTAATATTTGCTTGTATTATTCCAGTTTTATTAGCTAATTGTTCTTGCGTATATCCATTTAGTTTTCTTTGTTGTTTAAGGGCTTCGCCATAGTTTAATTCCATGAAAATTCTCCTTTAAAATATTTTATAAGAATATTTATATTTTCGCTTGCAATATAAGTAAGTTTATAATATAATCAAAATATAAGTATACTTATACTTAAAGAAGGAGATTCGAAAATGGAAAAACAAAAAACGACGTGGCATTTTTCTGTAATTAAAAGGAAGAATGAGATTGCAGCTTCTCTTTGGGAAGTAGAGACAGACATTATTAAAGATTATAGGTCAAATAGTTGGTCATATGACAGATATGATGATTGCGTAATTGCTTCAAGATTTTTTGACACAGAAGAGGAAGCTCGTAAGTTCTATGACGAATTTACTGCCTCTGCATATGCTTTCGATTTGGATAAATTGAAAGAGCTAAAGTGAGGTGGGTATGAAGATTAGAATAATGGGAACTCGAGAAGAGTGTGAGCAAGCGCAACGTTATTACAGCCAATTTCTTAATAGTGATATGGTAAATCATTGTTCCATATCGAGATTATATCCAAATCGTAATAGCATAAATCAGTATCGTCTTTACGTTGACGTATCAAGCAACAATGACTTTATGAATACTACTACCACTGCGGTAGTCAAGGCTTTGGCGAAGTTAGGGGGTAATCAATAATGACAGTAGAAGATTTGTTTGATCAAGTAGATGTGCAAGGCGAAGTAAGAATCGTTTACGTTGAGGAAGACGGTTATGAACGTAAGCAACTTGAATATCAACTAGCAAAAGACTTGGATATCCAGTACATGTACGTTGAAAACGATATTATGTATATCGAAGTAGAAGAGCCGGAGGAAGAGTAATGATAGTTTTAGATAATGAAGCAGAAGTGCTACGTCAAACACGTTTATATAGTAAATTCAAAGACATAAGTTTGGCTGACTTAAAGAAGTTTGCGAACAATCAAGTACATAGACGTTGGAACAAGTTGAATCCGGGCGACGTTATCTTTTTCCGAATCAAAGATAATGTATGGATATTTGAGATAAAAGTAAAGTCCATAGTCAAGATAGCAAGCAATTACGGATACAATCCATCGGCAGAGTGTCATATAGACGTAACGTCAATTTTATATGATAAAGGCGACGATACGGATATATTACTTTTTGATAAAGCGGAATTACAGCTTTTATCTAGGGTGGTGTGACTATGGCAAATATACGTGTAATGGTAAAACGTCCGGGAGAAGAGCCTGAAGTCAAAGAGATAGAAAATGATTGGAAGATTTTCAAAGAACTTATCGGCGGTGGAACGCTAGAGGGAGTATACCTTGGTAAGGGGCTTTGGATGTATGACGATGACGAAGGGAAGTTAAAAGGACTTCCGTACAATTTCAACTTGGGGCTATATGACTTTGCTGTCGGTAGTATTGTGTTCTTTAGGAACGATTACGGAGAAGAAGAGCAGAGCTTGACGGATAAGGACATTGAGTTCTTAAAGGAACGTTTAGCATATGGTTATGTACCAATCTCAAGATAGGTGCAATTAAAATATGGAGATTCGCAAAATTTATTAAATAGGAGAATTACATTATGGCATTAGCAGTAACTAAATTTCAAGTGGTTGGCAAGTCTGACCCGGCAACAAAATCTAAGAAAATCAAGTACAGCGGTTTTGGTTGTACGAAAAAGCTCAATTTGAATGAGCTTCAAAAAGACGTGACTTTGCTTGAGCATTGGACTGAGAGAGATTTTGACGTTAAACTTGGTACAATTCTTATGGCAGAAATCGACGTGATGGGCGACTCGGTCTTGGTAAAAAGACTTATGACTTTAGAGGAATACGCGCAAGAAGAGTCCGAATAAATTTGTTAAAAAGGCTTATTTTGGGAGTAGAGTTATATAGAATCTCCAGTAACTTTCCCCAGAATGAGCCTTTTTTAATTCAAGGAGATTCAATGGAAAAAAAGATAAATTATGACCCTATTGCAAATTTAGATTTAGACTTCGACGTTCTGACTAATCGTGAGTGGCTTAACTCTTTATCTGATGAAAAATTTGCAGAAGAAGTGATTGATTTCGTACGTACGCTTCTCACAGATTTTACAAGGCGAAGTCATAAGTTGACAGTAAAAGATTATGAGCGTTCTTTTGTTAATTGGCTTAAGTCACAAAAGTTTGTAATTAAGAATGTTGAGAAAAAGTAGGAGGTAAAAATGATAAATCAATTTATAGTAGCAACGGAAATTCCGGAACGCAAAAAAGTTTTGGTAAATGTATCTCAAATACTTGAGATAGAGCCTACCGATGTAGAAGATTCTAAAACGTTCATAATTATTGGCGTAGATAAGAAATGTATTCCATACGGAATTCTGACTGAAGAGAGCTTTGAAGACATAATTGAGCAACTTAAAAGCTCATTAAAATAAATAAAGAGGAGGTGAGAATATGAAAGATAAAAAGCCAAAGGAAAAGAAAAAGCGTTCATGGTTTACAAAACGTAAAATGAAAGAAGCTACTTTGATTGAGCAAACCGGCACAGGGCGACAAAGAACGCTTTTGACCCAAACAGGTAGATTCAATCGTTATACGCAAGAGCTTGAATCTGGATGCAATGCCCATACGGGTGAAGTCCTTACCGATGCACAATTAGCTTATCGCGCCGGGTATAGAAATGCTTTAGGCGAATCTGCTAGTATACATAATCGTAAACAAGGTAAGAAGTAGTCAAAAACGGAGAGGCAGACCATCCTAATAAAAATAAATAAATTTATACTTCCGTTAACTGCCTCTCCGCAAATCTAAAACGGGAGTACAAAATACCTTTTTTGTAATGATTATAAATATAGTCGTTACAAAGGAAGTATAAGAAGAGAGGGTATTATGCAAAAATTTAAGACGGCAATCATTGTATTTTTATTGCTAGTCGTAGTGGCAATGGCAGTAGGGGGATATTTCCTCTTCATTGCTCCAAACTCGCCAACTGACGAGATACCGTCAGGGGCAATTACTTCGGGAGATATTACGTCCGGAGAGCAAATTGGTTCAGGCAGTATAAGTTCAGGTGACGATGTTCCTGACGTTCCGGAAGAACCGATTGAAGATCAATCGCTTAGAGTTGAAATAGAGAACTTTTATTTAACTGAGGATAATGCTAACGGCTTTTTAGTTATTTTTCCTGTTGAAAAAGAGCCAATAATTTTTCAAAAGATTGCTGAAGACGGGTACGTAGACATTGAGCTAGTACTAAAAGATTTTGATACTGAAGTATCTTGGACGACAGACGGTACGGAGAATATAGAGGTACTCGTTGAGGGAAAAGAAGTACATTTGAGAATTTCAGAATATAAAAGCGGAATAAATTTTCTTTTGTGCGTTGCTGATGCAAGCAATAGTGAAAATCGAAATAATATTGTGTTTATGTTCGGCGGAGTAGATTTTCCCATTGTTATAGCATGAGGTGAGTTATGAGGAAGATTAAACAAACCGGTGCGAATGTACGTAGTCGTAAAGCTGGGTCAATGAGCTTAGTCATTGTCCTGGCTATTGCGCTTTTATCTATAGCTTTAATCATGTTGTCAATTTTCTTAATCTCAGACGTAGCGTCTGCAGATACTACGTCAGCAGTTGAGAGAACGTCAACGTATAATCAGTTGTTTTTCAGTAAGAAAGGTAGTTTAGTCGATTCTTCAAAATTGAATATGAAGAGTTGGCAAGACGAAGCCAATCTAGATAATTCATATAAATTTGAGTACATAATAAGTTTTCATAATAACAGTGTACCTGCTGACGGAATTCCCGCTGATGCTTCAGAGGGCATAGGTATTTCTTCTACCGACAGCCTTTTTGGGGTATATTTCGGCAATAGAATTGGCTCTAGAGGAGATTTTGAAACTTATTTTGAAATGGGCGACTATAACCCTGCCGGATATGAGTATAGTCAAACGTCGGAAGCAAGAGCTTTGGGAGATACGTTATATTTAACCGTTACATCAGACGAAGCATTTTTAAGTCTTTTTTCAGTATATTACGATGATGACTTTGACGGCGAAAATTATGACGAATATGAAATAAGTTTGAAGCACGTGCTTTTTAGAATAGAGGGGAATACGAGTTTACACAATCGCTTGTTAGGGGTTTTGACGTCCGGAAGCGCTACGTTAATTTACAATGCAGATTACGCAGGTAAGTTCGATTTTACAGTAACTGAAACTTTGAATTACTACAAGGAGATGGAAGCTCCCGTTAAAGAGGGCTATACGTTCACAGGGTGGTACTATGACGAAGCATGCACTCGACCGTATAAAGGTGAGCAAATCTCCGAAGACGTTAAATTGTATGCCGGCTGGAAAATAAATACGTACAGAGTGTTCTTTGACGGTAGCGGTCTAGTAGACCCGGAAGATCCAAACACTCAAGGACTTTACGATTGGATAACTACTGTAGAATACGGTAGCGTACCGGAATACAATCCGGAGATAGATTTTTCATCTATGTCAATTAAATTTGGCGGTTGGTATTTCGAGGACGGAACTAAGTATGAGAATACTCCTGTTGTTGAGGACATGCATTTGTATGGCAAGTTTATATGCACAATATCTTTTGACGTGAACGGCGGAGATATTGAACTTGAACCGATAGAGGTAGAGTACGGCTCTAGAATCTCTGCGCCTGTTCCGGAACGTGAGGGCTATGGCTTTCTTCGTTGGTATTACTATAAAGACGTAATTTTAGACGGGCAGAATTTTACCCAACTTTTTATTTTCGATAATTCAACCAAAGTTAAAAGCGATATTACGCTTATTGCCGATTGGTATCGCAACGTCTTTACTGTCACGTTCTATGTAGACAACGAAATTTGGAAGCAAGTCGACGTAAAGCTGGGCGCAACTCTTGGGTCAGTTTGTTCCAATACGTCTATTGACAAAAATACAGTTATAGCGTTTTGTAATGAAAATACAAATACACCTGTGGCATCTTCTTTTGAAGAATTTTATATATCAGACGATGTTGCCGTCTATTTGGGCGAGGCAAAAGTAACTGATACTAATTCGTCTAGTAATATAGCTACTACGATAAAGAGTAAATTTGCAGATTTTTGTAATAGCTTCAAATCTTTCTTCGATAAAATAGGAGATTGGTTTAAGAATTTATTCAAAAAGTTTAAGAGGTAAAAATGGGAAAGACAAGATTTGATAATAAAATATATATTTGTTTGGCGTGTCTAATAGTAATGCTATTAAATTTAGTTTTTGCTATAGGCGCGCCCGCGCTTGCTTATGCAGATGTTACAACTACAAGTAGTGTCTTATCTGATTTAAGTCAAGACGAAAATTTCAACGTTTCTAAGTATCCAATGAATAACAATGATTATTCAATAAAAGTCATACAAGTCGCAGAGAGCGTTGACGGCTATTTAGTAATTTATACATATCAGCCAAGTAATGTTAAAGAGCCGTTAGACGTAACTAAGGTTAATATGTCGCTATCTCAAGAGGTAGATAGTACTAAACTATATGATTTGACTTTGCTCTCAAGAGAGGGAGTATTTTCAAAGTACAAAGTAAATGACTTAACAGTAGGCAGTCAGTCTATCCGATATTATAATATTACGAGTATTTATAGAGATTGGGTATCCGGCATAGATAAAGACGCTGGCAATGATAATACCGTCAATGGTGTTGCTTATTCAGTAGGTCAACTTTGGTCTGCAAGAAGCGTTTCGGGGAACGTTGTTTATGACATGTCAGAAACTGAAGTAATAGTAATTACTGAGCAAATGGTCGGTTTTAGACGATATTCTGATGGGCTTCGTTGGAAAAATTCGCCAAGTTGTGATTCTCATTTTCTTGCTTTTAATTGTGACCACAGTATTGATAAGCTATTAAGCGCAAAGATTGAATTTGATACTACAGCATATAAAAAGATTGCAAACAATTATAAAGAAAGCGAGCCGGTACATCATACTGTTAACTTGTATGATTATCAAGTAGCTTCAAATGACGGTAGCGGTTGGTTTGGAGAATATAAAGAGTGGCATAGAATGTCTTCAATGACAGATTTTATAAAGGAAGTTGGCGTTGATGGTGAGGAAAAGAAGACGCTTGAGCAGTACGATTGGATACTAAATTTTTATGAATCTCAATACGTTCGCGAGAGTGGCGGTAAAGATATTCTATTTGCTTTTATTTCGTTCGTACCAGTTATAATAGACTCTCTTACAACAAGTGGAGAGAAAGTGTCAAACGTATCTTTGCTTCGTCTATCTTTTGAGTATGACGGAGATATTTACGATTTGGGCGTAGTAGCTAATACGCAGACAGGTAGTAACAGTCCTACGAATGGAGATTTTGACTTATTCAAGTGGCTAGAGGAAAAGACCGGAATACCAGCGCGGACGTGGAAGTTGATTATAATAGTTGGAGCAGTACTTATTGTTATAGCTGTACTTATGCCGATTTTATCAGTAATTTTTCCTGCATTTGGGCAAGTTCTTTTAGTTTGTGTAAAGTCTTTAGGTAAAGGTTTGAGTTGTTTATTAAAAGCACTATGGTGGTTAATCAAACTGCCGTTTAGAGGGCTAAAAGCACTTATAGAAAAGATACGGGATAGGTGACTTTATGGGGTTACATATCATTACGGCTCCGCCTCGCTACGGAAAAACTTCATTGATGACTTATAAGGCATGTCAAGTGGCTTTTGATAGAAGTCGTACGCGTCTTATGCAGTCTGAAATAAGCAATAAAATAGCTAATGGCTTTATTAATATTAAGACTATACCTCAGCATTGCGTGTCGGCTAATTATGATATAACGTTGCGTAAATTTGGGTATAGTCCTCGGCGTAGCAGACGTATCAATCCTTATCGATTAGGCTTTGCTAATAAGTACGTTGATGTTCATTTTAATTTTCCTTACGAGAACATATGTATAACTGAAGCGCAGAAGTATTTTAATAGTAGAATGGCAAATTATTATCCGGATTGGCAAAGCCGGTGGTTTGAGCAACACGCTCATAATTATCTTGACGTTTGGATGGATACTCAACGTTATGGCTTGATAGATGCGAATATTCGTTGTTTATCAGAGATTATTGAGGTAGTAAATTTGAAAACGGAAAAAGATTTCTTGGGTAGACCATGCAAGCATACATGGACTATAAGGACTTTTGAGAATTGCGAATTGTATGACTGGTATGTTTCTCATGGAAAAAGCGGTGCAGATTTATATACGGAATCTGTTGAAGTCGCTGATTATAACGTTTTTAATTGCTATGATAGTCGAAGTTGTAAACCGTTATTTTATGACGGTCATTTGGAACAAGACTTTGACTATGAGGTAAGAGAAATTACTGACGAAACTTTTGACGATTATGTTAACTATTTAAGAAAGTATGACAATGAATATCAAGAAAATTTTTATATTAAAAGGAGTAATAAAGTAGCATGATAAATTACAAGAACTACGATTTAATGAAAGAGTGTCTATTTGAAACGTTTCAAGTTTATGAGGAAACTCTAGATGTTGCTGATTATGTTCCGGGGAATCATGTGGAGAAAATTCATAAATGGATATATAAGTCCATGAAGAAAAAACAACGTCAAATTGACAAAGAGGATAGAAAATATAAAAAATCATTGAAGAAGTTAATCAAATTGGGATTTGTAATAGATACAACCTCTCAAGGGTATGTTTTGGGGAATATAGACCCGTCATATGTGAATTTCTATCGTGCGTTGGGGGGAATGCCAGGGCATTCTCCAACAGTTACTTCGCCAGAGAATGTTGCAGAGGAAAATATTATTATTACAGAGGCGAACTCTTCAGTAGAGAGCGTTGCGGAAGAACGTACACCCAACGAAGATAAAGCGGAGGGAGATATAAATGTCTAAGAAAGAGAAGAAGACAAAAAATAAGTATGAGCCAAAAAATGAATTTAGATGGAATAATAATACGGAACATCCAAATTATGTTTTTGCAAGAGTAGGAAAAAAATATAAATCTATGGGGCTAACACATTCAGAATATACAACAATTAAAGGAAAAAGGAAGAATTCTATAACGAAAAAAAATATGCCGTTAGAATTTAATCCCAATCCAAATGATTGCCAAAAAGCATATATTCGTCACGGAATAATTTCTGACAATATTGAAAGTTATGATAGAAATGAAATTAAAGGTTTTAGTTTTAGTCAAGAGGATATGGCAAAAGTAAAGAGTAAGCGCCGAAATTATATAAAAAGGTTGAAACAACATAAAAAAACAAGTAAGCATCATAGATAAATCCATGGAATCGCTTACTTGTTAAATGCAATCATTGTTGATTACAATAATATTATATGCAATAAATGATAAAAAAGTCAATAGGAAATAGGAGATTTTTTGAAAATGAAGATTTTAGTAGCTTGTGAAGAAAGCCAAAGAGTATGTAAAGCATTTCGCAAGAGAGGACACGAAGCCTATTCTTGCGACATTGTATTTTGCTCAGGCAAAGAACCTCAGTGGCACATTTGGAGTAACGTAACTCCACTTCTTAATGGTAATTGTGACTTTAGAACGTGTGACAGTGTCGTGCATCACGTTGACAAATGGGATATGATTATTGCATTTCCGCCTTGTACATATCTATCTAAAGCGGGGAGTTCGCTTTTATATAAAGGCGGTCAACTTAATGAAGAGCGGTTTAACCTGGGTCAACAAGCTGCCGAATTTTTTATGAGTATATATAATGCAGATTGTCCGAAAATTTGCATAGAGAATCCAGTGCCAATTAAAATATTTGGACTGCCTAAACATACTCAAGAGATAGAGCCATATTATTTTGGAGTACCTGTAACAAAGAAGACGTACCTTTGGCTTAAGGGGGTGCCGTTCGTTTGCCCAACGAACGTAGTAGAGCCTACATATACTTTCACTACGTATCCGCAGTTTAAGAATTCTTTTGGGAAGTATAGACAGCGGAATAGGTCTAAAACCTTTGAGGAAGTAGCTGAAGCCATGGCTTTAAGTTGGGGATAATATCAACCGGAGCAACATTGCGCAGTCAAAAATCGATGTCAGTTGACGTCGCCAAGTTCATGGGTCAAAGTTCTGAGCGATAAAGCTAAGTCATTAAGCGCTATCAACAAACGGTATCACGCTCGAAGTGGAGAAGTAAGTTTCAACGTAAACTTTCCACTTTAAGGCTCGGCAACGGGAGTTGCCCAATAAAATCCGCACAAGACCCGAGCAAAAGCAACAGCATTTTGCGACGTGCGGAAGCGAACGCAGTGAGATAACATTTTATTAAATAGCTAGCGCAATTAGCCTAATATATTCTATTATAGAATACATAAGGCTTAAGAATGGGGGTGACGTCATAGGGGGATTCCCCCTCTGACAATTAGAAACCATTGTTGACCAAGAATGTGGTGCTTCTACAGTAAGCAACACTTCAGCAGCTTAGAACTGGTTGCGGAATTGTTAAAAAGCGTAGTCTTTTAATAGTTCCGCAACCAGTCCACGCCCACTTGTGGGCGTAATCGAGAATATTACCACCGTCCCCCACGCTGGCTTGCCAAGTGGGGACGGCGGTCGAGCGCGACACCGCTACTTGATAATGGTGTCGTATCAGGTATAAAAAAGTACTGTTTTTTTGCAGTACATGGAATTTTTTTTGAAAAATAAATGGTCCTGGGTTAATGACTGGGACAAAGGAGATTCAAATGTATAAAAACGTAGAGGACAAGTTTGGCAAAGTCATTGACAATATGTATTGCACGAATGACGGAGATATTCGCAGTATCGATTATGCTACAAATAATTACATAATTAAGAGTACAGATACCGGAAAAATTGAGTTAATGTTTTTCCCGGCGGGTTTTATTACGCCAAAACATACTGAGTACAACGGACTTGTTGACGATATATCAATAAATTATGAGGTAGAGAGAATTACTGGCAGACGTCGTTTTAGCAAAGACAATAGCGGACGAATATTTGCAGTGCGTGACGACGCTAGTATAACTGATTTGCAAAATCTTATGAAGTATGGTCGTAAGCGAACAATAAATAATTTCTTTGATTATGCTTTGAATAACAAGTGGGAGTATTTCTGCACGTTTACTTTTGCAGACGAAAAAATACGTAACAGTAGAGATTTATTGTATACGGCTTGGGATAATTTCCGTCGTGGTTTGAGGCATGCTAGTAAGGACTTTAAGGCATTAGCTATTTATGAGCCTCATAAAAAAGGCGGACTTCATTTGCATGCACTTATCGGGAACGTTGACTTATCTCTCAAGCCGGGGCGGAATTTTCATACTAATGAATTTATATATTCGGGGGTGAGTGGTGTTCAAATATTTAATTGCATTAACTGGAAAAATGGAAATAATACAGTATCTTTTTTAGACCCTAAATATCCAAATGAGCAAATTGTAATGTATATGTCTAAGTACATGACAAAAAGTGATTTTGTAGATATAAATAATAAAAGATTTTTTCGCACCAATAATTTGGATAAGAGAGATACCGTTGTTGGATTCTCAAAGACCGGGGTTAAAGACATGGTAGAGAAGTTTGGCTTGATTGAAGTCAAGACAAATGAAAAAATGACTGTTTATAGGAATTATGCTATTCCGCAAATGGATAATAATCTTGATTTTCTTAATCAATTTGCCGGTGCAGATATACATATAAAGTTATGAGAATGTAAAATGATTGACAAATGTTCGATAAAATTGATTGTTTCCCGGAATGCATCGCTTTGGCCAGTGGCTAAATAGATCTATTTCCGGTATAAATAATTGACATTTGTAAAAATAATTGAAGCCTTGATATATCAAGGCTTTTGCGGTGGCAAGTGGGGGAAAATTCAAGAGATTTCGCTTAAAAATTTATGTAATTTTGTGTCAATGTGGTTAAATCGACTTATTTTTAGTAGTTTCGCTCTCCCCGTGGAGTCACCAAAAAAATACGGCATTGATTGCCGTATTTTTTAGTCTCCATATGGGATTCTGACCTGCTCGCATAAACATTAGCAATAGCTAGAATAATTCAACTATCGCTTATCGTCAACTGAGCGGTTCACAATATTCTCGTGGAGTCACCATGCAAATCCCGAAACGATTTGTTTCGGGATTTGCAATCAAATTCGCCTAACTGCAAGTGAAATAGATTACGCTATAAATATACCTTTTGACAAATTGAGAGGTAAACTATGAAAAAAAGATTCTTGACGGTTTATGCTGTATTAGATGATACGAATTTTTCCCGACAAATATAATAATTGACCAACCATTGCAAATGAATATAAATTTAGCGGGGGATTTTCAATGACTAATGCCGAAAGTACAATGTTGGAGCTTGGCGCTACTTCTTTTTGGTATTGGAATGTTGGCGCATTTATTTTTTTCAGGCAAAAAAACGTCGATGTCGGTATCCGGAAAGCATTATCGCACTGCTAAGCAGATTATTAAAGATAACGATATTATCACTATTGATTTGAGTCCGCAAATAGGAAATGTATGGGGGGATTATGCCAGAACCATTATTATAGAAAACGGAGTTGTAGTAAATGATATAGAAAATATTAGCAACAGCGAATGGAGAAACGGCTTGCTAATGGAAGAGAAATTGCATAGTGAACTGCTAAAAATTGCGACACCTAATACAACTTTTGAGCAAATACATGAATATATGAATAACCTTATTAATGATAACGGCTATGTAAATTTAGATTTTATGGGCAATTTAGGTCATTCTATTGTTGGAGATAAGAAGGATAGGATTTATATTGAGAAAGGTAATAATGCGACGCTTGGAAGTGTAAAGTATTTTACATTTGAACCGCATATTGCATTAAAAGATTTTCAGTATGGAATTAAAAAAGAAAACATTTATTACTTTAATGATAATAAATTAACAGAACTATAAAAATAATTCATATTAAAGACATATTTTTTGTTATTATTATAGAGGTTGAAGACTTAATCGTATAGATAAGTCTATTTTTATAATCATTGAAAAAAGTATAGAAGATTATGGAGTAAGAAGTTGCTTCTAAAATGTTTTTTTGCTCAAAATCTTGATAGCGCAAAAGAAATGTGCTATAATATTTCAGTACTTTGAAAGATTGAAAACAAAGTGGTTGGACGTAAGCCGTTGAGAGGAGTGTATGAGGATTTGGTATAACAAAACCGCATCAAAGAGATTAATTAAGCTGGGACAGCGTGTTGATAAAGCGCAAAACAGGTGGCAACAACAGGCTTTGCCACTTGGCAACGGTATGCTGGGAATTACTGTGACTGGTGAGCCGTACAACGAAAGCGTAGTTGTCAACGAAAAAACTCTATGGACGGGCGGACCGTCGCCTAAACGTCCTAATTACAACGGCGGGAATTTAGATAAGACTAAAGACGGCTTGGATATGAAAGAAGTCTTTACCGGCGCTAGAGAGCAACTCAAGAGAGGCGAGAATGCCGATGAGATATGCAAGAAGTTGGTTGGAGATACCAATGGATACGGAAGTTATCAATGCGCGGGAGTGTGGCGCATACGTTCAAAAAATAGGAAAGTAGAGAATTACAGTTTTGCTCTTGACTTTGACAAAGCAGAGGCTATCGCCATTTGGCGTAAAAGTAGCGAGAGATTTGCTCGTAACGCATTCGTTTCATATCCTGACAAAGTTGCGGTCATAGAACAGTCTAGCGCCGTTCCTTGTGATTGGGAGTTGATTTGGGAGAGCCGTGTTGACGGAGCCGAGAGATGTAATTTAGACAAGACCTCAATGTTGATACAGGGGCAGTTGAAGGACAATGCGCTTAAGTACGTTATGTCATGTAGACTTGTTTGCAACGGCGTGGTAGTCGCAACAGATAAGGGCTGGAGAGTACAGAGCGCTACCAAGACCGCATTGATTTTTACATACAAGACAGATTACAGTGACAATTATCCTACTTATCGCAGCGGTAAGAGCGATGCCGAAATGAAGGAAGAGGTCCTTGAGTTAACAGACAGCGCTGTGAGAATGGGCGTTGAAAAACTAAGAGAAAATCATGTAAAAGATTGGAAAGAGTTATATGCTTCAATGGAATTCTCTTTGGGGGCTTCAGAACCGCAAATCCCAACGGATAAGCTTCTGAGAAATTATATAAGAAGCAATGAAAAAGATAAAAGATGGATAGAGCAATTGCTCTTTGCATACGGAAGATATTTGATGATTTCTTCGTCAAGAAAGGACGATGCGCTTCCTAATAATCTGCAAGGCATATGGAATTGTTCAGATTCGCCGGCT
Source organism: uncultured Christensenella sp. (assembly GCA_910578245.1). Taxonomy (GTDB): domain Bacteria; phylum Bacillota; class Clostridia; order Christensenellales; family UBA3700; genus RACS-045. The sequence continues at coordinate 31,425 of CAJTPC010000002.1, read as the reverse complement.
TGGGCAAGCGATTATCACCTCAATATCAATCTTCAAATGAATTATTGGATGGCGCCGCTTACGGGGCTTATTGACTGCGAAATGCCACTCATAAGATATCTGCAGGCTTTGAGAGCGCCAGGACGCGTGACAGCATCGACGTATTGCGGAATAGGCGACGGCAAGAGCGAAAGCGGTTTTCTATATCATACGCAAAACACTCCGTTTGGCTGGACTTGTCCGGGGTGGGAGTTCTGTTGGGGTTGGTCGGCAGTAGCGCCCGCTTGGATACTCCACAACGTATACGAAATTTATCTTTTCAGCGCCAATAAGCAGTTGTTGGAAGAAATATATCCAATGCTTAAGGAGGCTACGCTTACCTACGACGCGCTTATGGATAAGAGCGGAGAGAGGTGGCTTATTTCGCCTAGTTTTTCGCCGGAACACGGACCTATCACTCACGGCAATACGTTCGACCAAATATTTATATGGCAGTTGTACTCCGACGCTATAGACGCGGGTAGTAAGCTGGGAGAAGACGAAGAAAAGATAGAAGAATGGAAAGAGGTGTTGTCGAAGCTCAAACCTATTGAAGTGGGCGTGGACAATCAAATACTTGAGTGGTACCATGAAAAACAACTCGGCTCGGTGGGCGAAAAACATCACAGACACGTATCGCATTTAATGGGCTTGTATCCTTGCGCATTGATTGGTAAGAACGATAGCGAATTGCTCCAAGCTACTAAAGTATCGCTTGAGGACAGAGGGGATAAGTCCACCGGTTGGGCAACGGCGTTAAGGCTTTGTCTTTGGGCAAGACTTTACGACGGAGGAAGGGCGTATAGACTTGTTGAAAGACTAATAAACAACAATATTTATCAAAATCTTTGGGATACGCATCCGCCATTCCAAATCGACGGTAACTTCGGTTATGTTGCGGGCGTATGCGAAATGCTTGCTCACAGTCACGGAAATGCCGTCAAGTTGTTGCCGACTTTACCCAATGAGTGGTCTGAAGGTTCGGTAAGAGGTTTGCGCGTTAGAGGCGGATTTGCTATTGACTTCAGTTGGAAGAAATGCAATTGGAAAGAGATAAGCGTACATGCGCTGGCAGAAGGTGAATTCAGGCTCGAAGTAGTCCAAGACGTAAAAGTTACCGATGGCAACGTATTAGAAGTTGAAGTGGTCAGGGATGGCAATATAGTAGCATGGCATTGCGAAAAGGGACACGTTTACAGAGTGTGTAAAAAGAAATTTTGATTTATAAAAGTTATATGCAGTTTGAAAGCGTATAACTTTTACAATTTTTTAACAATTTAGCAATATTTTATTTAATATAAGATAACATAATATAAGCATGGAGGAAACGCTATGCCTAGAATTTTGGTAGTAGAGGACGACAAGGATCTCAACAGATTGATTAGTTGTTGTTTGCGCGGCGAGGGGCACGACATTACGAGCGCATTCGACGGAGAAGAGGCTCTAAAGTATTTTGGCGAGGGCACGTGAGCTTAGATATAAAACAAGTACCAACCAATAAAGACGAAGAATAAAACTATTCTTCGTCTTTTTCTCGCTTTTAACAAAATACTTACGTAATATTTGCCATACGCTTACTATATTTTAGCCTTTTAGAAATAATAGTTGCTTATACTTATGGTGTAAAAACAAATCGCCCGATTATGGGTATGGAGGTATTAAAATGAAAGAGCAAACAAATATTGTAAACAAAATTAAAGACAGTTATTGCGAAAAGCAAATCACCAAATTGGATGAACTTAAATCTTTGGACAAAAAGGTCAAAAGACCGGCTAAGATATTCGCTTATATTTTTGGCGTAGCAGGGACGTTGATACTTGGCGCAGGTATGTGTTTAGCAATGAAAGTAATAGGCGACATTATGGCGCTTGGAATAGTTGTCGGATTGGTAGGAATACTTATTACGGCGATAAACTATCCAATATATAAGCAAATTCTCAAAAAGAGAAAACGTAAGTATAGTTCTGAAATTATTCAACTCAGTGAAGAAATAGTAGCTGAGTAGAATTTTCTATTCAACATCGAGGTAAAGGCAAAAAAAATACAATGCTTTCGCATTGCCTCATAATTCTCCGTTGTGAATAGCTTAAACTTTCTCAATAATTTTCCCGATTACCAAAATCTCAAGTTTAAGCCGTATTTTGCTACAAATTCTTTCCATTCTTTGAAAAACTTTTTCATTGTCTTTACCTCCTTTATTATTTTCGCCTATATATTAGCACTGCGATTTTTATTTGTCAACAATTTTATGTAAAAAATTTTCAAGAATTTATTATAGTGTATTATATTCATATCTTTGACATCTTATAACGCTTTTATTCATAAAAAATTTGTAAAATATAAAGATATTAATATAATTTTATCCCAAAAATGCAAAGATATACGCGCTTTGAAATTTTTGAACGGTAAGAACGCTGATTCTTAACTTTGTTCATGGTAGTACTTTAGGATAATTTCTTTGCAAAAGCAAAAAAATCGTTGACAATAGATGAAAGATTGCCTATAATATTATTGAACAATGTTCAAATATGGAGTGTGTTTATGAAAGTAACAAAAGATGCTATTATCGACGAGGCAATCGTCATACTCGAAGAAAAGGGCGATGACCCGCAAAAGCTCACGATAAGAGAACTTGCCGGCAGACTTGGAATAGGAGTAGGGCTTGTCAATTATCATTTCGGTTCAAAAGAAGTGTTGGTCAACCGCTGTGTAAAAAAGATGATCATGTCGATTGTCGAAGAGTTTCACAAAGTAAGAACTTCGCTTGCGTATATGAAGCCAAAGGAAAAGCTCAATTATCTGTGTCTTATGACCTTTGATTATCTGTATACAAAGCCCAACGTGTCCAAAGTAGCTTTGATATATGACCTCGGCAATACGTCCAACGATGATACAACGTCGGAACTTATAGACGCTTATATACCAATCGTTAAGGATTGCAAACCTTCTTACGATGACCAAAAGGCGTATCTTATAGCTTCAAGGGTCATTTATATCATAGAACAGTCGTTTTTGCGTACCGATGTGATAAGATTGCGTAGCGGAGTGGATTTGAGAAATTCCGAAGAGAGAAAAGAGTATCTAGAGAATTTGCTCAAAGACATGATGAAGTAACGAGGTGAGAAATGCCGTCTATATATGCTCACTATTTATTCGGGGATAAAAGTATATCAAAATTTCCTCAAGAGTTACAAAAAATCGTCAATGACAACCGCAAGTTTTACGACATTGGCACCGCAGGCGGTGACTTGATGTTCTATTACAAGCCGTATAAGAAGAATGAAGTACGCAGTTACGGCTCTAAGTTGCACAGGGAAAATATGAGGTCGCAACTCGAATCCTTTAGAGAAAAGGCTGTGGATAGTTGCTCAAAAGAGCTGGATATAGCATATCTTGCGGGTTACTACACTCATTTTATACTCGATTCGCGCGCGCATCCGTTTATTGAAAAGATGCAAGCCGACGGAGTTGCTAGGCATTTTGTGATAGAACAGGATTACGATAGAAAGTTGTTGATAAAGTATGGAGAAAACCCTTTTGACAACAAGTATCTTCGCTTTCAAGTAAACGATTCGTCTACGCAAGAAGTTGTCGCAAAGTATATGAATACTTCGCCTAAGAATATAAAAAAGACTTTGAATGACCGCATGAGATTTCTCAAGTGTATTTCAAAACAAAACAAGCTGTGGCGGTCTTTTTTGATATTTTTATTCAACGTGTCGGGAAATAGTAATGGACTTGACGTACTTGTTCAAAAGGACGCAAACGACAAGTGCGCAGAAATACGCAATACGCTTGACAAACTGGCAATTGAGGCTTTGAATGAAGTCGAAAAGACCTCAAGCGAATTTTGGAACTTCATTGTCGATGGGAAAGGACTTGGCGATAGATTTGATTGCGATTTCTATCTCCGTCAAGTCGATTAAGAGAATAATTGTAAAATTTTGTCAAATTTATTTTTAGTTTTTCGTAAGGAGTATTTACACAAGATATTCTTTATGGTATGCTTTACGAGGCTAAGTTGGCGCTTAAAGGAGGAATTTATGGAATATAAGGTATTCGTTGTTGAGGACGACGAAAGTATAAGAGGACTTTACGAGATAGCTTTTCAAGATAAGTTCGATTGTATGAGTTTTGTGAGAGCGGAAGATATGTTTGAAGCGTTAAAGGCAAATACTCCGGATATAATAATATTGGATTTAATGTTGCCGGGTATGGACGGACTTCAGGCGCTGTCTATTCTCAAGCAAGACGCGCAGACGAGAGATATTCCCGTTATTATAGCCAGCGCTAAGGGTGACGAAAGCGTAAAAGTCAGAGGTCTGGACGCAGGCGCGGACGACTATATTGCAAAGCCGTTCGGTATGCTTGAGCTCATTGCGAGAGTAAAAGCAAATTTGCGCAAGTCGGTAGGCAGAAAAACTGACGAGGACTTGATTGAATGCGGAAGTATCAAAATAAATAATGCAGAACACGCTGTATACGTAGATTCTCAGCTTGTCAATCTCACGCTAAAGGAGTACAATTTGCTTTCCTTACTGGTTAAGAATGCAGATTGCGTAGTGACTAGAGAGAAAATACTCTCCGACGTATGGGACTATGAATTCGTAGGCGAAACGCGTACGCTTGATATGCACGTCAAGTCTTTGAGGTCAAAACTCGCGGAGTTCTCAGACAAGCAATTTATCGCAACGATTCGCGGAGTGGGATATAAGTTTATTAAAAGTTGACGTAATTATTTGAATTGGCTTTTGTCGGCGAAGCGCGAGGTAGGCGGTTACTTTAATGGAATTTATTGCTATTTTTGTAAAATAGTATTATAATAACTATATGTACGGTATTTACGACGATATTATATGCTCGGCGGAAAGAGCGCTTGATAGTTTTGAAGAAACAAAAGAACTTTTGGAATATCCCGAAGTACAGGCGGACAAGGCGTATTATCTGTCTATTTTATCCAAGTACAACAATCTAAAAATTATTAAGGACAAGCATTCCGCGCTTATATCCGCGCTTGAAGAGGAAATAGCCGTGTCAGATATGCTGTCGGACGCAAAGTCGGACGAGGAACGGGCGGTAATATACGAAGAAATTTCTTCTTTGAAAAGAACTGTGTCAAAGATATCCTCCTCGCTTTCGGACGCGCTTGGATGCAAACACGCAAATGAGCGAGCGTATTGCAGATTCAAATTCAAAGAAGTTTCGTCTAAATTCGGCGTGGCTTTGTTTGCTCTTATCAAGTCCGACTTGTTATCGCGCGGAGCCAAGATAGAGGAAGAGAGTATAGTCGCTGCAAAAGACGGTTACGCGCAGGAAATATCTTTTGTGGCAGAGGGAGCCGACGTAATTACCCGTCTAATTCCGCTTTCCGGCGCGCACAAGGTATATACGTCGCAATCAAATAGCCAAGAATTGCGCTTTGCCGTCACACCTTCTGCAAAGATAGAAAAGTTGGATGAGAGCCAGTTGAAGATAGACGTCTTTCATTCTTCCGGCGCCGGCGGTCAAAACGTAAATAAGGTAGAAACGGCTATACGCGTAACTCACTTGCCTACGGGACTGTGCGTGGTATGTCAAGACGAGCGGTCACAGCTTAAAAATAAAAAACGCGCGTTGGCTACTATCGAAAAGAAGTTGAAAGAGAGGAGCGAGCAAGCGGAGAAAAAACGCATGGAAGCCGATATCTGCGCGCAATATTCTCAAAAGAATACGCCGATATCCTTTGACGCTTCAAGCAATACTATGAGCGATACGCGCTTAAAAGCGTTTTCCAAAATTCCCTTTCCGCTTGACAACGGGCAATTTTCTCAATATATAAACGGGCTTATAGCATTATGATACAAAGAATAACTGCCGACACAAAAAAAATAGCTTTATCTTCAAGCCGAACTGTCTACAAGACAGAAGGTTTTATTACGCTGACGCGCAGAATAATTGCCATCGACGCTTTTATTTCACGCGTTGCGGAAAGTATTTTCAGTTCTAACGTAACTCTCCCCAACGGTTGTTGCATTGCGCAGACGGAAGACGGACTTTATACGCTTTTCCTGCTTTGCAAAGGGGCAGATAAAAGGCTGAAAGGCGGAGATATAGTCTTTTATAAATTCTTAAGCGCAAATTCTAACGAGGGCGGAATTGACAGACGGCTGAGCGATTATATTTCATCCGGCAGTAAGATTTCTCTCGTTTTACGCGAAACAAGCGATACCGCGCAAGAAGAGGACTTGACTAGATTGTATCTTGTGTCAGGCTCCGACGGTATAGTCAACTTCCCGTATCTTAACGAAACGCAACGCAAAATTGTCGAAACCGAGGACGCAAATATGCTTGTGCAGGGTATTGCCGGCAGCGGTAAGACCAACGTATGCGTTGAAAAAATCGTGTATTGCGCTTGTCGCAACTATCGTGGCGCGGTGCTATATACTACGTTTTCTCGAGGACTTCTTAGCGAAACGCGCAACCGTGTCGAACTGTTTTCCAAAAATATCGACGGCTTTATTTCCGCGTATGAGAGCGGGCGCGTCGTCTTCCTTGACGCAGACCATAAAAAAGCTGTGGAAAACAAACTCGGTATTCTATTTTCAGTAGACGAAGACGGAGAGATAATTTCCGCGTTAAAACGCATTGCAAAATTTTTGAAAGAAAAGGTAGAATACCGTCTGATAGAGGATATTTACGCGCACTATTTTGAAGTAAAGCGCGTAGCGGGCGAAAGCGTATTTCTGAACGAGTATTTGGGAAACGGAAGAAATTATCGACTTTCCGGCGCGTTGGAAAAGATAAAAAATATTGCTCCCGAGATAATTTACAAAGAAATCTACGGAATGATCTTCGGCAAGTACGAACTTGATACTCCAAGCGATATGATGAGTAAGCAAGAGTATATTGAGGCTAGGAGCGATAGTTTTACTCCGCGCGAGTGCGACGTAATTTACTCTGTTGCAACCGACTATGCCGAGTTTTTGAAAAAGCGCGATTATACCGACAATAATCTTATGAGCCGTGAGATTTTAAGCAAAGTGTCTGCGCCAACGTATTCCGTAGGCATTATTGACGAGGCGCAAGACTTTACGCAAGTGAATCTATGTCTTATGAAAAGACTGTGCAGAAAGCTGTTCTGCGTGGGCGACGCTTTGCAAATGATAAATCCGTCGTATTTTAATTTCGGATACTTAAAGCGCTTGATGTACGGCGACGTAACGGGCGTTAACGAGTTAAGACACAATTATCGCAGTACTCAGAGGATTGAAAAAATTGCCGAGAAACTCGGCGAAATGAATATGAAGAGGTTCGGCACTCACAGCTTCGTTTTAAGAGGCGAGAGCGTACCTTCGCCATTGCCGTCGGGAGCGGTTGTAGTAAAGGACAGTAGGTTTGTTTATTCTCTAGGAGATAAGAAGTTCGAGAACGTAACCGTAGTCGTGGCTTCGCAAAAGAAAAAAGAAGAACTCAAAAAATTCTTGGGTAAAATAGAGATTCTTACCGTAGCCGAAGCAAAGGGGCTTGAGAGAAATACCGTAATACTCGCAGACGTATTGAGCGATAATGCCGACAAATGGCGTTATCTTCACAATATGTCGCTCAACAGAAAGAAAGCCGATGAGAATTCTGTATTCAGATACTATTTTAATTTGTTTTACGTCGGCATATCCAGAGCAAAGCAATATCTATTTGTCGCAGAGTCAAACTATCCGGAAACTTTTAACGAACTTTTTAACGAATGTTTTGAGCGCAAGAATAAAGAAGGCGCGCTCGCATATTTGAGAGAAATTGCAGGTCGAATAGAGATAGACGATGATGAATTTATCGAGCGTATCGAAAAGTTCTGTTCGCTTGAGCAGTACGACAACGCAAGGAATACTGCGGATAGGCTGTCTTCGGACGAGGTACGTAAGAAGCAATTTATATATATTTCTATACATGAGAATTACTTGCGTTACGGCAAGATAAGAGAAGCCGGTATTGAGTACTGGCGACAGGGTATGGACGCAGAGGCGAGAGAGATGTTTACCCGTTCGGGAGATACGGAGTTATTTCCGCTGATGGACGCTTGCTTACAGGGCGGTGGAGTACTCAATCCTGAAATCGTACGTTTTTATCCGTTAGTTGAGGATAACGACGTGGCAAAGAAAATTATATTGGACACGCTCAATAAAGACAGCAGTGAAATAGCGGTAGCGTTGAAGACCGCAAACAATAATATGAAGAGGAAAAGACAATGAACGAAAATTCCATTAAAGAACTTATCAACAGTTTTATAGAGTATCGCAATCTTATTGCGCCGTTGCAGGACAGCTTGCATCAAGTTAGTAAGACCTACGAAGAGATAAGGAGCGACCTTGACGACCTTACTAAAAGTTTTTCGGGCAATGCCGTGAATCAGCTTGAAAAAGTTCACGCTACTATCAACGCGCAAGCCAAGAGCGGACAGGAACTTAGCAGAAGAATTGAAGAGTATGCGGATTCGGGCGAGAAGTACGCGCAGGCGGTAAAGGATATGTCCTCGCGATTTTCAGAAGTTGTCAGCAAGATTGACACGCTAAGCGAAATAGAGAAGACTGCGCAAAGTCAGCTCGCGCGGATTGATACGCTTATATCCGAAAAGCGTTCGTCATACGATCTCAGGGGATTGCAAAAATCGCTTGATTCTTACAATACCAACGTAGAAAAAATCAGCGACTTTATAAATAAGGACATAGCATCTGTCTTGAAACAAAATGCAGAAAAGATAGAGGCTATCCGAAAAGAAAACGAACAGTTGTCGGCGGTTGTTGCCGAGCAAGGCAAGAATATTGCTATTCTCGTCACAGAGTTTTCCAATACGTCTGCGTTATTGAAAAAGCTGGTGGAGGGTAGTACTGTTAACGAAGAGTATTTGTTTGACGCGTTTGATAAATGGGCGGAGGACAGAAAGGTGAAAATCAAGAAAAAAGATATTATTTCTAAAGACGTTAAATAGGAAATATAAACTAGGGATATGGCGCAATCAATAGAAGACAACTTGCTTCAAGTTATAAAAAAAGATGATATAAAAGAGTTCGACGCTTTAATGGAAAAAGCTCAGTGCGGCGCGTACCGACTGGGTAGATTTCCCGTGCTGTCGCTTTTATATCTCTATAAATCCCGCAAAATACTTTCTGCGTACGAAGAGATGTTTTTGAAAACAACAAATTCCGTTACGCTAAGCGAGCCAGCGGAAATTTCAAGGAAATTTTCCGCTAAAGCCGGCAAGTGTCTGAGATTGTATCTAAACGAAGTCGTATCTCCGCTGGAGATGCTCTTGATTTTAGATAGAACTAAGCATTTGAAGAAAGTTTATCCGATGACCAACTTATCTTCGGCGGTAAAGCAACGGCTTAAATCTATTCATTACATTAGGTATTCGTTGAGCGTTAAATTCGAGGGCAGCGAGATTATTATCGAAAAACGTCCTTTAACTTATCGCGAAAAGAAAAAGATTGCCACAATATGTTTAAGCGCGTTTTTAGTAATTTTAATCGTCATTGGCGCGTCTATAACCACGTCTATTGTTTCCCCCAAACGTCTTGATAAGTATATTGACTTATCTGCCAACGAGGAATTTATTCTGGAACACGACGTATACGTGCCCAAAAATTATTCTATTGAAGAAGTCAACTGCACCATTATCGGCAACGGTCACAAGTTGATTTTCCGTAAAGGAGCGAAAATTAAGACGTTCAACGGCAAGCTGTCAGATATGACGATAGAGAGTTCCGGCAAAGCCGTTTTTACAACCATTTCTGAAAACGCGTCGCTTGAAAACGTGACAGTAAACGTCAAGTCGAGTATTGCTACGGCGGAGAGCAACGCATTTGTTGCAATTACCAACTATGGTTCTATGGACGGCGTTAAGGTAAACGTAAGCGGAACGCTCTCTACGGCAAAAGAGGTAGCCGGAGAAATTACTTTGGGCGGAATGGTTTACGGCAACGCAGGAACTATTAAGAATTGCGCCGTCAACTATTCGCAGTTTTCTCTTAACGGGAAAGCCAATACCGGCGCCAACACCTCGTTTGGAGGAATAGTAGGTATCAATAACGGAAACGTGCAGGATTGCTTAGTTGTCGGTAAGATTACCGCCGATACTGCAGACGTTGCCGGCGTATGCTTGATTAACAACTACGTGATATCCGATACCGTCAACCAAGCCGATATATCGCAGAAATCTGACATTGCAGGTTGGAGCCCGATTGCCTGCGGTATAGTTCTGCGAAATTATTATTTAGTAAAAAACTGTGAAAATTCAGGATTGATTTCAGCTATTTCAAGCTCTGAGCAGACCGGGACAGGCGACGGCGCGCCTTCCGTTACATCGGCAGGCATATCTTATCTAAACGGCGGTGGAGCTTCAATAGAGATGTGTAAGAACGTTGGGGAGATCTCCGCTATCGGCAACGGCGAGGCAATTACGGGCGGAATTTCCGCTACGTCATACGGATATATATATAATTCAATTAACAGCGGTGATATTTCCGTTAAGGCGCAGACTGTCTACGCAGGCGGTATACTCGGTTCCGGCGAAGTTGCAATAGATTCGCGCTACATTTATTTTGCCAACGTAGATAGCTGTATAAGTCAAGGTAAAATCAACGTTACGGCAGATAATATCGCCTACGTCGGCGGTATTGCCGGAAAAATAGGCGAAATGGAAATCGAGCAATATAAGGTTGACGAAGATGGCAATTTTATTAAGGGCGATGACGGGCAATACGTCACGGAAATGGTATATCGCGGAGGCCGTGTTATCAAGAGTTATTTTACGGGCGAGCTTACGTCTGAAGTCGCGTATTTCGGCAATATGGTCGGGGTATGCGGAATGAATATTTATCAAAGCAACTCGTATACTTCGGGTACTGACGAATTTCGCAACTTTGAAGATAACTATTATTTGGATAATTCTTTAGGCGCATTTGGAGCAACGATGTCCGGCGATGATATTTTGGGCGCAAACGAAAATAAGGGCGCAACTACTGCGACACTTGAAGAAATACTAAATCTTAGGGCATACAAATCCATAATTGACAATTTCACCAACGCGTAATATAATATATTTAATATGAAAAATAAGATTTTGAGAAGAGTTATATTGATAATGACGGTAGCGGTATTCGTTACCGTTGCTTTGACGTTTTTCCTTTTCAATATCTATACTATCAATTCTATAAAAGATTTTCTTCAACCGGAAAGTGAATTTATTGCGGACAAGCTCAAAGATATTGACAGCTTTGACGATATAAAAACTATTCTTAGAGAAGAGAACGAAAAAGAAGACGTCTACAAGATAGCAGTCTTTGACTTTAACAAGAATGATGTATATACCAACACGCCTACGGATATAGATTTGGGACGCAGAATTGACAGACAACTTGACAAAGCCGTGAAGAACGGAGAAAACTTCTTTTTAGGAAACGTATATCAGTCGGGTATGGCTATCAACTGCGCCGTTAAGGTAGAGAATGAGAATATAGAGGGCGGTTATCTCATTCTTATGTGTTCCATAGACGTCATCTACAACAGCGGACCGTATTTCCTTATAGTCGGCATTGCAGTATTGATTTGGGCGGGAGTTATACTGTTATCTTACTTTGCCTTGACTATCAATATGAAGTTTGCAACTATTCCTTTTGAAAAACTTGAAGGGATATTAGTCGATATAAATAACGGCGAGTATACGCCGATGCAAGTGCCTGAAAAACTCAACTTTCCTGAGTTCAAAGCCGTATTGACTAAGGTGGACGACGTTGCGGGCGAAATTGCCAAAAACCTTGTCAACTTGCAATACGAGCAGAAGAAGTCGTCCATACTTCTGCACTCTGTCAATCAAGGCATCATAGTGGTATCTCCAAGCGGAAGAATAGTACTCAACAACACCGTGGCTTTGCAAATCTTCGGTAAAGAAAACGATGCGGTAGGCGTTGACCTAGGATATCTGGTAGATAATGAAGAGTTGCTTGCGTCGCTAAAGCAATCGCTTGAAGACAAGAAGTGTTACGTAGGCGAAGTCGATTTAGGTGAAGAGATATACAGAGTAGAGACGAGTTTCGATACGGTAGACGATGAAGTTATAGCCGGCGACGTAATGGTGATTATATTCACCAACGTAACTATAGAGGTCAACAACGCGAAGATTAGAAGCGAGTTTTTTGCCAATGCTTCTCACGAACTCAAGACTCCGCTCACGGCAATCAGCGGATATTCCGAGCTTATGACAATGGAAGGAGTATCGCAAAAACAACTTGACGTGTGTATAAGGGAAATCAATTCCAACGCGGGTAGAATGAAGACTCTCATAGACGACATGCTTAAACTCTCCAAATTGGACGCTGATATGGACAACGAGGAGCAATCGACTACGGACATGGCAAAACTTTGCGAAGAAGTCGTCAAGGACCTTAAGGGCGTTGCCGACAGCAAGGGAGTACGGCTTGAACTTTCAGGCAGAGCAAATCTGCTTTGCAGACCCAAGATGATTGCAACTCTTGCTACCAATCTTGTCAACAACGCTATCAAATATAATAAAGAGGGCGGATACGTCAAGATAAGTCTGAGCGAAAATAAAGACGCGGTTACGCTCAAGGTTAAGGACAACGGCGTAGGCATAGCCAAAGAACATCAAAGCAGACTATTTGAGAGATTCTATAAAGTCGACGCGTCGCGCACCTATATCAACGAGGGTTCTACCGGACTCGGACTTGCCATAGTGAAGAGAATTGCCGTTATTCACGGCGCAAAGATTTCTCTCAAGAGCGAACTTGGAGAGGGAAGCGAGTTTACGGTAGTATTTCCCAACCGTTAGAGCCTGTTGAAGACGAACATAATAAATAATTAAACGAGGTATATACAATGAGTTATCCTATGAAATTGATACCTGCTACCGTAGAAGCGGTATGGGGCGGAACAAGACTTATGGACGGCAAGTGGAATAAAAAAGGAGTTGGCGCAAATATCGCCGAGAGCTGGGAACTTGCGTGTCACGAAAAGGGCGAGAGCATGATAGTTAACGGCGAATTTTCTTCTCGCAAATTATCGGGCGTATTGCTAGATAATCCTGACTTTTTGGGAAAGAAAGGCAAAGAGTTTTCATTCTTTCCTATACTGGTAAAACTCATTGACAGCAAGGATAATCTATCTATTCAAGTTCACCCGAACGATGAATACGCCATGAGAGTTGAGGGCGAATACGGCAAAACGGAGATGTGGTATATCGTTGACGCAAAAAAAGGCGGAGGGGTATATTGCGGATTCAAAGAGCCTATATCCAAAGAACAACTTGCAAAGGCTTTGGCAGAGGGTAAGATTACCGATTATCTCAACTTCATCGAAGTAAAAAAGGGCGACTGTCTGTTTATTCCGGCAGGGACGGTACACGCAATATGCGGAGGAATACTGCTTTGCGAAGTTCAGCAAAATTCTTCAATTACGTATAGACTTTACGACTATGACAGAGTTGACGGCAACGGCAACAAAAGGCAGTTGCATATAGACAAGGCCATTGAGGTTACGGATACGTCAAAGGTAGTGAAAGCTAATGAAAATTCTGAGAAGATAGACGAAAATACGCTCATGCTTGCAAGTTGCAAATATTTTACGGCTAGCGAGATTACCTGCAATGAAGAGTATACTTTTGAAGTGGACGAAGATTCTTTCGTATCTTTGACGGTAGTTGACGGAAGCGGAGCCATAATGGCTAACGGCAGTTGTATTACTCTTGATTTGGGCGATACGGTATTCTTGCCGGCAGGTCTTGGCAAAGTTGATATATACGGCAATCTCAAGGCAATCAGCGCAAGGGTATGACGATGCAGACTAGAATAGTAACTCTCCGGCAAGGCCTTGAAGAGGCCGTAAAGCTCATTAAAAGCGGTGAGGTCGTAGTATTTCCTACCGAAACCGTCTACGGTCTTGGCGCAAATGCATTTGACGCAAAAGCCGTACGCAAGATATTTGAGGCAAAGGGCAGACCTATGGACAATCCGCTAATTGCTCATATAGCGGACATATCTTGGATAGACAGGCTTGCCGTAGATATTTCCGATGAAGCAAGGGCTGTAATCAATGAGTTTATGCCTGGACCTATAACGGTAATTCTCAAGAGGTCTAAGAAAGTTCCCGACGAGGTCACGGCGGGGCTTGACACGGTGGGAATCCGTTTTCCTAATCATAGTGTGGCGAGGGAATTTATAAAGGCTTGCGGAGTGCCGTTGGCGGCGCCGTCGGCTAATACGTCGACGAAGATTTCTCCCACAAGCGCTCAGCACGTATTTGAGGATATGAATGGTAGAGTACCGCTCATATTGCAAGGCGGAGCTTGCGAAGTCGGCATAGAATCGACGATTGTCGATATGACGGCAGACGTACCAACAATTTTACGTCCGGGAGCTATTACGGTTAATATGCTTGCAAAAGTGCTTGGCAAAGTCAAGAATTTCGACGGTAAGATTTTAGTGGCGAAAGCTCCTGGAATGAAGTACAAGCACTACGCCCCAAGTTGCGATATGGTAGTTGCGACAAATGAAAAGAGGGCAAGAGAGGAATACTTCCGACAAAAACAAAAAGGACTCAATCCCGTCATAATTGCAAAGAAATATTATCTAAAAGATACGGGCGATGAGCAATTCAACGTGATAGATCTTGGCGAAAGCGATGAAGATGCTATGCGTAATATCTACAATGCAATGCACGAGGCGCAGGAAAAATACGGTTATATTATTTGTCAGGATTTTGGCGTTGACGGTTTAGGCGCGTCGATAATGAATAGAGTAAATAAAGCCAGTGGGGGGAAACGTATATGAAGATTTTGTTTGTATGCACAGGCAATACGTGCCGTTCGCCTTTGGCGCAAGCAATTTTACAAGAGAAGATAGACAAAGACGGATTGACGGATTTTGAAGCCGACAGCGCCGGTATATTCTGCGGATACGGAGAATCTATGAGCCAACATACTGCGGAAATTATCGAGGGTATGGGAATATTCTTTACCCATACGTCCCAGCCTGTTACGCCTAATTTGCTCTCTAACTGCGATTTAGTTGTCACTATGACTAAAGAACATAAAAATATGCTTATCGGTTACGTTGACGAGGACAAACTCTTTAGTTTTGACGAAATTACCGGCAATGGCGATATTGCCGATCCGTACGGCGGAGATAGCGCGGATTACCTTGCCGTAGAAATGCAGTTGAGACGCGGTATGGACGCAGTGGTTGCAAAGGCGAAAACATTGCTTGAAAACAATAATTTCCAAAGTAAAAAGTAAAATTTATATTAATTATCGCATATTATAAAGAAATAAAAAATTAGGACTTGCATAATTTTGGAAATTATGCTACAATATTCCAGTACAAAAATATAGCTTAGGAGTACTTATGAAGATTGCAATAGGATGTGACCACGGCGGTATAGCGTTGAAACCAATTGTCAAAAAGGTTTTAGCAGAGAACGATATAGAGATAATTGATATGGGATGTTGCGATACCAAGTCGGTGGATTATCCCGATTATGCTTTGAGGGTTGCGGAGGCAGTGTCTAAAGGCGAAGTCGATAAAGGCATTATTCTTTGCGGAACGGGTATAGGCATAAGCATAGCCGCCAACAAGGTCAAAGGCGTGAGAGCCGCAGTATGTCACGATTTGTTCACCGCTCAAATGTGCGCTCAACACAACGACGCAAATATCCTTTCTATCGGCGGAAGAGTGGTAAGCGAAGAACTCGCAGGTCAAATGGTACAGACGTGGCTTGATACACCGTTTGAGGGCGGAAGACATACGGGGAGAGTTGCAAAGATAAGCGAGATAGAAAATAAGTATTTCAAATAATTCGACGGAGATATGAGCATGATAGAAGAGATGATAGACAGTATTATAGAAGCTGAGGACAAGGCGCAAGAAATTGTCAAAGCATCGGTCAACGAGTCGAATAATATCGTAAGCGAGGCAAAGGTCAAAGCCGACGCTATGATTGTCAACGCTAAGGACGAACAGTACTCCAAAGAGCAATCTGCTATCGAGGCGGGAGAGAAGAAAGGCGCGGAGTTGAGGCAAGCTCAACTTGAAGAAGCTAAAAAGCAGGCGGAAGCTATGATTAATGCGCTTGAAAAGAATAAGAAAAAAGTCACGGCAAGTATTATCAAAGAGTTAAAAGGTAAGTATGGCATTAAGTAATATGCAGAAGTTGCTTTTGATAGGCAACGTTGCAGAGCGTAATACTTTGATTAAAAAACTGCACAGATTAGGTTGCGCAGAAGTTGTCGCTACGCAAAAAATCGACAAGATGAATAGCGTGGATATTCAGCAAGATATTGACGAGAATAAGGTTAAACTTGCCAAGTTGGAATTTTGCTTGCAGACTGTCAAAGAATATAAGGTCACGGCAAAAAAACTCGTCAAGGAACACAAAATAGACTATACTCCTGTTAAAGGCAGGGGTATGTTTGCAGTAAAGCCAATTATTACTTACGATAATTTTGAAGATTTGAAAAATACGCAAGCAGATATTTTTTCGCAGATAGAAGAGCTTAAGGCTTGCAAAGACGAGATAATTTCTCTCAAGGCAGAAAAGCAGAAACAAAATACTATGCTTGAGTCAATGGCTCCGTATAAGAATATGGGCATTGCTTTTTCGCGGTTTAAGGATACAAAAACCGCCAACGTAATGCTTGGCGAAGTCAAGAATGAAAAGCTTCCTATTTTGGAAAGTATTAGAGAAAAAGGCGGAGAATACGAAGTCTTTAACGGCAATGCTGTCAGCGGTGTGGCGATAATAATTCCAAAGGAAAAAAGAGAAGATATTCAAGAGATTTTGACTCAAGTCGAATTTGCAGTATGTTCGGTAAACGAAGATAAGACGGCAAGCCATATTATTGAAGAATGTTATTCTAATATTGATAATATCGAAAAACAAAGCGATAGACTTGTCGAAAAAATTATGACCTTTGAGAGCATAAGCGAGGACGTCAAGAAATTATATGATTATATTACTCTTGAAGTAGCAAAGGCGCAGAGCAGAAATAATACGCAAGTTACTCAGGCTACCTATTATTTGGAAGCTTGGCTACCGCAGAGCGAAGCGCAAAGAGTAGAAAAAGAGTTGGCAGACAGTCCGCTGTCGCTTGCTTTTATGATTAGAGACCCGCTTGAGGGCGAAGAAGTTCCGACTTTTGCGGTAAACAACGGGATTGTTGCGCCTTACGAGAGTGTGACGAATATGTATTCCGCGCCTTTTTATAAGGAGATTGACCCAAATCCGGGCGTAGCATTTTTCTTCTTCCTTATGTTTGGAATGATGCTTTCCGATGCGGGTTACGGATTATTGCTTACGTTGGGAGCAGGTTTAATTCTTGCAATCAGAAAACCGCCAAAGGGGCAACTAAACCTTGTAAAGATTATATTTATGGGCGGTATTTCGACAATTATCTGGGGATTTTTGTTTGGTTCTTACTTTGGACTTAGCGCAAGTAGTTTTGGCATGTGGTATTGGTTTAACCCGATAGAAGACCCTATGCCGTTGTTGGTAGTATGTCTAGCGATAGGTTTAATACAGATGTTTGTAGGTATGGCAATCAACATGGTTGCGTTGATAAGAAAGGGCGAAAAGTTGTGGGGCATATCCTCGGCGTTTAGTTGGTACTTCTTAGCGCTTGGCATAGGCGGTATTTATTTGGCAAGCAAGGTGGGGAGCTGGATGAAGTATGTCGGTATTGTACTCCTTGCGGCGGGAATTATACTTCTTATGCTCTCGGGTACTTTCGGCAAAAAGGGCGCAAAGAAAATCAGCGGAGCATTTTCGTCGTTGTACGGTATCATCAACTTCTTCTCCGACTTGATGAGTTATACCCGTATCTTCGGTCTTGGCTTGGCGACCGGCGTTATAGCAATGGTATTTAATGAGATTGCAAAGATAATGTACGGTATGTTGCCAAAAGTCTTGGGAGTGGTAGCGGTAATAGCTATATGTATCATAGGTCATACGTTCAACGTAGCTATCAACGCGCTTGGAGCGTACGTGCATAATTCAAGATTGCAATTCGTTGAATATTTCGGCAAGTTCTACACCGGCGGAGGAGAATTGTTTGCTCCGCTTGGCAGTCAAATGAAGTATTACTCGATAGGAACGCCCGAAGTGAAAAAGGTAAAGAGCAAAAAGGCGTAGTAAGTGATGTGGATGAGGCGTAGGCTACGCAAGTAGGTGTTAATCTCAAAAATATCTTAGATAAGATAGAATAAATAAAAGATAAAAAATAAAAAAATACAAAGATATAAACCACAGGAGGTTAATATAATGAACGGAGTTTATGTAGCAATGATAGGCGCAGCGTTGGCGGCATTGTTCGCAGGTTGCGGTTCTGCAATCGGAGTAGGTATTGCAGGTCAAGCCGCGGCAGGTGTCACCAGTGAGGACCCAAACAAATTCGGTAAAGTTTTGCTTTTGCAACTTTTGCCGGGTACACAGGGTATTTACGGACTTATTATTGCATTCATCGTATTCTTGAAGGCAGGAGTTTTGGGAGGTACGTTGGGAAACTGGACTACGGCTCAAGGTTGGGGCATGGTAGCAGTTTGCGCGCCTATGGCAATCGTAGGTCTTGTATCGGGTATCTATCAAGGTAAGTGCGCGTCTTCGGCTATTGCAATGGTAGCTAAGCGTCCGGAAGCGTCCGGTAAAGGTTTGTTGATGACCGTAATGGTAGAAACTTACGCGCTTCTCGCTCTTTTGATATCGTTCTTGGGCGTTTGGTTCTTAATTAAGTAATAGAAAAGGTAGATTATGAACAACAAAGAAGCAATTATCCAAAAGATAATAGACGACGCCAATACAGTAGTCAACGCTAATATAGCGGAGGCGAACGATACGGCAGGTCAGATTCTTGCTAGGGCGCAAAGACAAGTCGATAAATTTATCGAGAGCAATTCCGGTAGGACTGACAGACTGTATCAAGAAGCGTTGGAGCGAAGCCAAGTCGTTGCAAATCTAGACGTCAAGAAGCTCTTGCAGGGCAAAAAGAAAGAGATTATCGATATGGCGTTTGACGAGGCTTTGGGCGCTATCAAGGCTGACAAAAAGACTTATCTTGCGCTCATCGAGGGTATGATTTTGTCTTGTTGCGAGGACGGCGATGAAGTTGTTGTTGCAATGGAAGACGATAAGGTAATAACCAAAAAGTTGATTGCAGACCTTGCAAAGAAGAGCAAAAAGTCGTTGAAGAAGAGCGATGAGTTTGGCGATTTCAAAGGCGGAGTTATTTTGTCGGGCAAGAATTACGACAAAAACCTTACTTTGGAATTAGAACTTTCTTTGATAAAAGAAAAGATTGAGAGCAATATCGACAGTATTCTGTTTGGGGAGTAAAGGCTAATGGCAAAAAATAGCTTGGTCTATTCGAATGCAAGAGTAAAGGCTTTAGAAAATACTTTCTTGACCAACGAAAAGATTGTGCGTATGGCGTACAGCGATTCATTGGAGGACGGTATCAAAGTGCTTATGGAGAGTTCTTACGGCGGCGGTATAGTTGCAGACGCAAAGAACTACGATGAGATCTTGCAGGCTGAAGATAGAAAGGTGAGTGAATTTGTATTCGACGCAATGCCTGACGGACAAGGTATGGAAACCTTTGCCGTCAAGGCTGACTATCACAACCTTAAAGCTATAGTCAAGGGCAAGTATATGCGACTTGACGACATTGATTTTATGCTTATGCCAAAGGGCAATCTCGACCCCAAAGAAATCAAAGATATGATATACGCAGACGATTATTCTATGCTTAGCGAGAGTATGCAAAAAGCTCTTATGACAATTGACAGCGCAAGAGCCGACGGAAATACGTCCCCAAGATTTATAGACTTGACGCTTGATAAGGCTTGCTATATTGATATTATGGCAATGCTTAAGAAAGCCAAAAATAAGTTTATGACGGCATATTGGCAGACGAATATAGATATGATGAATATTTCGGCTTTCGTTAGAGCAAGCAAGGCGGGTGAAGTTGATGCGTTCAAAGAGAGTTTTATCGAGGGAGGTAAACTGGATATATCTTTCTTCAACACAGATACGCAAGGCGTACTAGACAAGTTGGCGTATTCGCCGTATCCGCAAATTGCAGAAGCTCTAAAGGCTGGAGACTTTGTGTCATTTGAGAGAATTTGGGACAACAGTCTCATTAACATATTCAAAGAAGGTCGCAACGACATCTTTTCCGTAGCTCCTATCGCAGGATTCTACGTGGCTAAGAAAATAGAGATAAAGATAGTGAGAATGATTTGTATTCTTCTCAAAAACGACGTTGAAAAAGACGTCATTAAAGACAGATTGAGGGAATTGTATGCGTGAAGGCAAGATAGCGGTAGTTGGAGATAAAGATTTGATTTTGGCGTTCAAGGCTATCAGTATGGAAGTTTTTTGCGCCGATACCAAAGAAGAGGGCGAAGCTATTATAAAGAAGCTTGCCAAGACTCATTCTGTTATATTTATTACGGAAAATCTAGCGGAGCAAATGGATTCTTTGCTCGCAAAATACAAGACCAAGGCTTATCCGGCAATAATACCCATACCAAGCGGCGGCAAGTCTAACGGCTACGGTATGCAAGGTATTAAGGCAGACGTGGAGAGAGCTATTGGCACTGACATATTGTTTAATAAGGAAGATTGATTATGCAACAAGAAGTAGGTAGAGTTATCAAAGTTTCCGGACCGCTTATCGTAGCGGAAGGTATGCGCAACTGCAAGATGTTCGACGTAGTCAGAGTCGGCGAAGAAAATCTTATCGGCGAAATCATAGAACTTCGCGATGACAGAGCGTCTATTCAGGTCTATGAGGAAACGAGCGGATTGGGTACCGGCGCAAAGGTAATATCCACAGGCGCGCCGCTTAGCGTAGAACTTGGTCCCGGTATTATCGAGGGTATTTACGACGGTATTCAAAGACCTCTACAAAAACTCGTGGAAATGACGGGCGACAGAATAGGCAGAGGCGTAGAAATTTCTGCTATAGACCATAAAAAACGTTGGGACTTTCAGCCCAAAAAGTCCAAAGGCGATAGCGTAGTCGCAGGCGATATTCTCGGCGTAGTGCAAGAAACTAAAGTGGTTGAGCATAGAATTATGGTTCCTATAGGAGTAGAGGGTAAGATTAAGTCTATATCTTCGGGAGAACATACCGTTGACGATGCTGTATGCGTAATCACGACTTCTAAGGGCGACGTCAAGGTGACGATGTGTCAAAAGTGGGCTGTCAGAATAGGCAGACCTTTCAAGAGTAAGATGTACCCTGTTGCTCCGCTTGTCACGGGACAACGTACAATTGATACCTTCTTTCCGGTAGCGAAAGGCGGAGCGGCTTGTATACCGGGACCTTTCGGTAGCGGTAAGACCGTAGTTCAGCACCAACTTGCAAAGTGGTCTGACGCCGATATAATCGTATACGTAGGTTGCGGAGAGCGCGGTAACGAGATGACTGACGTTCTCAATGAGTTCCCCGAACTTATCGACCCAAAGACGGGCGAAGCGCTTATGAAGAGGACCGTGCTTATCGCCAATACTTCTGATATGCCGGTTGCTGCTCGTGAAGCGTCAATGTATACCGGTATAACGATTGCCGAATACTTTAGAGATATGGGATACAACGTAGCTATAATGGCGGACTCGTCATCTAGATGGGCTGAGGCGCTGAGAGAAATGTCAAGCCGTCTGGAAGAAATGCCCGGCGATGAAGGTTATCCTGCATATCTTGCGTCAAGACTTGCAAGTTATTATGAAAGAGCAGGCATAGTCAACGCTATGGGCAGTGACGAGAGAGTAGGTTCCGTTACGGCAATCAGCGCCGTATCCCCTCCGGGCGGCGACTTGTCCGAGCCTGTTACGCAGGCTACTTTGAGAATTGTCAAAGTGTTCTGGGGATTGAGTTCTTCATTAGCGTACGCTAGACACTTCCCTGCTATTGATTGGCTGCAAAGTTATTCTTTGTACGTAGATAGGCTTGGTCAGTGGTACGGTAAGAATACGGAGAGAACTTGGAATGACAACCGTCAGCAGGCAATGACGATATTGCAAGAAGAAGCAAATCTTGATGAAATCGTTCGTCTTGTAGGCGTAGACGCATTGAGTTATGAAGACAGATTGACAATGGAAACAGCTAAATCTATCAGAGAAGACTACTTGCAACAGGACGCTTTCGATGACGTAGACACTTTTGCCAGTCTAACCAAACAATTTAAGATGCTTAATCTTATATTGGAATGTTATAGATGCTCGCAAGAGGCTCTCAAAAAAGGCGCTGATTTTGACGATATTATTGCAATACCTGCAAGAGAAGCCATCGGCAGAATGAAGTTTATACCCGAGAGCGAAATAGCAAAATTTGACGAGATCTACGACAATATGAAAGCGCAACTTGATAAACTTGCTTACGTAGATTAAGGAGAGAATATGTTAAAGGAATATAAGTCAATTAGAGAAATCGTAGGACCGCTTATGCTTGTAGACGGAGTTGACGGCGTGGCTTACAATGAACTTGTCGAAATCAAGGGCAAGGACGGAAGGATTAGAAGAGGTAAGGTGCTAGAAGTCAACAGGGATAAGGCGCTTGTTCAGCTTTTCGAGGGCGCGCAAGGCTTACAAATGTCCACTTCAAAGGCGAGATTTTTAGGCAGGAGCTTAGAGCTTGCCGTATCCGAAGATATGCTAGGCAGAGTTTTTGACGGTATGGGTAATCCAAAGGACGGCGGAGCGCCGATAATTCCCGATATGAAACTCGATATCAACGGTCAACCTATAAATCCTGCCGCAAGAGATTATCCCGACGAGTTTATTCAGACGGGTATTTCTGCTATCGACGGACTTAACACCTTGGTAAGAGGTCAAAAACTTCCCGTATTCTCAGCGTCGGGCTTACCTCACGCAGAACTCGCCGCGCAAATCGCCCGTCAAGCCAAAGTGCTTAACAACGATGAAAAATTTGCAGTTGTATTCGCCGCGTTAGGAATTACTTATGAAGAGGCGGAATTCTTTATGCAAGACTTCCGTAAGACGGGCGCTATAGAAAGAGCCGTAATGTTTATCAATCTTGCCAACGACCCTGCAATCGAGAGAATATCAACTCCTAAGATGGCTTTGACAGCCGCGGAGTACTTAGCTTTCGAAAAGGGTATGCACGTGCTTGTAATAATGACGGATATTACCAATTATTGCGAAGCGCTAAGAGAAATATCTGCGGCAAGAAAAGAAGTGCCGGGCAGAAGAGGCTATCCCGGTTATCTTTATACTGACCTTGCTACGATGTATGAGAGAGCGGGCAGAATAAGAGGCAAAGCCGGTAGTATCACTCAAATTCCAATACTTACTATGCCCGAAGATGATAAAACGCACCCAATCCCCGATCTGACGGGATATATAACCGAAGGTCAAATAATCTTTGGTAGAGAACTCTACAAAAAAGGTTATACACCGCCTATTGATGTTCTTCCGTCGCTTAGCCGTCTAAAACAAAAAGGTATTGGCGAAGGCAAGACCAGAGAAGACCATTCGGGCAATATGAACCAGCTTTTTGCGGCGTACGCTAAAGGTAAGGAGTGTAAAGAACTGTCGGCTATACTTGGCGACGCTGCGCTCACTCCGCTTGATAGACTGTACGCAGCTTTCGCAGAAGAGTTTGAGAAGAGATATATCAACCAAGGCTTCTATACCAATAGAACCATTGAAGAAACTTTGCAAATTGGTTGGGAGCTTCTGACCTTGTTGCCACGCTCGGAGATGAAGCGTATTAAGGATAAGTTTCTTGAGATGTATTACGACCCGATTAAGGCAAAACTAGAAGAGGAAAAGAAGTAAAATAAACAAATTGAACAATGTTCAATTAAAACAATCGACAAATATAATCTCTGTAAAGTCTATAATATTAAACCTACGGTATAGATATAATAATAATTATAGAATTAGTAAAAATATTGTATATGTGTCGATAAAACATAAAGCTGAACAATGTTCAAATAATAAATCGATATTATATTAGGCAGGCAAATGGCAGAAAGACTAAACGTAAACCCCACAAGAATGGAGTTGAAAAGATTAAAGACGCGTCTTAAGATGGCGGTAAGAGGTCACAAACTATTAAAGGATAAATCGGATGAGATGATTAGACGGTTTATGGAGTTCGCCAACCAAAACAAAGCGCTCAGAGAACAGGTCGAAGTTGAGCTAAAGTCGGCGTTGACTACATTTGTCGTGGCCAAAGCCGTAAGCGATGACGCTGTAATTCAAGAGGCTGTCGCAATGCCGTCAAAGAGCGTCAAGATAGAACTTGACAGTCAAAACGTAATGAGCGTAGAAGTTCCGCTGATTAGCGTCAAAGCAAGCGGGGAGGGCGACAAATATCCCTATTCGTTTTCAGCAGTAACTGCGGAACTTGACAATTCCGTGGAAGTGATGAACGGACTTTTGGAGCGCATGGTAAAACTTGCCGAAGTAGAAAAGACCTGCAATATGCTTGCAATCGAGATAGAAAAGACAAGACGTCGCGTCAATGCCTTAGAATACGTAATGATACCTCAACTTGAAGAAACTATTAAGTTTATCACTATGAAACTTGACGAGAATGAGAGAAGTACGATAGTTCGACTTGTCAAAGTCAAAGCGATGATAGCCGAGGAGGTCTAGATGTCCAAGACGCTTAAAGACCTATGCTTTTTGACGGGAGTACTCTTGCCGCCACTGGCGTTGGTACTCTACTTCTTCGTTAAGGACGCGGATTATAAGAAGGCGTTCTTTCAAAGTATGTTTTACGGCGTAGCGCTTTGGATAGTATTGGGAGTTGTTATTGGACTAAATATGTGCGAACCGTCTGTCATCGGACCGGTAGAGTAGTAAGCATATTGCCATACTGCAGGGAGATTTGCCTAAGACGTTTGAAATTTTTGTTTTGCAAAAGCGATATTAAATGAGCGTAATTCGATACGTTCTTTTTTATTAAGTATAATTTGAGCGGAAGTCTTTTGTAATTGAGCATTAGTATTTTGTCATTTTGACACTTTTTACTGTGGTTTCGACCGTAGCGGAGAAATCTCAATATAGGAGAAATCTTCAGCTATTAAATAAAAGCCTCGTTTTGTGTTTACATTTTTTTGCGCGTAATGTATAATAATATAGAAAATTTATTTGAGGAAGGTTGGTATGGAGAAGAAAAAGTTTTATATCACTACGCCTATTTATTATCCTAGCGGAAAGTGGCACATTGGCACTTGCTATACGACAATTATTTGCGACGCATTAGCAAGATATAAGCGTATGCAGGGATACGATGTATTTTATCTTACGGGTACTGATGAGCATGGACAAAAAATCCAAAAGGTTGCCGGCGCATGCGGAGTGCCTGTCAAGCAATATATTGACGGCGTTGTAGACGAACTTAAAAAACTTTGGGATTTGCTCGATATATCTTACGATAAGTTTATTCGCACGACAGATGAAGAACATGAGAGGGCAGTACAGAAGATTTTCCAAAAACTCTACGACAAAGGCGACATATACAAGAGCGCTTACGAGGGGTGGTATTGTACGCCTTGCGAGGCTTTTTGGACAAAGACGCAACTAGTTGACGGAAAATGTCCCGACTGCGGAAGAGAAGTAGAACTTACCAAAGAAGAGAGCTATTTCTTCAAGCTAAGCAAGTATCAAGATAAGATTCAAAAACTTATTGAGGACGACAAGGAGTTTTTACAGCCTATTACCCGTCAAAATGAGATGCTCAACAACTTTATCAAACCCGGACTGCAAGACCTTTGCGTGTCGCGTACTTCATTTGATTGGGGTATAAAAGTTCCGTTCGATTCTAAGCACGTCGTTTACGTGTGGATAGACGCGCTTACCAACTATATCACTGCGCTTGGCTACGGCGGCGATAACGACAAACTTTTCAAGAAGTATTGGCCTGCGGACGTGCATATGATGGGCAAGGAAATTATACGTTTCCATTCGATAATTTGGCCCGCAATTCTTATGGCGCTTGATTTACCTTTGCCAAAGAAAGTTTACGGTCACGGCTGGCTTATGTTCAACAACGATAAGATGAGCAAGTCTAAGGGCAATATCGTGGACCCGTTTATTCTCTGCGAGAGATACGGCGTGGACGCGCTGAGATATTATATGTTGAGAGAAGTTCCGTTTGGACAAGACGGCAACTTTACCAACGAAATATTCCTCAAACTTCGCAACAGCGACCTTGCCAACGACCTTGGAAATCTTGTGTCGAGAGTTACGGCAATGGTTGCGCAATACTTTGACGGAGTTATACCTGAGCCTATAGATTGCAACGACATCGATAAAGATTTGATTGCAATGGCGGAAAAAATGTTCCCGACAGTTACGGCGTATATGGACGAGATGAGAGCGCCCGAAGCCTTGGATACGATTTTCAAGGTAATTCAAAGGGCAAATAAGTATATCGACGAATGTACTCCTTGGATTCTTGCCAAGAGCGATGAGGGAAAGCAAAGGCTAAAGACGGTGCTTTATAATCTCTGCGAAACTATAAGAATTACGTCTGTAATACTTCAACCTTTCCTTACGCAGACGCCTGCCAAAATATTCGAGAAGTTGGGTATTAAAGAGGGCATGGGATTGACAGGCTTTGACTCTTTGCAAAAATTCGGAGCAAAGATTTACGGCTTAAAGGTAGACAAAGGCGAACAGCTTTTCCAAAGATTAGATATTGCTAAAGAACTAAAGGTTATGGACGAAATCTTGGAACAAGAGATGAAAAAAGCCAAAGAGCAGAAAAAGGAGAAAGAAAAAGTGGAAAACGTAGTTACGCTACAACAGATAGGAATAGAAGATTTTGCAAAGGTAGAACTCAAGGTGGGAACTGTCTTGGAGTGCAAAAAGGTGGAAAAAGCCGACAAGTTGCTCTGCTCGCAAATAGACGTGGGCGAGAACAATCCGCGTACTATCGTAAGCGGTATTGCTAAATATTATACGCCTGAAGATATGGTGGGTAAGCAAGTAATCGTTGTTACCAACTTAAAGCCTGCAAAACTAAGGGGAATCGAGTCTCAAGGTATGGTGCTATGCGCTGAGGACGAAAACGGCGATTTGGCTTTGATAGCTCCTATAAAGTCCGTTAAGTCGGGAAGTATCGTAGGATAAACATAAGGCAGAATATGATTATTGATTCTCATGCGCATTTGAGCGATGAAAGATTGATTGGCAGAGTTGGCGAAATCTCAATGAGCTTGTCGCAGAACGGTTTGGAGAGCGTATTTGAAGTAGGTTTTGATATGCAATCGTCTAAGAGCGCATTAGAACTAGCCGAAAAATACGACAATATCTACGCAATAATAGGTACACATCCGCATGACGCAAAGTATTATGACGATAAAGTCGAAGAGTTTTATTTGCAAAACGCTTGCAATAAAAAGGCGCTTGCGATTGGCGAGATAGGACTCGATTACTTTTACGACAAGTCGGAGCGCGAAGTCCAACGCGACGTCTTTGCAAGACAAATTGACTTAGCCGACAAAGTCGGACTGCCGATAGTTTTGCATATTCGCGATGCGTACGCAGACGCGATAGATATTCTTAGTTCGCGCAGGGATAAGCTAAATCGCGGAGTTTTGTTGCATTGCTATTCGGGAAGCGCTGAGATGATAAAGCAATTCAATAAATTCGATTGCTATTACGCTCTCGGCGGAGCAATTACGTTTAAGAACGCAAAGAAAGACGACGTGATTACGTCAATACCGTCCGATAGGCTTTTGGTAGAAACGGACAGTCCGTATATGACGCCGGTTCCGTTTAGAGGACAACCCAACGAGCCGAAATATGTCAATCTTGTGGTAGACAAGATTGCAAGCGTAAAGGGCGTGGATAGAGAAATAATAGAGAAGTTGACCTACGAGAATACGAAGAGATTGTTTTTCAAATACGACAAGTGAGGTGAGGTATGCAAAATAAGTACGTTTATACGGTAGACAAGAATATTTATATCAATTTGACCAACCGTTGTTCCAACCGCTGTGAGTTTTGTGTGCGCTATTACGACAAGCCTATATACGGCGATTTGTGGATAAAGGACGAGCCTAGCGCCGAAACGGTGATTGATATACTTGAGAAAGAGTACGATTTAGCCGATTACGGCGAAGTGGTATTTTGCGGATACGGCGAGCCTACGTATCGTTTTGACGCTATAGAGAAGATATGCGATTACGTACATTCAAAAGGCGCTAAGACGAGAATAAATACCAACGGTCAAGCCAACGCTATTTTGGGCGAGGATATCACGGCTAGAATATCTAAGTGTATAGATACTATCAATATTTCGCTCAACGCTACGGATAGCGTCAAGTACGATAAGATATGCCATAGCGACTTTGGCGAGAGAGCTTTTGACATAATGCTCGACTTTGCTAAGGCGTGCGTGGGTCACGGCGGCAACGTTGTATTGAGCGTGGTAGACGTGATAGGTCAAGAAGAGATAGCAAAGGCAAGAGAGATAGCTAAGTCAGTGGGAGCAAAATTGAGAGTAAGAGCGTTGCTTTAGACTTTCTACTGCGTACGGAATAGAGAAAATTTATGAAAAATATAAAGGTGTTGCCAACGCCCGTTCATACGGAACGATCAAGCATCTTAAAATGGTTGGCATAATGGGGGTAGAAGAACTTTGCAAAGTTTTTGAAACATATGGAATCAACCAGATCCAATACAGCAAGAATTGAGATATTATGAGCGATATAAAACAAATACTACAAGACCACAACTTTAGATTCAATAAGCAGTTCGGTCAGAACTTTATCACCGACACCAATCTTTTGCAAGCCATGGTAAAGGACGCGGGCGTAGGCGAGGACGACGTTGTCGTTGAGATAGGCGCGGGCGCAGGTACGCTTACGCGAGAGCTAGCCAAGAGCGCGGGCAAGGTGTTGGCTTTTGAGATTGACAGAAATCTTGTACCGATACTTGGGCAGACTCTCAAGGGCTTGGAAGACAAGGTGGAAGTGGTATTTAGAGATATACAAAAGGTGAGCGATGAGGAGCTTGACGAACTGCTTGACGGCAAGGAGTACAAGGTTGTAGCCAATCTTCCGTACTATATCACCACGCCTATAATAATGAGATTTCTTGAGCGTAAACGTCGCCCTAAGAGTATTACCGTAATGATACAAAAGGAAGTGGGCGTACGTCTTACGTCCACTGCAACGGACGGGGACTACGGCGTAATCACGCTTGCAATAGCTTTAGAGGGCAAGGCGAAGGTTATGCGGGACGTACCTCGCTACATGTTTACTCCTCAGCCCAACGTAGACAGTTGTATCGTGCGCATAGACCTAGACGATACCTACGCCCACGTTGACAAAGCTAAAGTAAAAAAGGTAATCAAGTGCGCCTTTGCAATGCGCAGAAAGACGCTTGTCAATAATTTAATGAGCGGTCTCGGCGTGAGCAGGGAAGTAGCCAACAAAGCGCTTTTTGATATGGGATTGGACGAGAGAATACGGGGCGAAGTATTGGATATAGACCAATTTATCAAGTTGAGCGAATTGCTTAATTAGTCTTGATTTCAATTTATCAAATTTTCGAATAATCTATTTTTCTATTCTTAAAATAATATTCTTTGTCTTTTTCGTTAATCTCTCTTAATACTTTGCAAGGATTGCCGACAGCGACGACGTTGGAGGGCATATCTTTAGTTACTACGCTTCCTGCGCCTATTACGGTATTCTCGCCAATTTTTACACCCGGCAATACAATTACTCCCGCGCCAAGCCAACAGTTTTTGCCGATATAAATCGGAGCGTTGTATTGATAGCCCAACTCTCTTAATTGAGGAAGTATTGGGTGTCCGGCTGTGGCAAGTACGCGTACACGTCATTGCCGAAATGGCAGCGCTTACCGCCGAAGTTGGAATGGAAAGGCGATTCAATATAACAATTTTCGCCTATTTCGGCAAACATCTCTTTCAATATTCGTTGGCGTTTTCCTTTTAATTATATATTACATCAATTATATCATACTTTGCTATTCAAGTAAAGATATTGATTTTCTGCATATTAAGGTTTGCCGTTGCATAAGTTATCGTGTACGGAGGTAGAATATGGTAATTTTGAAAAAGATAGTTATTATTACGGAACACGGCAAAAGTAATTGTTCGGGTATTGTCAAATTTGAAAACTTTGCGGGCAGGACAAGTTGCTTTGTCAGAATATTGGGATTGAAAGGCAATGGCGTAATCTGTATAAAGTGCGGAGAAGATATTATGTACTTGGGTAATCTCTTTGACGGCGAGCATAAGTTCAATGCGCTTTACGACCTCAATAAGACTATACAAATCGTAGTAGTCGCAGACGGCAGTGTGGTATGTATGGGAAGTAATAAGGGAAGATTCTCTCCCAACGCTTTGATGATAGACGTTCACAGATATTACGCGAGAATGCCGCAAAGAATCGACAATGCGATGGGAACGATGGAAATAGTCGAACAAATTGCTCTAGAGCAAAATCCTGTCAATGATAGTCAAAGGACTGATGATGAATCTAACGCTATGGCTGACGCTCAAGCAAATACTATGGAAGAGGTTGTCGCTGAGGTAGAACAAGAGCCTATTGGCGAAAGCGTTGCTGTTGGAACTTCGTTTGTACGCGAAGATAAGACAGAAAAGATTAGTCAATTCAGACAGGACAAAAAGGTGAGCAAAACTAAGACGGCAGAGCCGTTCTATAAAAAGATTGAGAAGAACTTGAACGAATTGTTTGAGGCGCACGAAAAGGACGAAGAGTTGACTTTGCTTATACCAGATAGCAAGTGGGCGAGAGTGCCTATCGAGGGCGATGGGTACTACGTGGTAGGAGTGATAGAAAGCGAAGGAGTACCAAATATAATTTGTTACGGAGTACCTGATAAAGACGATTCAAATCCTCCGCAAAACAGTAACGACTGCAGACAGTGGATGGAAATAGAAAAAGGCGGTAGAGGATATTGGATGATGTATCAGTCGGCAGTTAGCGGAGAAACGTTGACGACGACGATAGTATAATTCACCAGATAAATCAAAAAGCGTGATTATATCACGCTTTCTTAATGTATAAGAAATCCACGCGTTAGACGCGTGGTTCAAGAAAGGCTTAGCCGATGAGTGCTGAAAAATACCTCCTTTGGTATAATGGAATTAGGTCTGCCACCTAATTACGAAAACAAAGGAGGTACAGTCAAGTGAATGACATACATAGTTTAGCACATTCGAAGTGGAATTGCAAATATCACATAGTATTTGCACCCAAGTATCGCAGAAAAGTATTCTACGGTCAAAAAAGATTAGATATAGGAGCAATTCTACGAGAATTGTGCAAATGGAAAGGAGTAAATATATTAGAAGCAGAAGTCTGCCCAGACCACGTGCATATGCTTTTAGAA
>CAJTPC010000001.1:174109-203668 GCA_910578245.1 uncultured Christensenella sp. | reverse complement strand
TAATT
This sequence comes from uncultured Christensenella sp., assembly GCA_910578245.1. Taxonomy (GTDB): domain Bacteria; phylum Bacillota; class Clostridia; order Christensenellales; family UBA3700; genus RACS-045. The sequence continues at coordinate 203,663 of CAJTPC010000001.1, read as the reverse complement.
TATAAATATTTTGGAGCGATTATGAATTTTATCGACGTAGAAAAAAAATGGCAAAAAAAATGGGCGGATACAAAGCTCTATTCCTTTGACAAGTCAAAAATCAAAGATAAATATTACGTTCTTGAGATGTTCTCCTACCCTTCGGGCGCGAAATTGCACGCAGGTCACTGGTACAACTACGGACCGTCGGACAGCTTTGCTCGCTTTATGAGAATGAACGGCAAAGAGGTATTCCAACCTATGGGCTTCGACGCTTTCGGTCTTCCTGCGGAAAACTACGCTATCAAGTCGGGTATTCACCCGCAAGATTCCACGCTCAAAAATATTGCTACTATGGAAAAACAGCTTCAAGCCATGGGCGCGTCATTTGATTGGGACTATGAGATAAAGACGTGTATGCCCGACTATTACAAGTGGACGCAGTGGATATTCTTGCAACTTTACAAGAACGGATTGGCTTATCGCAAAGAAGCTCCCGTCAACTGGTGCCCTTCTTGCAACACCGTACTTGCCAACGAACAAGTCGTAGACGGCGCCTGCGAGAGATGCTCAACTACCGTCATAAGAAAGAACCTCACGCAATGGTTCTTCAAAATAACCAAGTATGCCGAAGAGCTTTTGCAAGGTCTTGACACTATAGACTGGCCGGAAAAGACAAAGGCTATGCAACGCAACTGGATAGGCAAATCCACCGGCGGAGAGATAGATTTCAAATGCGAGAGCGGAGATACCTTTAGCGTATTTACCACGAGAGCGGATACGGTATTCGGCGTATCCTACGTCATACTCGCGCCCGAACATCCGCTAGTCGATAAGATTACCACGAAAGAACAACTTGCCGAGGTAAAGGCTTATAAAGAAAATTGCGCAAAGATTTCCGAGATTGACAGAATGTCTACCACGAGAGAAAAGACGGGCGCATTTACGGGCGCGTACTGTATCAATCCCGTCAACGGCGAGAGAGTGCCGATCTGGATAGGCGATTACGTACTCTACTCCTACGGCACGGGCGCGGTAATGGGCGTAGGCGCTCACGACGAAAGAGATTACGACTTCGCAAAGAAGTTTAATTTGCAGATACGCAGAGTTATCAAGTCAAAGGACGGCTCCAACGATGACCTGCCCTTCTGCGAATACGGCGTAATTTGCAATACGAATACGCAATTCGACGGAATGACTTCGGAAGAAGGCAAGGTAGCAATCGTCAAGTGGCTTGAGGGCAAAAAGCAAGGACAACTCAAGACCAATTACAGACTGCGCGACTGGCTGATCTCGCGTCAAAGATATTGGGGCGCGCCGATACCTATCGTCTATTGCGACAAGTGCGGAGAAGTAGCGGTACCCGAAAAAGACTTGCCGGTATCTCTCCCCTACAACGTGGAATTTAAGCCCAACGGCAAATCCCCGCTTGCAAGTTGCCAAGAATTTATCAACACGACCTGCCCTAAGTGCGGTGGCAAAGCAAGACGCGATCCAGACACTATGGACACGTTCGTATGTTCGAGTTGGTATTACCTAAGATATCCGGACGCTCATAATGACAAAATGGCGTTTGACCCTGAAATTATAAATAAAATGCTTCCTGTAGACAAGTATATCGGCGGAGCTGAACACGCATGTATGCACCTGCTCTACGCGCGTTTCTTCACCAAGGCGCTGAGAGATATGGGTTATCTCAAATTCGATGAGCCGTTCAAGTCGTTGATTCACCAAGGCACGATACTCGGCACGGACGGCTTTAAGATGTCTAAGTCAAGAGGCAACGTCATCTCCCCCGACGATTACGTGAGCAAATTCGGTTCGGACGCGTTTAGACTGTATCTAATGTTCGGTTTCAGCTACGTTGAGGGCGGTCCTTGGAGCGCAAACGGTATGGAATCTATCGTCAAGTTCTTAGAGAGAGTGGAGAGAATAGTCGATAAAGCTATCGCTATCAACAATAAAAATCAGCAGATGGGCGCCGAGGAAAAAGCTCTCAACTATACCCGCAACTATACCATAAAAAGAGTAAGCGAAGATATGAAAGCATTCTCTTTCAACACGGCGGTTGCGAGAATCATGGAGTACGTCAACGAGCTCTACAAATACGACAATATACCGACAGGGAAAAACGCAAGTTTCTTTAAGGCTTGCATAAGCGACTTGATTTTGTTGCTTGCTCCCCTCGTACCGCATATCGCGGAAGAACTCAATGAGAAAATGGGCGGTAAGTATTCCGTATTCAATATGACGTATCCGCTATGCGATGAAAATGCGCTTGTAAAAGACGAATACGAACTCGCAGTGCAAATCAACAGCCGTATGAAAGCAAAGATTGTCGTACCTAGCGATGCCGACAACAAGGCTATTGAAAACATAGCGATGCAAAACGATGCCGTAAAGACGGCAATCGGCGGTATGCAAGTCGTCAAAGTTATAGTCATACCCAAACGACTTGTGAATATAGTGTGCAAGTGAGAAAGATAAGAGATAAGAGATAAAAAATAAGAGATAAGAAATAAATTTATAGGGCTCAAGAAAAGCTCTAAAAAATAATAGAGGCTTGAATTAAGTAAGCGCGAGAAAGATTGCATAAGCGATTTACGTGATAACAAGAAGGGTACGCAATGCAGGCGTATATAGTGATAAAAAATAAGAAATAAATTTATAGGGCTCAAGAAAAGCTCTAAAAAATAATAGAGGCTTGAATTAAGTAAGCGCGAGAAAGATTGCGTAAGCGATTTACGAGATAAGAAGGATACGCGATGCAGGCGTACTGGATGTACGTCAAAATGCGTAGACGGACTTAGCGCGCAAATCGGTAGCAAGATTACCGTGCGAACTTAATGAAAGACTCGTCAGGAGATAATATGTTAGACCTTAAATTCGTATGTGAAAACATTGAAGAAGTAAAGCAAAGATTGGCTCATAGAAGCGGTAAGTTTGACCTAGCGGGTCTTAGTGAACTTGCAAGCGAAAGAAAGAACCTTATTCAAGACGGCGAAACAAAGAAAGCCACAAAGAATGCCGTATCCAAGCAAATCCCCTCTCTAAAGGGCGAAGAAAAGACGGCTAAGATTGCTCAGATGAAAGAGCTTGGCGAGCAGATAAAGTCAATAGATACAAGGCTAAATGAAGTCGAGGGCAAGATTAGCGAAATAATGCTGACAATCCCCAACTTGCCTAATAAGGAAGTCCCTATCGGTAGTGACAGCGAAGACAACGTTGAAGTGAGAAAATGGGGCGAGCCTACCAAGTTTGACTTCGAGCCAAAAGCTCACTGGGATATTGCCGAGGAAAAAGACCTATGCGACTGGCCGAGAGCAAGCAAGATTTCCGGCGCAAGATTTACCGTATACAAAGGTCTTGGCGCAAGATTGGAAAGAGCGATTTACAACTTTATGCTTGACACTCATACCTCCAACGGCTATACGGAGATTTTTCCGCCCTATATGGTCAACAAAAACGCAATGATCGGCACGGGACAACTCCCCAAATTCGCAGAAGATATGTATTACGTAAACAACGAAGGTCAAGACTTCTACCTCGTTCCGACGGCAGAAGTACCCGTCACCAACTTACATAGAGAAGAGATACTCCCCTATGACGCTTTGCCAATCAAATACTGCGCGTACACCGCTTGTTTTAGAGGCGAAGCAGGCAGCGCCGGCAGAGATACCAGAGGTCTTATCCGTCAACACCAATTCAACAAAGTCGAACTTGTCAAATTTACCACGCCCGAAACCAGCTACGCAGAGCTTGAGCATTTGACCAACTCCGCCGAAAAGATTTTGCAACTCCTTGGCATACCGTATAGAGTTGTTTGCCTTTGCACGGGCGACTTGGGCTTTGGTTCGGCAAAGACGTACGACATCGAAGTATGGATGCCGTCTTACAACAGATACGTAGAAATCTCTTCTTGCTCGGACTACGAGGACTTCCAAGCAAGACGCGCAAGCATAAGATACAGAGATAAGGACGGCAAGGTAAAACTTGTGCATACCCTCAACGGCAGCGGTCTTGCAGTAGGCAGAACTACCGCCGCTATTCTCGAAAACTTCCAACAAGCTGACGGAAGTATAGTAATACCTGAAGTATTGAGAAAATACATGGGTATAGACAAAATTCAATAATTTATGAATATTACTCTCTGCAAAGATTCCAATAGGCTTGAGCCTAAGTCTCCCCAAAAAAGAATTTGGGAGCTGGATTTTCTGCGGGGAGTTTGCGTTTTGCTAATGGTCTTTGACCATTTTATGTACGATATAGCCGATTTGTTTGACGCGGCATGGCTTGCCACCGGCAAAGAGAGCGTAATTCAAATCGTACGCCTTGCGCAAGCATACATCGACGCGTCTACTCTGCGCGCCACTACCCAAAATATTGTAGTATGGATATTCGCCTTGCTATGCGGTATATCTTGCTCATTCTCTCGCAGTAATCTAAAAAGAGGCGTACAGGCAAGCATTATCGCAGGTATTATCACTATCGTGTCGTATTATATGGGCGTTGATATAAAATTCGGCATACTTCATATGTTTGCATTCTCAATATTGCTTTGGTGGCTGATAGATACGATTTGCTGTCACAACAAAATGATTACCGCAGGCGTGTGTTTGTTTGTCGGCGTAATGATAATTACAATGAACCAAGGCTTTATGGCGACTTACGAAAGCAATATGCGCGCTTTTAGCGACGACAATCATTTGTATTTTATCGGTGAATTTATGCTCGGCGATAAACCGAATTTCTTCTCAGGTGATTATTACCCGATATTCCCCACCACCGGATATATGCTCATCGGCGCAACGCTCGGAGTATTGATATATCCCAAGAAAAAATCTCTCTTTCCGCGCCTAGGCAAGTACGATTGGTATAAGCCTTTCTCCTTCTGGGGTAAGATAGCAATTTGGGTGTATGCGCTACACCAAGTAGTCGTGGTAGCGCTTCTTGCGCTCATTAGCTTTATATTTATTACGCCGGGAGATTTTGTGGTAATATAATGCGTTCATTATATTACCAATGAAATTTTGCCTAAGGCAAAATGAAATTATTAACTACGTTAATAATGAAATTCCGCTTTCAGCGAAATGAAATAAAATCAAGAGCATTAAATCAATGCTCTTGATTTTGTTACGGATAATTTTTATAATTACTTAATCTAATCCATTATAAATAATAATTTGTCAAAATTACTTCATTTTGCCTTTGGCAAAACTTCATACCGTCTACGACGGAATTTCACTGCCCGCGCAGTGGGCAACTTCTATGAAGCGCATAGAGTACTTTTACCAAACGGTCAAACGATTGAAATATAAAAAACCATCAATTAGTAGGAATGCTATTGGGGGCGTTACCTTCAAATAGCGACTACCTTACTGATGGTTACATTTATAGTATATGCCCAATAAACCAATAAGTCAATACATAATTTGTCAAAATTACTTCATTTTGCCTTTGGCAAAACTTCATTCCGTCTACGACGGAATTTCACTGCCCGCGCAGTGGGCAACTTCATACCGAAGAGCATGTCAAATGCTCTTCGGTATATAGTAGCCTCCTCTAAACGTCCGCCAATCTATCGGCGGATTGTCTTTATTGATTATCGGACAGCCGAAATGATCGGGCGCAGGAACGCCGAGGGCTTTTGACGCCTCTTCTACGGAAGCAAACTCTTGCCAAGAGTTCATACCCTCTTGTGTATTGGTGATTACTCTGTGTCCGCACAACAACTTACCGTCCACGACCTTTGCAAGCACTCTGCCATTGACCGTATATCTGAAGAATACGTCTTTGGGAATATCGATTTCTGGCTTTGCTACTCTAGGCATACTATTCTCCCTTTGGGACAAACTTTTCCTCAAAATACTCCTGCCCCATTACTTGAATATCGTACGCAAGATTGAGCGCCTTGTAGTTGGCGTAATGTTGAGGTTGTACGAGCAAGGTAGGACGGGTAACGTTGCCCTTTAGATCCTCGCTAATGAAAGTACTGTCGCTAATCATATCGGAAATATCTGCGTTGAGTATAACCCTTTTAAGGTTAAAGTTGTTGTATACGCTATAATCTCCAATACTGAAAATATTCGGTGGCAAGGTCAATTCTTCTAAGCCTGTATTTGCAATGCCGTACGCGCTAAAAAAGCCAACGCTGTCGGGGATAATGAGATATTTCAAGTTGGCGTTGTTGGCGATAGCGTACGTATTTATTGCCGTACAACCGCTTTCGATTCTAAGAACTTCCGCTCTAGGCGCAAAGACCAAAATATGTTCGCCGTTATAATCGGCAAATAGATAACCGTCTTTGCTAATACATTCAGTATTATTTGCGGGAAAATATATTCCGCAGACGTTGGAATCAAGCATCAGGGCTTCGCATTGAGATAAATCTAATAAGTTGTTGCCCAAATGAATATGGCATCCGCGAGGTATATTTGCGGATATAACTTGCTCAAATCCGATGACTTTATGCCCCTCATAGAACTCAGGCACGTAGATATGCGCGCCGACGTGTTTTCCCAAAGACGTGACTTTGCCTTGAGATATAACAATATCGTCAGTCATATAGTTGAGATACAACTGCGTATCGCCCTCAACGGTGTCTTCGTCCAAGTTCCATATTCTCTCGGTATTGGGATTGTACCAACCGCCTACCAAAACGCAATTCTCCGGCAAAGTATATTGTGGCGGAGTTAACTTTGCGCCGGCAAGCGTCAGTTTTTCTTCAATGAGTTTGCCGTTGTCGTAGTATTTCACGGTATGCCATTTGATTTTCTCGACCTTTTCAAAGAACTGACTGCCGAACTGCTTCATTGCCTCGTCAATAATATCTTGGTGAATCTTGCGTAAATCTTCAAGCTGTTTCAACACTTCGGTAAAGACATTGGGAGTATCGTTGAGGTCCTTTTCAAGTACGCATAGCGAGCCTTCTACGTCAAATGCCTTGCAATTCTTGCTTACGCTTTTGAATACTATAGAATTGTCGTCTGGATCGTAACCTGTGAGTTGCATATCCACGTGACCTCTAAATTCCGTAAGATTGTTGGGCACGGTAAAAGAAATTCTGCCGTCAGCGTAGTTGAGTATAGGCGAAATATACTGCGCCTTAGGAATACTCTTGCTGTTGTAACAAATAAACTCAAGACAGTAATTGTATCTTTCTGCATCGCTTGCGGTAGAGGTAATAACTACTGTATCCGACAGAGAGTTGTTTTGCGCCAACGTATAACTACGATATGCTTCAAGCAGACCCGAATCACTGTGGTATTTGTATTTTAGTATCATATACTTCTCCATTCTTAGGGGAAAGAGCGAAGACAACTTTATGATATACCAAAATATCCCCGCGTCAAGACTTTTATGACCCAAATTCAAATTGCCTATTGAAAATAAGATTTTTATATGATATAATGATAAAAACAGACATAGAACTTTCTATTTGATATTATATTTATTTGCTATTACAACGTACGTTTTGCTTAATGCGCCAATAATATGAATTAAGATAAGGAGAATAAATCTATGAGAAAATTTAGAATCCTTTTTGTATCCATCTTATTAATGAGCATTTTAACAACGTCCATATGCTTATGCGCTTGCCATGACAATGATGAACCCAATAATCAAGATTGGATAAAAATACATAATTACTCCTCATTTAGTCTAAAATACAATAATTACTCCGCTATACTCCATTCCGTAGAAGATATAATGTCTATCTGTGACAAAGATACTTCTCCGATCTTCAAAAAGAGTGGTTACGATCAAAATAAACAAATTATTGATACTTTGAAAGAATATGACGAAGAATTTTTCATAGATAAATCTTTAATTGTGATATTTAGATTAAGGGACGGATTTCCCTATTATGTAAAAGATTTTGAAATCATAGACGAGTCTTTTAATATTACCTTAGCAAGAGATCTACCCAAAGAACCTGCTGTGTATCCAGACGTTGTAATTGCTATTACATGCGTATATATATTAGAATTCGATAAAGAAAAAATAAAAGACGTTACGCAAATAAACGTCCAAGAAATACTTATTCAACAATAATATAATTAGGAGGTAAATTATATGAAATTTCTCAGAACTTTTTTAGTAACTATTTTGTTAATTAGCATATTAATAACGTCATTATTCTTATGTTCTTGCCATGACAATGATGAACCCAATAACCAAGATTGGATTAAAATACATAATTATAACTATTTATATCTTAAACAAGATAATTGTTCTGCAATCATTAAATCCGTAGAAGATATAACGTATATTTGCGACGAAGATACTTCTCCGATATTCAAAAAGAACAGTTACGAACAAAATAAGAAAATAATCACTACGTTGAAAGAATACGACGAAGAGTTTTTTGAAGAAAAATCATTAATTGTGTTGTTTAGATTTAGGTCTAGTAGCGGATACTTCTTTTACGTAAAAGATTTTGAAATTATAGATAATTCTTTTAATATTACGTTAGCAAGAGATCTACCCAAAGAATCCGTTGTGTATCCATTGCTTGTTGTTACAAGTGTATATTTATTAGAATTCCCAAAAGAGCAAGTTAAGGATGTTACACAAATAAACGTCCAAGAAATACTTATTCAACAATAATATAAATTGCTATCATTTGAAAACAATGTTATCTCCCTAAATTATTGGAGAGATTTTTTATAAAAATAAATCCGCCGAAAACCGACGGACATTTTCTTTCGTATATCTTTCTCAAGAATTTTTCTTAAGCAATTTCTTCAATCTTCAAGGCAAATTTCTGCCCGTTGAAAAAACTAAGTACCAAAGATTGCCCGTCATTTGTAAAAGTTCCGCAATAGTATTCCTTAATCAATACCTTTAAGTCTAAGAGTAAGTCTTGCTCGTCTATCTTTGTGTTTAAGTCGTTGTTTACAACTTCCAACTGCGTAGTAACCATATCTATACCTCCTTTTGTATTCGCTAACAATTTCTTTAGCGTAACTTCATTATACCACCGCCAGCTACCAAAATCAATAATTTTTTGGGGACTTATGGTGATAATTATAACAATAGGAGAAAAATTGTATGGATTTTTTGTCGGATTTTGTCGAAAATCTTAATGAGCTTATGTTTGACAAGCAAATGTCTATTACCACTCTTTGTCAAGAACTAAATTTAGACTTATCTCAATATTATAGATATATGAGGAAAGAAAGTAAGCCATATCTAACGACAGTAATTAAAATAGCAGACTATTTCTGTTGTTCTATTGACTATCTTTTAGGTCTAGCGCCGTATTTGAGCGATGATAAACTCAACTACACTCCACCATTTAACGTAGCTTTTGCTCAAATACTAAATGAATATGGGGTTTCTAGGTATCAATTAAATAAGCATACTAAAATTGCTAACTCTGCTCTTGATAATTGGTATAACGGAAGCCAAATGCCGTCATTAAAAAGCGTAAGAAGACTTGCAAAATATTTCAATTGCACGATTGATAAACTGCTTTGTCGTGAATATAGGTAAGAACATGAATTTACAAGATGCTTTTGTTGAAAATCTTAAAGAATTAATGATTGACAACGATTTGTCAGTTAAAACTTTTTGTGAAAAACTTGATATTGGTAATTCTGAACTTTATAGGTGTTTGAGAAAAGAAAATTTACTTATATTATCGTCAATTATTAAAATTGCTGACTATTTTTGTTGTTCTATAGATTTTCTTTTAGGTCTTGCACCATATTTAAGTGACGACAAACTCAATTATACTCCTCCGTTTAATATCGCTTTTAAGCAAATACTTAGTGAATACGGGATAACACGGTACCAACTCAATAAACACACCAAGATTTCAAATTCAAGTATTGACAATTGGTATAATGGCGTACACTCCCCGTCACTTGATAATGTTATAAGACTTGCCAAGTATTTTATCTGCACTATAGACAAATTATTAGGTCGCGATTATCAGTAAAACTATATGAACTTATTATTATTTCCGGAAAGACTTCAAGATTTAATGTTAGAACACAATCTTAACGCTACAGAGCTAGCTAAAATAATAGGTTGCAGAAGGTCAAGCATAAACAATTATGTTAATGGTAAAAAAGTTCCTTCTGTAGAAATAAGTATACGATTGGCTAATTATTTCCATTGTACTATGGAGAACTTGTTAGGTATAGACTTAGAAAATCACATCAACGAATTTATATCTTGTCCGCCATTTAAGGACAGACTTCCGTTTCTGTGTGAGCATTTTGGTATTTCAAGATACGAACTTTGCAAGCGTATGGAAATTTCCCAATCCGATGCGTATTATTGGGCAAAAGGCACGACATCTCCCTCGTTAGAAAGTGTTATAAAAATTGCAAAATGTCTTGACTGTTCCATAGACTTTGTAATAGGTAGAACTAGAATATGAACATATTGGATGCTTTTGTCGAAAATCTTTATGAGCTTATGTTTGACAAACAAATAAAAATCAAAAATCTTTGTGAAGAACTAGATATTAATTTATCACAGTATTATAGTTATTTGAATAATGAGAGTATGCCATACCTTACAACGGTCATAAAAATAGCCGATTACTTTGCTTGTTCAATAGATTATTTGTTAGGGTTAGCTCCATATTTAATAGACGACAAACTTAACTATACTCCGCCTTTCCACATAGCTTTTGCGCAAGTATTAAAAGAAAACGGTAAATCGAGATATCAACTAAATAAAGAAACTAAAATAGCAAAATCAGCTCTAGATTACTGGTATCATGGCAAGCGCGTACCGACTTTGGACAGTGTAATAAGACTTACCAAATATTTTGATTGCACAATTGACAAACTGCTCTGTCGTGAATATAGATAAAAGTCTTTTGCTTTTGACTTTTAACTATCGTAATCATAAGCAATCTTGTTTAGCTTCTCTCCACGCAAATTTTTGATATAGCCGTCCTCAACTTTACAATACCAACGTATATCTTTATTCGGCAAATCGTTAAATATGAATTCGTCAGTACAATCACTCTCTTCGACCACTTCCATATCCTTTACGTGTATATACTCTACTATATCGTTTTTAATGGAATACATAGTTTCTTCAGTAAATGGAGTCGGGTCGGTAAAAGCCACTTGGAAACTTCTAAATTCAATATGCGCTTCAATAATAGTCCCCACCATTCCTTTGTACACACCGTACTTCTCATACTCGGGATTAGATACCAAAATTCTTACCTTATCAAACAATTTCATTTCGTCCATCCTCCTATAAAAGTATTACATTTTAGTTTTCCGTTGGAAAAAACCATCCAACCAGAATTAACCCTATATATATGATTTACCTTTTCTCCTCTACCTTCTATATCCACGAATACATTAATTGCAACGCCATGATTATCAATTTTCAAAATAACGTATTGCCCCAAACAATAGTTTTCGATAACTTTGTTTTTCAAATATTCTAGAAACTTTTCATTAGGCTCGTGACCAAACGCGTGAATCCATTCCGATTTATCCTTAAATAACCATTCCTTTTTGCCTTTCGGACAAATAAGCTCAATATCTGATTCATTGGGCGTAGGAATATCAATCTCTCTGCAATGACAGTTATAGTGGTATAACCCTATCTTATTTTTGCTGTCATTCAAGACTTGTTCGATTGAATATTCCATCGCCTCTGGTTTTTAATTTTTTTCATTTGCAAACCAACATTGATTTACCGCAATGCACTTCACACAATGCTTTTGCGTTACCGGACCTTGTATTCCGTTTTTATAGTCAAAGTCGTCAATAACTACGTTATTCAATTCGTCAACTACTTTTATCCAATCATTAGACCAATTTAATAACATTATACACCTCAATATGATTATTTCAACTAAATCATATAGCGAAAAAATAAATTGGCAATAGTTTTATGACAATTTTGTAAAAAGGAAAACTTAAATAGAATAAATTTACTGATTAGCCAATCTAAAGACTACCACGCTTGAATCGTCAGTAAGTCCCATTGCCTTGGCTTGATTGATAATTTCGTCGCAAATCTGTTGGGGATTGAGCGTAGCGAGAGAATTGACGATATGCTTGATACCTGCAAGAGTAAGCGTATCCATAATGCCGTCGCTGAACATTACGACCATTTCGCCCACGGAGAGAAGTTGGCGGTTGACGTGCGGTGTAGCCTCTTCGACTATACCGAGCGGTAGCGCGTGGCTGTCGATAATTTGAATACTATCCAATCTCTTTATTACGCTCTGCACTCCGCCCTGCTTGATAAAATCTGCCGTGCCGAGTTCTAGGTCTACGACGCACATATCTAAGGCGTTGAAGTTGTCTTTGGAAATTACGGAAAGAAGTCTATTGACGAGCTTTAGAGAATTGACGTTGTCAAAGCCTGCTTTGTAATAAGAACTCACCATATTCAACGCTCTTTGGCTTCCCTCTCTGGCTTCTTCGCCGCTACCCATGCCGTCGCAAAGGGCAATCAATACCTTATCGTGCTTGAGCTTGGTCACGGTATAAGTATCTCCCGACGCAGGAGAATCGGGCTTGACGCAAGTCGCCGTAGCGTATGTGACTGTGTATTTAGGCGTATTGACGAAAGTCATGCAGTATCTGCCGTCAATGGTCTTCTTCTCTTCTTTGACTTGCATTTGGGTATTGGTGAGTTTTGACAGCACTTGCAAAAGCGCCTTTTTCTCTCTATCCCTTTCTCTGACTACCAACGAAACCGTATGCTTGCCGTTCTTGACAATAGACATTACGTCACTGCATACGATATTGTTGTAGCCCAGTTCCTCGACTATTCTTTCGTCAAGTCTATCGTCTATATTGACTGCGCTCTTGACTTCTTCGCCCAGTTCCGATAGAAATTCGCATACTCCCATAAGCTGAGAAGATATGAGATTCTGATCGACTTCCAGTTCTCTGCCGGAATTATATCTCACGTCGTAAGATTGCGCGGTTTGGTTGCAAGTAGCGAGCAAAGTCGGCAATTGAATACACTTAGAAGAAATGACGGTCGGCAAGTCCTCAAGCGTAGCTTTGCCGGACGTCAACACAGTGCGCACGACTCCTTCCAACGCTTGCGATAGCTCAACTCCCATCATACTCTGACAATACTCTCTATTGATACAGGTTCCGCACGTCTTCAGCATAACTTCCTCGGCAAGCGACGGTACGGCTTGCATAGGCGGAGCGTAACGCACAACGTTTTGAGAATATACCTGCGACATTTCTCCAAACACTCCTGACACCGTACTCAGACGGCTTGCCAGATCTCTGCGCGTTCTGTTGACAAGTTCCTTGGCGCTCTGTCTGCCATCGCCGAATTTGAAAGACGGAAGTTTTGCCATAAACTTATCCGTCAGCGAAGTAGTGATTATTATTCCCACGACAAAGCCTATTAGGTTGAGCCAATACACGCCCTTAAAAGCATTGAAATACACTCCGCATACTATATGCATCATTACAGACGCCAAAGACGCTACCCATTTGTTGACGACAAAGACGTACGCCGCAAAGAAAATGAGCATTATAGCCCCCGCCATAGCGAGATTGAGATTGCTAAGTCCGCCGCCTACGGCTATTGCTCCTATTAAAATTACGCCCTGCGAAAAAGAAAAGTTGCGGAATGCGTAAGGTATCGCAAGTCCCAATGCGAGGTAATAAATATTAAATCCGTATATATCCAGCGAATACGCTCCGCTGGCTACGACAGCCAAGAACACGAATCCGCCCACTTTTTCGTCAACGCTCAAGCGTCTGCCTATACCCCTTATGCACACGGCGTAGCATATTACGCAGAAGAGTAAAGACACAACGATTTGCGATATGAGATAAATTATAAATTCAAGCGTAGCCGTCACCTTGAAGTCAAGTACCGCCAACGGCAACACGCAAAGCGCGCTATAGCATATCAAAGCTACAAGGCGCATAGGACGGGCAAATAGGTAATGCAAATACTTCGCCACCAACAATATAACTACGGGAGCGACCGCGTAAAATATTCCAAAAAGAGAATGGTCGAATATAAGACAAATTGCAAGATAGCTTGGACATATAACTCCCACGCTAAACCTGCAATAAAATAGCGCCACCAATAGCGGCAACGCGTATCCTCTATAGTCACCCACTATTTGCGCTCTTTGGCACAATATCATAAGCAGTATGACTAATACGTAATTTTTTACGTACTTTAATGCCGTGTTGACCTTCATAATTCCACGATAACTCATGCGTAATGGCGAATTATGAAAAGTCTTGTATTATCTCAACTTATTTTGTAAAAAACTTTCTTTGTCGCTTCGACTATCCTAAATTCCATCAATCTGTCTTCCTTTCGTTGCCTAGACCGAAGTGGAAAGGTCTACATCATTTTACTTAGGTTGTATCGTAGCTCTTATTCTGCGAATACCTGCCGATGACGACTGCTCTTTTTCTATCTTGAAGTGACCGAGCTGTCCCGTATGCTGAGCGTGAGGTCCGCCGCATATCTGCAAGTCTACGTCGCCGATTTGATATACCTTGACAATTTCGCCGTAGCGCGAGCCGAATACGCCGACCGCATTCTTTTCTCTCGCCTCTTCAATAGACATCTCCATACAAACGATGGGTATATCTCTTGCGATAGCGTTGTTGACTTCTTGTTCTACGGCTTGCTTTTCCTCGTCCGTCAACGGGCGCGGGAAGTTGAAGTCGAATCTCAGTCTTTCGGGAGTAATATTGCTGCCCTTTTGCTGAATATTCTCGTCGCCAAGCACTTTCTTAAGACTTGCAAGCAACAAATGCGTAGCCGTATGCAAGTACGTTGTCATCTCGCTGCTGTCTGCAAGTCCGCCTTTGAACTTCTGCTCTGCGCCTTGTTGCGATTTCTTGATATGTTCCTCTTGAGCGAGTTTGTATCCCTCAATATCTACGCCAAAGCCTTTTTCCTTGCATATCTCCACTGTCATCTCTATTGGGAAGCCGTAAGTATCGTAAAGTCTAAACGCCGTCTTGCCGTTGAGCGTATCGCCCTTGACGAATTGCAAAACCTTATCAAGTTGTTTGATACCGTCTTCCAAGGTCTTTGAAAACTTGTCTATCTCCTTTTCAAGTTCTTCGTATATCTTTTGGCTGTTGAGCTTTAACTCTTCGTATACGTCCTTGTATTGCTCTACGTACAACTTGGCTATATCCACCAAACTTTGAGGTTGAATATTAAGCTGACGCGCAAATCTTACGCTTCTGCGGATAAGTCTGCGCAATACGTAGCCTTGGTCTACGTTGGACGGCGCAACTCCTCTCTCGTCACCCAGCAAAAACGTAGCCGTACGAATATGGTCTGCAATTATGCGCATTGCTCTTGTATCTTCGTCATTCTCGCCGTACTTCTTGCCCGCAAGCTGTCCGATCTTGGCAATAACTCCGGCAAACAAATCTGTTTCGTATACCGACTTGAAACCGTTGAGCATACATATAGTACGCTCTAGACCCATACCGGTATCAACGTTACGTTGGGAGAGTTTCTCGAACTTGCCCTCTGCGTTGCGGTTGAATTCCATAAAGACGTTGTTCCAAATCTCAACCCACTTTCCGCAGTCGCAACTTGGATCGCAATGCTCGGAGCAAGGCTCTTTGCCGGTGTCGATAAATATCTCCGTATCGCTTCCGCAAGGACCGGTAGCGCCTGCATACCACCAGTTGTTGGATTTGGGCAAATAGAATATCCTATCCCTAGGTATTCCAAGGCTAGCCCAAGTATCTGCCGCCTCTTCGTCGCGCGGGCAGTCCTCATCGCCTGCAAATACAGTAACGGCTATTTTATTTACCGGTATTTCCAATACCTTAGTCAGAAATTCAAAAGAAAAGTTGATTGACTCTTTTCTGAAGTAATCGCCAAGCGACCAATTACCGAGCATCTCGAAGAAAGTGCAGTGCGTAGCGTCGCCTACCTCGTCAATATCTCCCGTACGCACACACTTCTGCACGTCGCAAAGTCTTTTGCCTCCGGGGTGCTTTTGTCCCAAGAGATACGGCACAAGCGGATGCATTCCCGCCGTTGTGAAAAGTACCGACGGATCGTTTTCCGGAATAAGCGAAGCCGACGGAATAATCTTGTGACCCTTGCTCTCAAAAAACTTTAGATATTTTTCTCTCAATTCGTATGACTTAATTTCTTTCATAGCCTACCTGCCATTTTTTATTCAACTCTATTATATATAAAGACACTTCAAATAGCAACTGATTTCCAATAAAAATCCCCCTCTCGATTGGCAAGAAAAGATATGCAAAACTCCCCTCTCGTTTGGCGAGAAGGGAGTGGCGAAGATTTTCACGAGCAAGAACGTTTTCTAGACGATGAAAACGAACGAAGTCGTACTTGCTGTACGTCAAGTGAGTTTGAAGAAGAATAGGAAGCGTTATTGCCGTGTAAATTTGCGACGCCTCCCTTCTCGCCAAACGTTTTAATCAGTCCTTAATGCGATTACCGGATCTTTCTTTGCCGCCGCTCTCGACGGAACAATACCTGCGATAAGCGTCAATATTATGCTAAGACCTATCATTAACAACGCATGCAAAGGATTTAGCATACATATATTGGTAATCATAGAATCTAGAAGATGCTCGATAACCAAGTTGATTGGGATACTCAACAGATACGTCACAAGCACGCCAATCACGCCCGCCGCCAAGCCTATGATAAAGGTTTCGGCGTTGAAGATATTGGATACGTCTCTCTTTCTTGCGCCGAGCGAACGCAATATACCAATCTCTTTGGTACGCTCTACGACCGACACGTAGGTTATAATACCTATCATTATCGAAGATACGACAAGTGATACAGACGAGAAACATACCAGCGCAATGGTGATAATCTTGATCATTTGACTTATCATTGTTATCATTATAGCGGCGCTGTCGGTATACTTGACTTGCTCTTTATTTTCATGCGTATCATTCCATGCGTCAAGGTCTTTAAGCACGAGGTCTTTGTTGTCAAAATCGCTTGCGTAAATGCTTATCAAACTTGGTGTCGAACATACGCCTATCATTTGCGAAACCACTCTTTCCGTCATTACGGTAGTAGAGCCGCCCATCAAAGAGTTCATAATATCGCTCATGCCTGAGTTGGAATCATATTCTGCGCCTGTGAGCGGATTATAATCCCATTCTTTCTGCGCAGTTGCTATCTCGCTGCCTTCGGCTTCTTCTCTCATAAGCGCTGTAAGCTCTTGCATATACGCAACGCCCGGTTGCACTGGCGAATACTCCTTGCCCTCTTTTGGACGAAGAATACCTACTACCTGAGCTTTATGAACGTTGGTATCTCCGTTGTCATACATATCTCTAATAGTCCTACCGGATCTCTCTGTAAAGTATTCGTTGCCGGTATTTTCATTGACAGCTCCTTTGACGTACTGCGCCTTGGCGTTGGGGATAAGGAAAGAAACAGGTTCTTTTTTCTTTCCATCGCCCAAAATATCCGTAAAACTTTTATCGGAAACGTACGCGCCTGCCAATGCGGAACTAAAGCCCATACCCTCAAGATAGGTAGATAATATGGAATTGGTATTATCTACTATGAGTACAAGGTCGGTAGGCAAATCGGGATACTTACCGCCGATTACGTCGAAATTGCTCTCGATGTAGTTCCTATCTCCCACAAGCTCTTGCCAATTTACCGTCTTGATATTTTGAATATCCGTAAAAGACTTCTTTCCTACGTCGTTGTTTTTTGAGTTAATTACAGAAAAACTGTAACCGTAATTATAGTATACGCTGTCTACAAGACCTTTTTCTTGCCACTGCGCTTTCTTTTCGTCGATGTACGCAATATAATCTTCGCTCAAATCATTCTCGTGAATCATATCTCCAATCGAACTTAACAAGTTGTTGGAATACACTTTCTCGTCCACAGGGTATTTATCCTTGCCTGAATTCATAATAGACATATACGTGCTCATCAGATTTTCAATGCTAGTCGAACGCGAAGCTATAGTAATCGGATAACCCGAAAGCATAGTCTTTTGCAAATTGTTAATATACGCAGAAAAACCGTTGGAAATTGCAAGTACCAAAGCCACGCCAATGATACCTATTGAACCTGCAAACGCCGTCATAAAAGTTCTGCCTTTCTTTGTCATAAGGTTGGTGAAAGACAATTTGATTGCCGAAACAAAAGACATCGACGTCTTTTTAAGCAAATTCTTGCGCTGTTTTTTAGCCTTGTGTTTAGAAAAATCTATCTTAGCAATCTTTACTTTCTTTTTCTTCTTCCCCTCTACGTCTTGCGCGTTGCTCTCCAAGACTGCTTCGTTGGGCTTTTGTTCAACTTGAGCTTGAATTGTTTCGTCACTAGCCTCGTCAGTCGTCAAACTTTCTTTAACGTTCTCTTCCTTCTCCTGCTCATTCTTTTGGCTTTCCGATGAAAACGGATTTGTGTCGTCCACCACTAAGCCGTCTTTTAGACGAACTATTCGGTTGGAGTACTGCTCTGCAAGTTCAGGATTGTGCGTAACCATAATAATAAGTTTGTTGTAAGAGATTTCTTTTAGTATCTCCATTATCTGCACACTGGTACTTGAATCCAACGCTCCTGTAGGCTCGTCGGCGAGAATAATGCTTGGATTGTTGATAAGCGCTCTTGCAATAGAAACTCTTTGCATCTGACCGCCGGAGAGTTGGTTGGGCTTTTTATGTATGTGCTCGCCCAAGCCCACGTCCTCGAGAGCTTTGACTGCGCGTTGATGTCTTTCTTGCTTGCTAACGCCTGCCAGCAAAAGCGCCATTTCCACGTTGGTGAGAATGTCAACGTGGGATATAAGATTGTAACTTTGAAAAATAAAACCTATCCTTATATTGCGGTATGCGTCCCAATCCACATCGGAGTAGTGTTTGGTAGAAATGCCGTCGATAGACAAGTCGCCGTCGGTATATCTGTCAAGACCGCCGATAATGTTGAGCATGGTGGTCTTTCCGCAACCCGATGGTCCCAGAATTGATACAAACTCGCTTGCTCTGAACTCCAAATCAATACCTTGGAGCGCAGGAACCGTATCCCCGCCGTTCAAGACGTAGTCTTTTTTGATATTTGTCAACTTCAACATACCGCCACCTCTATCCTAGTCTATGTATTATATTTTTCACAAAAACTTTGTGTGATAAACCTACGTCCACTTATATTCTCATGCAAAAATATTTGTATCTTAAGTTTAATATTTTTAATGGGCAAAATCAAGGTCTTTATACGCGTTTTCTCAATATTTTATCTAATATTTACATTACAACTTTTAATGTAAAATTTGCGTATAATACAACAACGCAACCCTCTCAGGTCGCGTTGTTAGGCTGTAAAACGGTTCTATAATACGTATTCTCCGTTGCGTACGTTGAACTTTAGCGTAATAGACTTCCCATCCTCTTCAAAAACCGCTTTCATTACGTCTTTTTCTACAAATTCCGCAGAGATTATCTTAATATCCTTTTGCGCAAAAGTGGCTTTGAGCGCGTCTTTCTGCTCTTGATTGTAAGTGCTTACGTCATCGGAAATAAAGAGCAGACTGCCGAAAGTCGAGTTTATCTTTGCTACTAGCTTTCGCTGTTGAAAGCTCATTTTCATATTGTAATCTCTCAGCAAAAATACATCGGGATCGTTCATCCATGCTCTGCCGTTGAGATGACGGCGGAAAATAGTATTGCATATCGTATGAGGAGTGGAAACGTCATCTCTTATCTTGTGTCTTGTATTCTTCCAAGACAGCTCTACGTCAGAGCCTATACGGCAATAGTCCACTTTGCCGAATGCAGGCATGAGCGGAACTCCGCATCCAAGTATCAATTTATCCTTACAACACTCTCTCAATAAATCCATAGCGTCGCACATTATCTCACCGCGCGTCTTATTGTGGATAGGCAATACGCAAGCGCCGTACAAAAAGTCAAGTTTGACAAGGTCGTAACCCCAGTCGTTAAGTACCGTGTCAAAGACGTGTTTTATATACTCCCTAGCGCCCTCGTTGTATATGTCGAGAGAATAAAAGCCTCCCCAGTTATGTCCCGTATTATACGGCTTGCCGTATTTATCTTTGATAAACCATTCAGGATGCTCTCTGAACAATTTAGACTTCTTTACGCCCGCAAACGGAGCAAGCCATAATCATGCCCTTAGAATGAATGTTGTCCGCAATGGCTTTCATGCCATTGGGAAACTTCTTTTTGTCGGTAATAAGCCAATCGCCTATATGCTCCTGATAACCGTCGTCGATTTGGAAGCAGTCGAATTTAATATCTTGATTGGATATAGCTTCTAAGTCGCGATTGATAACTGATTCGCTAATACAGTTGTAATAATTATACCAAGAAGTATATCCGCATCGTTTTTTATCCTCGCGGGATTTTACGCCCATTTTATTAAAATATTCGTCAAAAGCCTCATCGTATTTCCCGCATATATGCGCAAGTTCCAACAAATTGTTTTCTCCAAAGTATACTACGTTTTGCAGTTCTTTGGAAATCACAACCTCACTATTGTTGCAATCAAAAGTAACTACCGTATATCCGTAGCGCTCATTCAACGACCCGAATATTTCCACGTCCTCTCCGCGGCGCACGTAACCGTACGACCAGCCGTAGAAAACTCCGCTCTTTCTAGGGTATTTCCAAAAGAGTATATCCCCCGCCTTGGGCAGTCCCATTGCCTTCAATATCGTCTTTGTGACCAAAAACTCAGTAAATCTTGTCAATTCTTTCATTTGCCCCTTTGGCTCGTACTCCATGCTGTCCGTCCAACTCTGGTAGCCGTTGACAAAAATTCTATCGCTTTCGCCATACTTATAAGGCATTCGTATATCGAATTTCACAAAGGTTACTTTGGCTTTTGCATCTAGCGCTACCTTTAATACTCCGTTGACAATAGAAGTCGTCAATGAAAAATGCTGACACTTATTATCTTGGCAGACAAAAGTCTTACCGCCCGCTTTGTATTTAATATCGTATTTGATTTGGGATATATCCATAATTTGCTCCTTAAACGATGTATTTTTAGTTGGTATTTCTCACTACATATCTATTATAATATGTAGTTTTAGTATTTTGTCAATAGCTATTCAAAACTTTTCAACGTATCTTTGCCCCAACAACAAAAAAACCTTGGAACTAAATTATTGCAAAAAGGTTGTAATTTAAGCCGTATTGTGCTAAAATCTATTTGACAAAAAAAATTGGAGGTCATTTATGCCACTCGTAACATCAAAAGAAATGTTTAAGAAAGCATATGCCGGACATTACGCTATCGGCGCTTTCAACGTAAACAATATGGAAATTATTCAAGGTATCGTAGAAGCCGCTACCGAAGAAAACGCTCCGCTTATACTTCAAGTTTCTTCCGGCGCAAGAAAGTACGCTAACCCTACTTATCTTCGCAAAATGGTAGAAGCGGCTGAAGAAGTAAGCCACCTTCCTATATGTCTTCACCTCGACCACGGCGACACCTTTGAGCTTTGCAAGAGCTGTATCGACGGCGGTTTCAACTCCGTTATGATCGACGGTAGCCACCACTCTTTCAAGGACAATATCGAATTGACAAAGAAAGTCGTTGAGTACGCTCACGACCACGGCGTAACCGTAGAAGGCGAACTCGGACGTCTTGCAGGCGTTGAGGACGACGTAAAGGTATCTGCTGAAGACAGCTCCTATACCCGTCCGGAAGAAGTTGAGGAATTTGTAACCAAGACAGGCGTTGACTCGCTCGCAATCGCTATCGGTACTTCCCACGGCGCATTCAAGTTCAAGCCGGGAACAAAGCCGCAACTTCGCTTTGACATTCTTGAAGAAGTAAGCAAGAGATTGCCACAGTTCCCAATAGTACTCCACGGCGCTTCTTCCGTACCGCAAGAATTCGTAAAGATTGTCAATGAGAACGGCGGTAAGCTCAACGACGCTATCGGCGTACCTGAAGAAATGCTTCGTCAAGCAGCTTCTATGGCAGTATGTAAGATAAATATCGACTCTGACCTCAGAATGGCTTGCACCGCAGGTATCCGCAAGCACTTCACAGAGCATCCGGACCACTTCGACCCAAGACAATATCTCGGCGACGCAAGAGCAAATATCAAGTACATCGTTAAGCACAAGCTTGTCAACGTACTTGGTTGCGCAGGCAAGGCTGACGAAATTCTCGGCAAGTAATTACAAGCAAAACCAAAAAGAGATAGGCGCTCGCCTATCTCTTTTTATTTTTTCTCCTTAATACGTTATATCAATTTACTTATTATTCCTCTTCTTTAATTTCTTCAATAATAATTCTGAATTTTTGCTTATTGAGCATTTCTACTACGATATTCTCGTCAGTCAAATCAAACCCTGCAATAAAGTACTCCTCCAGCAACGGCAAAATTTCTGCCAATAAATCTTTTGAATTAACCGTCTTTTCTAAAACAGCGCGCAAATACATTTCCATTTCATCTTTCGTAAGTTCTTTTTTGCATTTCATTAGATTTTCTCCTTTCGTTGTATTGTCTATATTCTACCATATCAAGTTGGCAAGATGCAATCAAAATCTTGCCAATTCGACACATAATACCTTATAAGGATATTTTTTATGAGTATTTTATCAAATTTTGCAGGAACCTTAAACGATTTAATAATTGAAAATAACTTAAACGCTAGAACACTTGCTCTCGCGCTAGGTATGGAAAATTCTACTATAACACGTTATTTGAATGGAGATAGACTTCCAAGTATAGATTATCTCGTAAAAATTGCAAATTATTTTAATTGCTCAACAGACTATTTGCTAGGTCTAGAAGACGAGATTAGAAATACAGATTTTATACCGTGTCCGCCGTTTGCAGAAAGGCTTGCTTATTTATTAAATTATTACAAACGTTCTTCGTATAGCATATATCATAATACTGATATATCCCAAGCTAGATATTATGGTTGGAAGAACGGAGTTGGCGTACCCAGCGTAGACAATATTGTTAAACTGGCAAAACTATTTGATTGCTCCGTTGACTTTGTTATTGGTCGCAGTAAAGGATAAAGAATGGATATTCTAACTAATTTTGCTGAAAACCTTAACGATATGCTTATAGAACGTGGCATTAATTCAAAAAACCTAGCTGACGCTTTAGGCATGGGAAATGCAACTATATCTCGCTATTTGAATAAAGAACGATCTCCGTCAATAGAATGTCTTGTAAAAATTGCAGATTTTTTTAATTGCTCAACAGATTATTTACTTGGTCTAGAAGATGAGATTAAAAGCACAGACTTTATGCCGTGTCCGCCTTTTGCAGAAAGACTTACCTTTTTATTAAATTATTTTAAGCGGTCAGCTAGCAGTGTATATAAAAATGAAAATATTTCTAAAGCAAGATTCTACGTTTGGAAAAACGGAGTTGGTATGCCCAATATAGACAATATCGTCAAACTTGCGCAAATCTTCGATTGCTCTGTTGACTTTGTTATTGGTCGCAGTAAAGGATAAAAATGGATATAATGTTATACTTTGCAGAAATATTGAGAGATTTAATTAACGAGCGCGATATGAATGCAAAGCAATTTGCAATAGCGGTTGGCGCGCAAAACTCTAGCGTTTCTGAATATCTACGCGCTTTAAGAATACCTACCGTAGCGCGATTAGAAGAAATAGCTAATTATTTTAATTGTTCTACCGATTATCTTTTGGGCTTAGAAGAAGATAGAAAAAGCGGTAATTACTGCGCTTGCCCACCATTTAACGAGCAATTAGAGTTCTTGAAAAATTATTTTGATTGTTCCAACAGTTATTTCTATACCAACAGCGGAATCCCCAAAACCCGCTATTACGATTGGCTAAAAGGCAAACGCGTTCCCTCGCTTGAAAATGTGGTCAAACTCGCAGAATACTTAAACTGTTCAGTTGATTTTACTATTGGTAGGCATAAAGGATAAGAATGGATAATTTAACAAATTTTGCTGAAAACCTTAACGATATGCTTATAGAACGTGGCATTAATTCAAAAAACCTAGCTGACGCTTTAGGCATGGGAAATGCAACTATATCTCGCTATTTGAATAAAGAACGATCTCCGTCAATAGAATGTCTTGTAAAAATTGCAGATTTTTTTAATTGCTCAACAGATTATTTACTTGGTCTAGACGATGAGATTAAAAACACAGACTTTATGCCCTGTCCGCCGTTTGCAGAAAGACTTACCTTTTTGTTAAATTATTTTAAGCGATCAGCTAGCAGTGTATATAAAAATGAAAATATTTCTAAAGCAAGATTCTACGTTTGGAAAAACGGAGTTGGCATGCCCAATATAGACAATATCGTCAAACTTGCGCAAATCTTTGATTGCTCCGTTGACTTTGTAATTGGTCGCAGTAACTCGTAAATCTATATTTTACCGTTACGGCGAAGATATCTTATATTCATTGCGTTTCCTATCTTATCTATCTGTCCATTCTTAACCATGCGACCTAGCACTGCCTCTACGGTAGTAGGACTGACGTCTGGCAGAATTGCGCATATCTCGCCCTTTGACAAAGGCGCAAGACTATTGAGTACGGTTGCCTCAATTCTTGCAGACTTAGTTATTTTTTTACCGTTGACGACAACAAAGCGCTTATCCAACTCTTTGTAGCACATATAGAGCATTGATAGAAAATTCTCAACGAAAGGGAAATAATCATTGGTATTTTCGTGCCAATTTATAGATGATACTCTCAAAGCCTCATAATATAAATCTTTATATTTGTTGATTTGCTCTTCAAAAGATACGTATTTGCCTGCATCAAATCCATTTTTATACAATAGCAACAACGACAAAAGTCTTGACATTCTACCGTTGCCGTCACGGAACGGGTGTATACATAAAAAGTCAAGAATAACGCAAGGAATCAGCAAAAGTTGGTTTATATTAGCGTCATCCCTTGCCTGTGTATACGCCAATACCAACTGCTCCATAGCGTTGGACGTTCCGACGGCTGATATGGGTCTAAAACGCACCTTTCTGTTACCTAGCGCGTCAATTTCCATAATGTAATTATCTGCGCTTTTGTATCGTCCTCCGTATTCATATCCTGCGATTGACAACATAATTTTGTGCAATCTAAGAATATCTTCTTGAGTAAACTCTATGAATTCATAATTGGTATGCACTAAATTAAGCGCGTCACGGTAACCGGCTATCTCCTGCTCGTTGTGATTTAACGGCGCGCTACTTCCGCTAACGATTGCCTTTATTCTTTCGTCGCTCGTTATAATACCTTCGATTGCATTGGAACTCTTAACCGACTGTATCTTGGCAATGCTCTCCAACTCCGTAAATACCTTGGTATTTTTATCTTTTCGTACGCTTGACATAGTCTTGAGAGAATAAATACTCGAAGTCATATTTATTAAGCGCGCAGGCAACAAGCCGTTTCTCAAAAATGAATAATCAAATCTCTTCATACTCTCCTCTTCTATCTTAAGTCCGCTAATTATATGGGTCTGCACTATCTGCATATATTCTATCAAATTATATGCAGATAGTCAAGCCGTATCTGCATATAAATTACAAGTTTATATGCAGATAATAACCCACTTTAGCATGATTATGAGTGCGAATTGTGTCGATTTTGAACGAAAATTGAAAACTTTTGTAATTTTGTACAAAACATATTGCAAAATACTTGCAATTTAGACACAAAAACGCTATGATAGTGTCATAGGAATGTCAAACGATAATTATTTTATGATACCCGACTTAATAAAATAACTTTATGTGGAGATTACTAAATGCCAACCTCTTATGATACTAATTTGCACTTTTTAGCTAAGAAAGCCAAGAACAGACTTGCAGGTCGCGACGAAGAAACTCAGAGCGACTACAACAAATATATGAAACGAGTAAACGAAACGTATATGACGATACTCAGAATGACCATAAAAGAAGATATCGTATATAATCCCATTGCTATATATTTGGGAAAAGACCTCAAGAGCCTACCCGATTCCAGCGAAAAAGTAAGAACTGTACTAGAAACAAGTTCTTACGTCAGCGAAGTTAAGAAAATGGTCAAAGCCGATATGATCAAAAAGACCAGAACCGGCGAACCCGTAATAGTTGACGGAGTTGAGTACGACCCAAGCGATATTTTGCGCAGACTACACTGAAAATCCATTGACAAACTTCTCTAAACTAATATATAATAAGCAAAACTAAATAATATTGTAAGGTTGTTTTGGCAATCGCCATACATTAAAAAGGGAACGGTGTGAAAATCTCCGACAGCCCCCGCTACTGTATCGGCTACGAACGCTCGTTATCACTGAAAAATCGGGAAGAGAGCGCAAGGTATGAAGCCGTAAGTCAGGAAACCTGCCTGCAATATCAAAGACGGATTTCGGTGGGAAGTCAAGTCATAGCGCTGTTTTGCTTGTCATTCCGCCCCTATGGGGCGTTTTTATTTTCCACGCAGAATCCATCACGATTACCCTATTTATACGCTACGCGATCTTACAAGTATAATTGCGTTATACTGAGATTGTCATCAGCGCTAATATGTACTATATGTTAGTTAATAAATAACCGGTTGACGTCATTTCGACTGTAGCGTTAGCAAAATGGAGAAATCTCTACCGATTAAATATACAAAAGGAGTATACTCAAATGAAAAAGTATGCAAAACTCATTACTGCAATATTGCTAGTATCATTGCTTGCGATCTCTCTCTTCGCTTGCGCTGACCCCGGCAATGACACTCAAGGAACGATGACTCTTGTTCTTCTTGACGGCGACGTTGCTCAAGAATACTACGTTGACCTCTCTAAAGTTCCGTCCGGCAACAGCTCAAGCGGACTTATGGCGATACTCGACTATCTCCAAAGCGAGGGAAGACTCACCTACACCGCTCAAGATTACGGCTACGGCGCTTATCTAACTCAAGTGGGCGAGTTGCAAGAAGGCGAAGGAAAATACATCTATATCTATACAGACGTAGAGGCAGACTTTGACGTAACTCAATACGCCGTACAAATCACCTACAAAGGTAAGAGTTATACCAACAGTGGCGTAAACGCAAGCCAAATGACTGTCAAAGCCAACTGCACTATCGTAATCACGTACATAACTTTCGACTGATATGACGCCTTCTCCGCACCGCGACAGAGCGCTTAAACTTGCGCTTATAGCAATTATGTCCGCCACCCTAGAGGCGGGCAAACTTGCGCTGGCTTTTATCCCCAACGTGGAGATAGTCACCTTGCTTTGCGGTGTATACGGATACGTATTCGGCTTTTACGGGATAATAGCCACGTACATTTTCGTAGCCTTAGAAACGTTGATTTGGGGCGTAAATACTTGGGTAATAACCTACCTCATTCATTGGGGATGCGTAGCCTTGGTATTTATGCTCCTAGGCAAAGCCAAAATAAAAAACCGTCTTATCCTTACTGCTACCGCAGTGGCTTTGACGGCGTCTTTCGGAGTATTAAGTTCGCTGATAGATACCGGACTTTTGACGGGATTTTGGAACAACTTCTGGAAAAGATTTGCTATCATATATACCAGAGGCTTCGCCTTTTATATAGTTGAGATAGTATGCAATTTACTACTCTTTCTCATAGTTTTTAGACCTCTTGTCAATCGCCTTGACAAGATTTTGCCCGATAAATTCAAGACTCATTTATAATCTTCGCTCCGCAACGACTTAAGCAAGTCAATCAACGCTTCTTGCTGATTGATTGTAAGCGACGAAAATTCGTCAAGCAATTTTCTTTGCGCTTGAGTAAGCTGATAAGGCTCGCCGTCTTCTGCAAAAAATTGCGACAGCGTAATTCCAAACGCATTGCAGATTGCTTGCAAAGACGCGACGGAAGGCTGGACCTTTTTTCTAAACCAAGAAGAGATTGTCGTCTGCGGAATATTGGACTCCACGCTCAACTTATATTCCGTCCACCCTTTTTGGTTGCGCAATTCGATAATTTTTGCAAGAATATCCATATTACTCCCTATAATTGCCTTTTTCGTATATTTTATACGAAAAAGTGTTGACAAACAATATTATGTATCGTATACTTATTACGATATTTCGTATATCAATAGTTTATATATATAAGGAGAATTACAATGGACCAACAAAGAATCGCAAATTTCATGAACGCCTACGGCAAGCGTTTCCCCGCAGACAAAAGAGCTTATATTGAAGACGCAATGAGAAATTGTCCGGATGAAAAATACAACTTGCTTGCTACAATAAATTTCAAAAATCCCACCGCCGTTACCGTAATATCAGTATTTTTCGGTTACCTTGGAATTGATAGATTTATGCTTGGACAAGCAGGTCTTGGAGTGCTTAAACTCATTACCGGCGGATTTTTTGGAATATGGGCATTTATAGATTGGTTCCTAGTAGGCAAAAAAGCCAAAGAATGGAACTATCAAGAAATAACAAAAAGACTTTAATCAACGCCGTTTGCATACCGCAAAAAAACACCCTCAACGTGATGTTGGGGGTGTTTTTTACGCTTCTTTACTCTTTAGGTTGCTCTTCCTCTTGCGATTTCTCTTGCTCTTCGTCAGCTTTCTGTTCTTGAGGTTGAGTATCTTCCTTATTGTCGAAAGCCTGTTCTATCGCGGTATCGTCAACTTGCGCGCTCTCGGTCTTAGCCTCTTCAGACACCTTTTCCTCAACGATATTTATCTTGGGAGCCTCGCTCTTTTTATATGAGTCTTTCTTTGCCTGTCTTTCGTCAATAAAGGCTATTACTTCGTCGGCGGTTTTGCCGTCAAAGAGCATATTGACTTCGTCAGTGTAAATCGTCTCTTTTTCAAAAAGAACTTTGACCATGTTGTCCATTATCTTGCGGTTGGCTTGCAAAATCTCCAAAGCCCTCGTATAACAACTGTCAAGAATAGACTTTATCTCATTGTCAATGATACCGCCCAAATCATCGCTGTAAGAATGCGTTGTGCCGTAATCTCTGCCAAGGAACACTTCTTTATCTCCGCCGAGATACATATTGCCTATTGCCTTGGACATTCCCCATTGCGTTACCATTTTCTTGGCAATATCGCTTGCTCTTTCAATATCGTTGGAAGCTCCGGTGGAAATATCCTTGATGACTATCTCTTCCGCCGCTCTACCGCCAAGCATCATAGTAATCATATCAATGAGCTTATTGCGAGTAATATGCGAGTCGTCGTTTTCCGGTCTTGTCAAAGTATAACCCGCAGCCATACCTCTAGGAATAATGCTAACTTCCTGAACGTCGTCGCAATTTTCAAGCAACTTACCTATGATAGCGTGACCCGACTCATGATATGCGGTAATTCTCTTGTCGCTGTCGGTGACGATTCTCGACTTCTTTTGCGGTCCTGCGATAACCTTGTTGATACCTTCCAAGATGTCTTCCATGACGATTACGCTTCTGCCTGCTCTTGCCGCAAGTATAGCCGCTTCGTTGAGAAGATTTTCAAGGTCTGCTCCGCTAAATCCGCTCGTCATTCTTGCTAGTATCTTAAAGGATACGTCTTGCGCCAAAGGTTTGTTTCTCGAATGGACTTTAAGAATTTCTTCTCTGCCCTTGACGTCAGGCACGTTGACGTATATCTGTCTGTCAAATCTGCCCGGACGCAACAGCGCGGGATCGAGAA
>CAJTPC010000001.1:164608-174099 GCA_910578245.1 uncultured Christensenella sp. | reverse complement strand
CCGCTCTATTGGTAGCCGCCATAATAATTATGCCTTCGTTTTTCTCAAAGCCGTCCATCTGCACGAGAAGTTGGTTGAGCGTTTGCTCTCTCTCATCGTGACCGCCTCCGAGACCCGATCCTCTTTGTCTGCCGACCGCGTCTATTTCGTCTATGAATATTATACACGGCATATTCTTCTTTGCTTGATTAAACAAATCTCTTACTCTCGCCGCGCCCGTACCTACAAACATTTCTACAAAGTCGCTGCCGCTTATGGAGAAGAAGGGTACGTTGGATTCGCCTGCAACTGCTTTTGCAAACAACGTCTTACCCGTTCCCGGAGGACCTACTAGCAGTACGCCCTTTGGTATTCTAGCTCCAAGCCCCAAAAACTTTTGCGGGTCTTTTAAGAACTCGACTATCTCTTGCAACTCTTCTTTCTCTTCTTCTGCGCCCGCAACGTCGGTAAAGCGTACCGACACGTTCATATTAAGTCTTGCCTTGGTCTTACCGAAGTCCATGGCTTGACGGTTAGAACTTGCGCTCTGTCTGAATATTATAAAGATAACCACCGCGCATATTATCAACGCAATCAACGGGAAGATTATCGAAGATATATTTATACCCGAATTAGGGTCGTTGAAAACGTACTGCGGGAGCGTCAACTCTATCTCGCCCGCGTCGATTCTATCCTGCAAACCGTCAAGATAGTCTTCAAAATTAAGACGGGAACTGATATTGGCGACGTAGTTGGCTTTCTTAGTAGGGTTCTTATAGAACGCTTTTAATTCGTCTTCCGACGCGCTTGACTTGAGAGCATAAACTTTATACGATTCTATATATAAAGCTCCGATCTTACCCGATTCAATCTTCTGCACCATGCCCGAATCCGTGCTTGTGACGTCGCCCTTGCTATACGCAATCTCCTCTGTCTTATTATTAAAAAACCTAAAATAAAAAAAGGTAATTATCACTATAACCAAAATTACGACTATCGCAATCTTTGTGTACAATGCTTTTTTGTTCACTTTTCCCTCCAAGCGAAACGTATTCGCTTACTATATATATTATTAAATTGCCAACATTATTATATATTATAATAAAAGAATAGTCAATAATGTTATCTATAACTTTTGTAAAATATAGTATTCGGCGAGTAGGGATATCAGACAAATCAAATAAGTATATTTTGCCCGTTTCCATACCCGCCGAATGAGTAAAATCCCATATGCGCTTAATACACAAACACTTGCTCTTGAGTTTCCGCTCCTTGAACTGCGCCAAGACTTACAGCCTTGAATAACAAACCTTTAGCAAATTCCGCTACCTTATCCACAAGATGAGAGATAAAATTTTCATCTCTGTCTTTGAGTTCTTGCATACGGTTGCCATCGGCGTCGCCTACTACGGCAAGTATACCTATATCGCCGATTCGCTCTTTATTCTTGTCGAAAGCTCCGCCCGGCTTAATGCCGTTTTGCGTGACTTTAATTGCGCCGATATCTTTGAGCTTGCCAAGCGCCGAATCGATTACTATGACAATATCGTCTTTGTGACGGGCTTTTATCATTTTGGCGTAATCGTCGACGTTGATTGCCGTGACCTGTCTTTGCGAATTGCCGTATACGTATGCGTTTACGCCTTGATTTTTGAGTTTGTCACCCACTTTGGGACCTATGCTGTCACCAATGATTTTCGTTGTTCCTATACATAAAAATACTAAGTTTTTCATAGTGGTAATTGTTTACACTCATAAGGATTTTTATACCCAAGGCTCGCAAATATATCAAAAAACTTTAACGTACTTTTTTGTAGAATTTACAAATATAATGTAATATATAAACCTTATTTATATTGACAAGATAATATTGACAATATTATAATGACAATGTAATCAACGAAAAAATTTCGGGCATAATCATATAAGGAGAATCTATGTCAGTAATATCTATCATAGCAATTATAGTATTAGCGATATGCTTTATCGTAGGCGTACTACGAGGTATAGTCAAGACGTTACTTAGACTTTTGGCTGTTGTCGGAACTGCTTTGCTTACGGTATTTATTACGCCGTATCTTGCTAAAGCGCTCACTTCCTCGCCTGTGTTGAAAGACGTCCATGCGGGAATTTTGTCGGGTATCAGCGCATTGATTATTGCAATAATATCCTGCGCGATATTTAATTTGATTATCTTTGTAATCAACAAGAGAATTTCCGACTCCCCTTTGAGCAGTGTCAACAGAGTCCTCGGAGGTTTCTTCTACGCTTTCGTAGGCTTCGTCGCATTGATTTTAATGGGATACGTAATCAATATTTTCAAAGACGCCAACTTTATGCAATCTGTAATTGCAGATTCGCAAAAAGACGCCTTTGCAAATTGGCTTGTCACCAACAATCTCTTCAACAAATTTATGGAAGCGGTGGCAAAGGAAGGCGGCGTCTTCTGGCAGTTTATCAACGGATTTAAGATACCTTCGATAGGCGGTGGCAGCGCTCCTAGCGGCGATGCCACGGCAAGTGGCGAAGCCGTAGCGTCTATAATCAACGCAATCGCAAGTGTATAACAAATATATAACGATTTCTATAAATACAGCAGGCATATCGTGAAGATATGCCTGCTTTTTTAATAATTATCGCTTCTACCTACTAGATAGTCAATACTAACGTTAAAGTACTCTGCTATCAATTTCAAAGATTCAACTTTGGGAATTGCTCCTCTCTTCCATTTTGTAATACTAGAATTATTAAGCCCTATACGTTTGTACAAAAAGTAGTGGCTCACCTTATTCTTTTCCAACAATGAGATATATCTTGGATAAAATAGAGCGATATTCATTGGCTTAAAATCTTCGCGTTGCAAATAGTCGTCAATTCCAAATAGATAATTAAAAGAACAGCCAAAGTAATTTGCTATCTTCTCCGCAATACTTAAAGTCGGATAATAATCTTGATTCTTATATGAATACAGAACTTGGAAAGGAATGCCCGATTTCTCACTAAATGACCTTATAGTTAAATTATTATCGTCCAACAATTCTTGAAAAATTTTCATAAATTCTGTCATTGATTTCTCTTCCCCCTTTCTCGTTCGCTAATTTTCGACATTTTTCTACATCAAAAATCCTCAATTCTTATTTATTCTATGCGAAATATGTCTTATTATGGTGGACTGTCAGTGTCGGGGTATGAGTGGGCTACGCCATAATTCTTAATCTATAAAAAGATTAATCTATAGACGGTAAATAAGAAATTGAATATTATCCCGCCTACCCCGCTTAGAAATACTGCGTAGGTATTGCTTCCGCAAAGCAAATGACAAATTACGCACATAACTCCGCCCAATAGGATATTGATAGCGACGAAAGGCGAATATTTCTTTTTATATCCCATTATATATCTTGCGATAACGCCAAGTCCTGCGCCTACCAAAAATATAATTATCAATTCGTAAATTTGCATAGTATATTTTACAATAAGTTAGTCAAGTTTATGCAAAGCGTACTCTATTTGCGTATTGACTTTTGTCGCGCCAATTTATATAATGTATTTGAAGCCTACGCGATAAAATCTACGCTTAGGTAAAGGAAAAGGCTATGATAGAATTTAAGACACAGTTGGACGTCAACGCGCAAAAAGCGTTTAACAAAATGAATATAAAAAAGGCGATTGTTATCTTCATCGTTTTATCTTTATTCATAATAGGCATAGGAGTAACAGGCATTGTAATGGCTGAAGATAGCTCGGACGTAATTGTAGGAATAAATTTGATAATTGTAGGCGCATTGTTTACGCCGATATTACTGATTATAAACGAATATGCGCAGAGCATGGTCAGAAAGACAAGTCCGTTTTTACAAAACCCTACTAAAGAGATTTACAGATTTACCGAAGACGGTTTCGAGCATTTGCAAAAGCGCGACGAGAGTTTCTTCAGTCACACAAAAGCCGACTATACGTATTTTTACAAAGTCATATCTACGCCTAAGTATTACTTTGCGTATATAGCGTCCAACCAATGCCACGTAATTAACAAGGCGCATATTACCCAAGGCGCCTGCGAAGAACTTGACTCTATTTTTGCTCGCAAACTCCCCGTAGGAAAATTCAAAAGGACCAATAGATAACGCATTATAAAATTTATGTAATATTATCCATTGCAAGCAATGTGGGTTGCCAACGCGAATATATTATGGTATAATGTCTATACTTAAATCAATTCAAGGAACGCGCGTGGCAAAATCATTAGAAACTTGGAGCAAATTGGATAACTCTGCAAAGATTTATCCCATGCTCGTCAACAAAAAAAGCCAAAATATTTTCCGCCTAAGTGTCAATCTCAAAAAAGAGGTGGACGCTGAAGTTTTGCAAGAAGCGTTATCCTTGACGATAGGTCGTTTCCCCGGATATCAAGTCAGACTTATGAAAGGCGTGTTTTGGTACTACTTTGACCAAAACAATTCAAAGCTGAGCGTATATCCTCTCGATCCCGTTTCCATAAAAAAAATCACTGACAAGAATTGCAACGGCTATTGCTTTAGAGTAAGCTATTTCAAGAATCAAATAGTTTGCGATTTCTTCCACGCTATATGCGACGCCACAGGCGCGGCAGAGTTTGTCAAGTCGTTGGTATACACATACCTCAACTTGCTTGGCTACGACGTCTATTCCGACCAAAAGATACTCACTGTCGGCTCTCCCGTCACTACGGAAGAACTCGAAGACGCTTTTCTTAAAAACTATAAGCGCGTACCACTTTCTAAACTCAAAATCAAGGAATTGCAAGGCAAAAAAGCATATCATATCAACGGTATTTTATTCGACAACGCCGGCAACGGTATCATACACATGTATTGCGATGCAAAGCAACTCCTCGACGTTTGTCATGCTAAGGGTTGTACGATGACGGAATACTTGGGCGCTCTCTTTATGCTCTCTATATATGAAAGCAAAATCAAAGACAAAATTGAGAATGCCAACGATATCCAGCTTTTTGTGCCGATAAATTTGCGTAAGATATTCCCATCCAAAACTTTGCGCAATTTCTCGCTTTTTTCCCGCGTTGGCGCAAATCCATATGAAGATATGGAGCTTGATAAACTCATTGAAATTATGCATACCAATATCTCAAGAGATATCAATAAGGACCGTCTTAAAGATAAGATCTCCACTACGGTATGGGCGGAAAAATTCTTTTTGGTTCGATTTATTCCGCTATTTTTGAAAAGGATATTTTTCAACTTTTCCAATACGTTTTGGGGAAAGGCAAAAAAGACGGCAACGTTGTCCAACTTCGGCGTTTTGGACTTGCCTGAGAGTATGAAAGAATACGTGGACAGCGCTAGTTTTTCTATCACTTCCAACGCTACTACTCCGCTGTCGCTCTCCGTCATAACTTGCAACGGTAAAGCGTGCATTACCTTTACAAGACGAATTACCGACACTGATATAGAAAGGCTCTTTGCAAAACGCCTTAGCGAAGAGGGAATAGATCTGCAAGTAACTTCTAACTTTTGGGAGGTGGACAATGCGTTGTAAATATTGCAATATACAAGTGACGTGCGAGAGCAAGATTTGCCCGCTTTGCCACGAGAAACTCCACGTTCCCGAAAATCTCGATATGCCATACGAAGCGCCCAAAGCATACCCTGACAAGCAAAAAACGTCAATTCGTAATAAGAGAAAGTTCTCTATTACAAAGCTCTATATCAGTATTGCTTTGACGCTATTCATATTGAGCATACCTATAAATTTACTCACGACTCCGCATCTATACTGGTTTGCAATCGTGGGAATATTGGCTATTTACGGCTTTATTCTCATTGCCAATACTATTCTTTCCAACAACGGCATAGGTACTAAAATATTTTGGCAAGGCGTGGGAATACTTGCTGTGCTTTTGGCGGTCAATTACTTGATTGACAAACAAGCTCCGCAATACTCCGCTTCTTGGGTATGGGACTACGGACTGCCGGCAATACTGATAATCGCGTCAATAACGACAGGCATATATACGGCTATTGCGCTCAAGTATTGGAGTGGCGTTGTTATTGATACTTTGATAATCTCCGCGCTGGGATACCTTCCGATAATACTCTATGCGTGCAAGGTAATCGCGCATCCCGTCCTGGCAATCGTATCAACTTGCGTATCCACGGTTATTATTATCTTCTGCTGTCTGCTTGGCAGAAAAACGCTTATCTCGGAATTAAAGAAAAAATTTCACGTATGATGTTTGACGTACGTATTACGTCATTTCGTTAATATGTCATTTCGAGCGTAGTCGAGAAATCTCATCCGATTATTTTTCATTTAAGCAAAGTATCTCAGCTGGGTCAAGGTCAAGAACTTTGCATAATCTGGCAAAGGTATCTAAGTTAGGTGTTTTTTGCTTATACAGATAGCAAGATACCTGCTGTTGCGCCACACCTATCTGCGAGGCTATTTCAGTCTGCGACAATCCGCTCTGTTTTATTGCTTGAGAAAGTTTCTCTTGAATTTCACATAATAAAATCATAATATCACCTCAATAATATTTTACATCTATTCGGTGTAATATGTTTGACTTACATCTGGCAGATGTGGTAAAGTTTAAGTAATAACTAATACAAGAGGTAAATATGCAACTTAAAGATTCAATTATATGGCAAATGTCAAACGGTCTAAGAGGACACTTTGAAGATATTCCCTTGAGCGAGGACTATCAAAAAGCTAAACAAGAAACGGTAGAAAAAATGGAAGCGCTTGAGGAAAAACTTAAAAAATATCCCGAACTTTATACTCTGTACAAAGAAGTGCTAGATGCAACCGATAATGAATATTTTATATACGCCGATGACGTATATCGAGAGGCTTTTGCCTTTGGGCTTGCTATTGGGCGGGAAGTTTTTGAAACTTCTCTACTACGTTCGAGATAATATAGAGCGTTGTGATTATCTAATATGTCATTTCGAGCGTAGTCGAGAAATCTCATCCATTCTTACATCTAGAAAATCTTCATTATAAAATCTTGCTTTTACGTTGCTTTTATTGTATAATGAGTATAATGCAAGAATATGCATACAATAAAGGGAGAATTCATTATGTATTTAATAGGAATTGACGTAGGCGGTATGAGCATTAAGGGCGGAGTTGTTACGCAAAAGGGCGAAATAATCTTTAAGACTGCCATTCCCACTACGGAAAAATATACGGCTGACTACAGCATAAGCGAGGACATAAGAAAGGTCATCGACTTGGTTATCGAAGGCGCAAAGATAAGTATTAAGGACGTACGCGGTATCGGCATCGGTCAGCCCGGTTCTATTGATTCCAAAAAAGGTCTAATAAGATACAGCAACAACATAGCTTTGGAGAGAGTCCCCGTAGTAGACGAGCTCAAAAAGTATTATGACTTGCCTATTTACATAAACAATGACGCAAATTGCGCCGCTCTTGGCGAAGTAGTATTTGGCGCAGGCAAAGGATATAAGGACGTTATTTTCGTAACGCTAGGCACAGGCGTAGGCACAGGCTTTGTTATGGACGGGAAACTCTTTGAAGGAAGAGAGTGCGCCGGCGCGGAAGGCGGTCATATGGTCATCAATATGTCAAAAGACGCTCCCCTTTGTAATTGCGGAGCTCGCGGATGTTGGGAAACGTACGCGTCTGCTACTGCGCTTATCAGACAGACCAAAGAAGCTATGGATAAGAACCCTGACAGCTTGATGCACAAACTCGCTAAGGAAGAAGGTCAAGTATCAGGCAAAACGTCTTTTATGGCTGCTAAGCAAGGCGACAAAGCCGGTCAGGAAGTAGTGGATAATTATATTAGCTACATATCTTGCGGAGTTGTCAACCTAGTCAATATCTTCTGCCCCGAAGCAATTCTAATCGGAGGCGGTATCAGCAATGAAAAGGAATACCTCACATATCCAATTCAAAAGGCTGTCAACGAAGGCAGATTCGGCGCTAAATTCAACCCTACCGTAGACGTTAAGACTGCAAGCCTTAAGAACGATGCGGGTATACTCGGCGCAGCCGCGTTGGTATTATAGTGTCATTTCGACTGTAGCGTAGCGGAATGGAGAAATCTCTCCCGATGTTAGCCCAGTTGAAGTGTCCAATCTGATAAAAATAATAAGAGCCGATAATTAAGTGTTGCTAGTTAGATTGCGTAAGCGATTTTTGCGATAAGCAGGATACGGATTGTCGGCGTAGCAGAGCTATGTTGATAATTCGTAGACGAACTTAGCGTGAAAATCGATAGCAAGATTGCTAGTATAAACTTAATTAGAGGTTCTAAAATGAAAAAGATAAAAGCATTTGACGAATTTGGAGAGCAAATTGACTTTGGCTTAATGCTTGCCAGCGAAGAAGAAACTCGCCTTTGCGAAGAAAAGTTGAAGAGTATCGGCGCGCTCCCCGAGGGCTTTGTCAAAGTCGGCAGAGTAAAAGGCTTGGAAAAGTATTACAAACTTGTAAAGCTCGACGAGAAACAACTTGAGCAAAAAATCAAAGCCGAAAGCGTTCGCCGTCTGCGCCAAATAGACAGACACTCTGTCACGCAAATAATACTACAAAGCGTTACGCTGGGCTTCACCGCATTAATTGCGCTTTGCGCAGTAGTAGCGTTGTTTTTGCTAAAATAATATTAACGTAATTAAAATTTTAATGTCATTTCGACCGTAGTGGAGAAATCTCAACAGCATTTACTCAATATAAAATTTCCACTATCATAACCTTCCTACGCTTGTTTACTAATTTCGTCAAAATCGCCTACAAGTTCCATTTCATCTCTTCTAAGCAATAATGTTTTACCAGAAAAATCTACTTCCCACTTATTGTCAACAACATTCATTACGTCAAGGACTCTGCCCACTTCGCCCATGCGTACGCCTTGACTTTCGTGATCTTCATTCAATAACTTAACTTCCACAATATATTCAGTCGGGCTATCGTAAATAAGTTTTAAGTCCTCTTCTTTTATAGCCGTTCCGTATGGGTCATCTTCAAAAAAAACCAACCATTGCCCGTCTATATTTCTTGGGTCAAGTATCGTACCTCTCATTCCCTTGTGTACGCCTTGCTTTGCATACTTTTCTTTCTCTACTGTTACTTCAACGTAATCATATTCTTTCATTGCGTATTTTTCTTTTGCTTGTCTAGTTAATTCTTCCACTAGATATTCCGTATTTATTTTATCATATCCCCATTCCAAAAACAATTTCTTTTTTCCTTTATATTCATATTTTGGACTAAAAACATATCTTTCAAATTTTTCTTCCGGACATTCTACCGTCACTTGCGGTCTTGGAATATCTAACAAATAGCAATGGCAATTTGGATAATAATCCTTCATGGATAAATTGTATCCAACTATCACTGTCGAATATCTGCAATACGCTATTTCTGACGTTTTCTAATTCTCTCACACTTTCTCCTCCATAAAAAAAGTTCCGCTTTACCGTAATTCCCACAGGGAATTTAATAAAACGCAAATAAAAAGGTTTAGGCATGGCGTTAAGCTGTGC
>CAJTPC010000001.1:0-164563 GCA_910578245.1 uncultured Christensenella sp. | reverse complement strand
TAGATATGTTTTATATTTCCCGCAAAATTCAATCGGTTGCGTTCTTTCATTTTTCGTGATATAATAATTGTACGATAAACAGTAATTTGTAAAGTTGAAAGTAGATTTTTATGAGCACAAACTTGCCTTTTTTCAAATACCACCCCGACCCATTCGCCACCGGTACTTTTCGCAGGCTGGACGAGCCGGTCTTCTGCCCCTGTTGCGGCCGAGAGACCTATATCGTCTACGCGGGGCCTTTCTATTCTGAGGATGAAGTGAATAATCTGTGTCCTCACTGTATCGCCAGCGGTGCGGCGGCGGAGAAGTATAGCGGCGAATTTCAGGACAGTGAATCCACTGACAAGGTGAACAGCCCCGAAAAACTTGACGAATTGGTCCACCGCACCCCCGGCTATTGCGGCTGGCAACAAGAGTATTGGCGCGCCCACTGCGGCGACTTCTGCGCCTATCTGGGCACGGTAGGCTATGCGGAGCTTGAGGAAATGGGCTTGGTGAATGAGGTTCGGGAAACCCTACCCGATGACTGGGATGAAGAAATTTTAACCGACTTGACAAAGGACGGCAGTACGGTTGGATACCTGTTTCGGTGTCTCCACTGCGGAAAACACCTTCTACATATCGACTGTGACTGAAAGGAACTTAACGCTAATCGGTTTAGTTCGTCGGGGGATTTCGTCTTTCGGGTGAAATCCCCCTTGACAAATGCGCTCTTAAATGACTGATAAGAACTGCCGTCTTGTCAGTCATTTTTTGTACTTTGATGTTTTTGCTATAATGATTGTTTGATAAATTTCAATTTATCTTTCTAAAAGGTTTGTAGTAAAAAGCTCTCGAACATATCGTTCGAGAGCTTTTGTCCTTGCTTGAAAGTATAACTCTTAATAATTTAGTTTTTTAATTCCCTATGGGAAATGTGCTTTTGCGAAACTTTTCTTTTTACTTTTATTGTACGATATAGTGTCAATACCCGTATAAACTCTTTATGACACGAATTTTTACTTTTAATCTAAAAGTAGCGTACCAATAATTTGGTACGCTACTTTCTTTAATTGGCGAAAATATAACTCTGTTATTCGTCTTTGTTGGTATCGCCAGAAGCGTTGTCTACGCTTTCTGCCGTATTCTCTGTCGCATCGACGTTTGCATTAGCGTCAGCTACGGTATTCTCTTCCGCAGGCTGTTCCTCGTCCTCTTGGTGAGGTACGATAGTGAACGCTACTACCTTAGAATTGCTATCTTTCATTCTCATAACCTTGACGCCTTGAGTATTTCTGCCTATCTTGGAGATTTCGTCGGCTTTTATTCTAATGATAATACCGTTGTCGGAGATAATCATTACGTCGTCCTCTGTCGGATGCACGAGTTTGAGGTTGACGACGTTACCCGTCTTGTCGTTGAGTACGCCGACTTTTATACCGCTACCTGCCCTGCCTTGCAATCTGTATTCGCTTATGTCTGTACGCTTGCCGTAGCCGTTTTCCGTAATAGTAAGCACTTCGCAGTCCTCTTTGACCCTAGTCATATCCACGACTACTTCGCCCTTGTCGAGCTTGATTGACTTGACGCCCATACTCGTTCTGCCGGTAGGTCTGATGTCCTCTTCGCTGAATCTTATACACTTGCCGCCGCTTGACGCCATAATAATTTCGTCTTGACCGCCGGTGAGTTGTACGCCGATAAGTTCGTCGTCCTCGTTTGCAAAGGTAATAGCTTTCTTACCGTTGTTGTTGATACGCACGTATTCGTCTAGTGTCGTCTTTTTGATAAGACCTTGCTTTGTCGCAAGCATCAAGAAGCCTTGGCTGTCCTTAGGTACAGGCACGTAAGCATTGATAACTTCTCCAGGTTCAAGGTTGAGCAGGTTGACGATAGCCCTTCCCTTTGAAGTTCTGCTCGCCTCCGGGATTTGATAGCCCTTAGCGCGATATACTTTACCCTTGTTGGAGAAGAAAAGGATATTGTCGTGGGTAGACGTAGTGATTACGTTCTCCACAAAGTCCTCTTCCTTGGTCTTGTGCGCAGATATGCCCACACCGCCGCGGCGTTGCGCCTTGTATTCGTCCACAGGCATACGCTTGATATAACCGTTGTGAGTAATGGAGAGAATTACGTCCTCTACCTCTATCAAATCTTCGATGTCAATATCGGAATAATCGTAGGTGATTTCCGAACGGCGCTTGTCGTTGTATCTGCCCTTGATTTCCAAAAGTTCCGTCTTGATAATCTCGACTACCCTTTGCGGTTTAGCGAGTATATCTCTCAAATCTGCAATCGTCTTTTCAAGTTCGGCAAG
This sequence comes from uncultured Christensenella sp., assembly GCA_910578245.1. GTDB lineage: Bacteria > Bacillota > Clostridia > Christensenellales > UBA3700 > RACS-045. The sequence goes on along the minus strand of CAJTPC010000001.1, from coordinate 162,267 downwards.
TTCTTCTTGAATCTTTTCTACTTCCAAAGCGGTAAGTCTTTGCAATCTCATTTCAAGAATTGCAATGGCTTGCTTATCGCTAAGTTCAAAGCTGTTCATAAGATTTTCAATAGCCGACTGTCTGTCTTTGGATTTCTTAATTGTTTCGATAACTTCGTCTATATTGGTCAAAGCCTTGACAAGTCCGAGCAATATATGTTCTCTCTCCAAAGCCTTGTCTAGGTCGTACTGCGTTCTTCTGACGACAACTGACTTTTGGTGTTTGATATATTCTTCAAGTATCTGCTTGATATTGAGCACTTTTGGCGTACCGTCTACAAGCGCAAGCATTATCATAGAGAAAGATATCTGCATTTGGGTATGCTTATAGAGCATATTTAGCACGACTTGCGGATTGGCGTCTTTCTTGACGTCAACGACTATTCTCATACCCTCTTTATCGGAAAGTTCGTGAATGTCTGCGATACCTTCTATTCTCTTTTGCTTTACAAGGTCGGCCATATTCTCTATAAGTTTAGCCTTGTTGACTTGATAAGGAATCTCGGAAATAATAATCTTTGACTTGCCGGAGCGGTCGTTTTCTTCTATTTCGGCTCTTGCTCTTATGATACAGTTGCCTCTGCCTGTGCGATAGGCTTTCTTTATTCCGCCACCGCCCATAATATACGCGCCTGTGGGGAAATCGGGGGCGGGAATATAATCCATAATTCCATCGACGTCAAGCTCCGGATTTTCAAGCAACGCTATAGTACCGTCTATAACTTCTCCGAGATTGTGCGGAGGAATGGACGTAGCCATACCCACGGCGATACCGTCCGAGCCGTTGACGAGCAAATTGGGGTATCTCGACGGCAGTACGACAGGCTGTTCTCTCGTATCGTCGAAGTTGGGATAAAAGTCTACCGTCTTTTTATCTATATCTCTTATCATTTCATCGGCAATCTTGCTAAGTCTTGCTTCCGTATAACGATACGCGGCCGCAGGGTCGCCGTCAACGGAACCGAAGTTACCGTGACCGTCAACGAGCGTGCATCTAATAGAAAAGTCTTGAGCAAGTCTTACCAATGCGTCGTATACCGAAGAATCGCCGTGCGGGTGGTATTTACCAAGCACGTCGCCGACTATAAGCGCGCATTTACGGAAAGGTTTATCGGACGTAAGACCCAATTCGTTCATTGCGTAAAGTATTCTTCTGTGAACCGGCTTAAGACCGTCCCTTACGTCGGGAATAGCTCTCGATACGTTGACCGCCATTGCGTATGCAATAAAGGAGGTCTTCATCTCGTTGATAGCGTCTACTTCTACAACGTTGGTCTTATCGAGCATTTCAAAAATATTATCTTTCTTCTCTTCCATTTCAGCCTCCTATTATACGTCCAAATCTTTTACGAGATTTGCGTTTTCTTCAATGAACGTACGGCGCTTGTCAGGCTCGTCGCCCATAAGCACGCTAAATATTTCGTCAGCTTCTTCCGCGTCCTTAAGATTAACTCTGAGCAACGTACGCGTTTCGGGATTCATAGTCGTATCCCAAAGCTGTTCTGCGTCCATCTCGCCAAGACCTTTATATCTTTGAATTTCGCCTTTTCTGCCTATGCTGACGAGGAATTCCTCGAGCGATGGGTCATCGTAGAAATAATTCTCTTTCTTGCTACCCTTTTGCGTAACCTTATAGAGCGGAGGTTGAGCGATATATACGTGTCCTTGTTCTACGATTGGCTTCATAAAGCGATAGAAGAAGGTCAATAGCAATATCCTGATGTGACTGCCGTCTACGTCGGCATCGGTCATACAAATAATTCTGTCATACTTGAGCTTGTTGACGTCGCAATCGTCGTGAATACCGCATCCGAACGTGGTAATCATATTCTTTATTTCTTCGCTCTCAAGCACTCTGTTAAGTCTAGCCTTCTCTACGTTGAGAATTTTGCCTCTTAACGGAAGGATTGCTTGGAATCGTCTATCTCTGCCTTGCTTAGCCGTACCGCCTGCGCTATCGCCCTCTACGAGGTAAATTTCACACTTTCTGGGGTCTTTGTCCGAGCAGTCTGCAAGTTTGCCGGGAAGCGTCGTAGATTCCAGTACGCTCTTACGTCTTGTCAAATCTCTTGCGCTTCTAGCCGCGTCTCTTGCCTTTTTAGCGTTGACAGCCTTGAGTATAAGTTCTTTAGCCGCCTTGGGATTTTCTTCAAGGTATTCGCCGAATTTCTCCGTCATAACCTTGGATACCACGCCTCTCATAAAGCTATTGCCGAGCTTTGTCTTTGTCTGTCCTTCGAACTGCGGGTCGATGAGTTTTACGCTTACTATTGCGACTAAGCCTTCTCTGCAATCTTCTCCCGACAGTTTCTCTTCGTTTTTGAGCAACTTAAAATTAGCAGCGTAATCATTGAACAACTTTGTAAGCACCGCCTTAAAGCCGTCAAGGTGAGTTCCGCCTTCGTGCGTATTTATATTGTTGGCGTAAGAAAAAATATTTTCGCTATAGCTATCGTTGTATTGCATAGCTATTTCTACTTGGTATTGGTCGGTTTCAGCATGAATATAAAAAGGCTTTTCAAGTACGCCCTTGTCGCCGTTGAGTACGTCGACGTATTCTACGATACCGCCTTCGTAATAAAACTCTTCTTGCTGTTCTTTCAAAGGTCTGCTGTCTTTAAGCACTATTCTCAATCCCTTATTAAGATAAGCAAGTTCCTGTATACGGTGCTTAAGCGTAGCGTAATTAAAATCGGTAGTTTCGAATATATCCCTATCCGGATAGAAGGTAATAGTAGTACCTCTGTTGTTGGTATTACCTACCACAGCAAGCGGTCTTTGAGCAACGCCTCTGTTAAAGGTCATCTTATGAAGTTTACCGTTTTGAGCTACCTCAACGTCAAGCCATTCTGAAAGCGCGTTTACGCAAGATACGCCTACGCCGTGCAAACCGCCGGAAAACTTGTATCCGCCACCGCCAAACTTACCGCCGGCGTGCAGCTTAGTAAGTACGACTTCGACTGCCGACTTTCCTTCTTTAGGTATTATACCGGTAGGAATACCTCTACCGTTGTCTATAACTCGTACAGCGCCGTCTTGCATAATCTCTATTATGACCTTGTCGCAATAGCCTGCCATAGCCTCATCGATAGCGTTATCCACTACTTCGTATACGAGATGATGCAAACCTCTTTCGTCGGTTGAGCCAATATACATACCGGGACGTTTTCTGACAGGCTCTAAGCCTTCAAGAACTTGAATATTGTCCTGTGTATACTCATGGTTATTTTCGTTACTCATTTTTACCTCCGTTTTTATTATTTAGAAGCCTCTTCATAAGTTCTCACGGAGTCTTGCTACCAATTATTCCGTGTCACTTATTCATCGTCTCCTTCTCACCTACACGCGCACACACGTGCGTACACGCATACGCAAGATTATAATATTATAATAAAATTATTATATCATATTATATGTTTATATTCAAGTAATTTTAGAAAAATTCAAAATTTAATTTATATTTATCATAATAAGCGTAATAGACGCTTGCTTTAGACGTCTAGACGTTGTTATTTAGTCATTTAGAACGTAGTCGAGAAATCTAAATATCCGCTACGATCAAGTCTATATTACAAAATATATCTTCATCTTCTATCGCTTTTTAATATTGCATAATAAGCGGTATCGCAAATGCCTTGATTATCTCTATCTGCCTTTCTCATAGTGCCTTCGTATTTCATACCGCACTTTTGCATAACTTTGCCGGAATTAACGTTGAGAGTGTCATGTCTACTCTCTATTCTATCTACTTTTACTTTGTCAAAGAAAAAATCTATTATGGCGCTTAAAGCCTCTGAAGTAATACCTTGACGCCACCACTTTTTACCTATGCAATAACCAATATGTACGGCGTTGATATTTTCTTTTATATCTACTACTCCTATACTGCCTATAGGCTCGCCGATTTCTTTTAATACGATTGCCCAATCGTAAAAATTATCTTTGACGTAATTTTCTTTCAAAAAATTTATTCTCTCTTTCGCATCGCTGACGCTCTTATAACTTTGCCAAGTTAGATACTTTGTAACGTCGTCGCTAGACGCCCAATTTTCATACATATTTTGCGCGTCATTATCTTGGAATCTTCTCAATATCAATCTATCGGTTTCTATAGATTGAGTGCCTATATGTTTCATTATTTTTTTTCCTTTTCAATTAATATCCTGTTATGCTCTATATTCATATCGAAATCGGTACAAGTGATAAGAGTTTGAAGTCCGCTGGATAATTCCATAAGTTTTCTGCGCCTATCAGGGTCGAGTTCTGAAAGAACGTCGTCTAGAAGTAGCACGGGTTTTTCCCCCACTTCGCTCTCAAAGAGATATATCTCCGCAAGTTTAAGCGACAAAGCCACGCTTCTCTGCTGACCTTGAGATCCGAATTTACGTACGTCTATGCCGTTTATTTTTATTGATATATCATCTCTGTGCGCGCCAAAAGACGTATAAAGAAGATTTAAGTCCTTGTCAAAGTCTTTTCTTAATCTATCAAAAAAAGCCTCTTGCATGGCTTTAATTTCGCCGTATTCCACTTTACTCTCATACTCAAGCTCTAAATCTTCTAGATTACTCGTCAACTCATTGTGCATATTCTTGGCAAAGCCTTTAATTTTATCAATAAATTCATAGCGCTTTTGAATAATATACGCTCCGTGTTCGGCAAGTTGAACGTCCCATCCGTACAACATTTCAGGCAAAGCCTTTACGTCTCGGTGTTCTTTGAGCAGTTTGTTGCGTTGAGCAAGTACGTTATTGTATTTAGATAGCGAATAAAAGTACTTTTTATTTTGCTGAGAAAGACTAATATCTGCAAATCTTCTTCTCTCTTGCGGACTTTCCTTTATAAGTTTCATTTCGTCCGGCGAAAAGAAAACTATATTAAGTATGCCTATTATTTCTCCCAACTTTACAAGAGGTATTCCGTCTACGGCTATTCTCTTTTTATTTTGACTGTCTATTGAAAATTCAATTGTATTAAGAGTTTTGTTTTTTCTAAGAACTACCTTAATATAGGCTATATCATTACCCCACTTAATCATTTCCTTATAGTTGTTGGTACGCGGAGATTTACCTATACCCGAGCAATAAATACTCTCCAAAAGATTAGTCTTACCGCTCGCGTTTTGTCCGACTATGATATTAAGACCTTCTTTGAAAGTCACTTCTTTTATCTCATAACTGCGAAAATTCTTAAGTTGAACGCTCTCAATATACATAGATATATTTTACAATAATTTAGATATTTTCTCAACATTTTTATTGAAATATTTTGCTTTTTATATTATAATAGTCGTATGGAAGATTGTAAGAAAATTTGGAATGAATTATTGATAGGAATATCCAATAAAATATCCACGGTAAGCTACGATATGTGGTTTAATTCGCTACAGCCTTTGACAGTAGCTTATAACAAACTTATTATCGTATCTCCTCTTAAATCTAACAAAAATACTATCTATAACAACTATAGAGATATTATTCTTGAAGAGATAAAAAAACTCAATTATACTTACATAAACGATTTTGTAATCATCACACCGGACGAAGTATCGGTGTATGAAAATCATATTCAAGAATCTAAAGAAGAAGTCAATAATGATAATATCGATAGCAAGAGTTTTTTTAATTCCGACTTTGTATTTGATAAATTCGTTGTCGGTCAAAGCAATCAAGTAGTATACGCCGCCGCAAAAGCTATAGCGGAACAACCCGGTACTTTGCACAATCCTCTATTTATTTACGGAGGAGTCGGCCTTGGCAAAACGCATATAATGAACGCTATCGGTAATGAAATCTTGAAAAAAAATAAAAAAGCCAAGATAATTTACTGCACTACGGAACAGTTTGTCAACGACTATATAGACAGCATTAAAAATAATAAAGATAACGAACAAAATAGAAGATTTAGAGAAAAATATCGCAACGTTGATATACTAATGATAGACGATGTACAATTTTTGGCGGGCAAAACGGGAACTCAAGAGGCTCTTTTCCATACCTTCAATGACTTGTATCAATTCAAAAAACAAATCGTTCTTTCCTCTGACCGTCATCCAAAGGAACTTACTTTCTTAGAAGAGAGATTACAATCGAGATTTGCAAGCGGTCTTACGGTAGATATATCTACTCCCGACTTAGAAACAAGAATCGCCATACTTCAAAAGAAGGCTTTTTATAAGAACGTTAATCTTCCTATAGAAGTGGTATATTTCATAGCGGAAAAGATAGACAGTAATATAAGAGAACTTGAAGGCGCTCTGCAAAAAGTAATTTTCTACTGTCAATTGCTCGGTAAAGAACCAAACAGTATAGAAATAATAAAAGAAGCTCTGAAAGACGATATTGACGTCACTACTCACATATTGTCAATGGATACCATTGTAGACGCTACTTGTTCTTACTACAACGTCAAAAAGCAAGACGTAATAGGTAAGAAAAAACTTAAGCAAATAGTCATGGCAAGGCAGATAGCTATTTATCTAATTTACGACATGATGGGAGTACCTTTGGCCTCTATAGGAAGTTATTTCGGAGGAAAGGACCATACTACTATTATGTACGCAAGAGATAAAATAGAAGACCTTATCAAAGAAGATAACTTGATAAACAACCAAGTTAAAGACATAAAAAATATGATTCAAAAAAGATAATTATAAGCAAAAAATAACTGCTTATAATAAAAAATATATAACCGATTGACATAATAGATAAATAAAAATATCTTTTTGTGGACAATGTGGAAAACTAAAATTATTTATCAACATACTTATAAACATAAAATTCTCAATTTTTATTGATTATAGGTCTATTAAATAACTTATCAACATTTCCACTCCCCTTATTGATATTATGATTATCTAATAAATATAAAAAATATATAATTTACAGAGGTGTATAAATGAAGTTTATTTGCAACGGAACGGATTTGTCAGACGCTTTATCAAAAGTAATGAAGGCTCTTCCTTCAAAAAAGAGTATGCCTATATTAGAGAGCATTAAATTTAGCGCTTTCGGCGATACTTTGACGATAATGGCAACAGATATTGAGTTTGTTATCGTAATGAAAATAAAAGCTGATATAATTATGGAAGGAGAAGTACTAGTTCCGGGAAGAACTATTTGCGAATATATAAGAAAAATAAGTAAGGAAAATATAATAGAATTCGATTCTCAAATAGAAGCGGACAAGCTATATATTTCTCACTGCGACAGCTTTATTTATATAGCAACCATGAATATAAGCGAATATCCCGCTATCGAGGATCAAGAATATATCACTTCCCTTTCTGTTAAACAAAAGGATTTCAAAGACCTTGTAAATAAGACTATATTCGCTACGTCTACCGAAGATATTAGACAACAGCTTAAAGGTTGTTTGCTTGAAATAAAAGGAAATCAAATAAGAAGCGTAGGTCTTGACGGCTACAGACTTGCAATTTGCAATAAGGAACTTGCTGAAGAACAAAAAGAATCGAGCATAATAGTTCCGGCAAAGAGCTTAAGCGAGATTTCTAAACTCTTAGAAAATGATGAAGAAACGGTAAATATTAAATTCAACGACAAGAAAATGATGGTTGAATTTGAAAATAGCAAGATTGTTACTTCTCTAATAGGCGGAAGTTTTATAAAATATGAGTCTACTATTCCTAAGAATTTTGAGACTGAAGTAACAGTAGATAGAGCAAGTCTTGAATACAGTATGGATAAAGTTGACGTAATAGCTAAGCAAGATAAGAGCAATTATATTAAGATAGATATAAAAGAAGGTAAGATGTCTATTTATTGCAATACCAGTATGAGTAATATAAAAGAAGTAATAAATACTTTTACTAAAGGTAAAGACGTAACTATTAGTCTTAGCGCTAAATATCTCACCGATTGCATTAAAAACAGCAGTGACGAATATATATCTATCAAAATATCCAATAGCAGTAATCCTGTGGTTATTACCCCTATTGAAAGTAATGAATATTTATATCTTATTTTGCCGATAAGAACGAGATAAAAGATAGGTAATAAATAATAAGTAAAAAGTAATAGATATTAAATTCTCTACAAATCTAAGTTAAATAGTTTGTAGAGAATTTTTTATTAAATAGGCGTCATTCTGAGCGAAACGAAGTGAAGTCAAAGAATCTCAACCTACATATACTATTTTTAAGCTTGTTGTGATTTGATATACTCTGAATAAAAATCGTTTGAAATTTCACCCAATTCTATCATAATTAAGTCGACCGCTTCACTCAACACAGACCCGCCGATAACTAAACTATAATAAGCAATTGGCGCAACTACCGTAAAACTGCAATCAAAAACATTACCGTTTTCGTCTACTATAATAGCTTTTATTTGACAGCCATACCAAGGACCGTTGGTAGAAAAATCATCCTCTGAATACAATTTCCATTCGGAAACGCAACTGTATATTATAGCGTCGTTTGCGTTTAACGCCGACGTATATTTATAAGCCATATTATCCGCAACATAGGAATTATTTTCAGACGTATATTTATCATTGTAAGTTTTAAGCTGTGTTAAAGTAGTATTAGAAATTTGTAAAATAATATCTGCGTCGCCTACTATTTCGTCAAAACCGTAAATGTCAGTCTTATACGAAAACACGTCTTTGCCGTTTTTTTCGACAAAGCAAAGATATCCATCTTTATCCTTGAATAAGGACAGAATTTCGACATCTGCGCTATTATCTTGCAATTGGGCTTTAATTCTCTCTTCAAGAGAGTCGATAACTGACTGATATTTATTCAAATATTTCCAACCTGCGAAAAGTTCTATATCCTCTGTTACAATATCCTCGTCTAAGTCCCATAAATTTGTGCGGTTTTCGTCTGTATACCAGTTTGTGAAGACATACTTATCTCCTCTAGTCACGGTTAAATCACCGCTCAGCCTATCACCGTGGTTCACCTGCATTTCGTAAGTTTCGCTTCCTCCCTCAAAAACTCCGCCATTTGCATATAGAGTAACGGTACATTTAACAGGCGATTCTTCCATCTCCGCTTCAACCGTCACGGTACACGACGCAGTTTTGCCGTTGTTTGTAGTTACGGATATAATTGCCTTACCTTCCGCTACGGCTACGACGTTACCGTTATCCACCGTTGCTACTCTATCATTCGACGTCAACCATTCAATTTCCTGATTGCTTGCGTTTGACGGTGTTACTGTAGCAGTTAATGCATAATATTCGCCTTCTTTAAGCGTTAATTCAGTTACGTCAAGTGTAATTCCCTTAACCTCAACAAGTTCATCCTCGTCCGTATTGCAGGCTACAAGTCCTAATGAGCAGAGAATTGCGCATATTAAAACCGTTAAAACAGCGAAAAATTTTTTCATATGTTACTCCTTTTATCTATTGTATACTTTTACAACAACGAAACGGATTGAAATTAATAAATAATATATCGCTAAAATTATATAATATCCGCGTCTATAATATATAAATAAAATTTAATTTATTTTTTCAAGTATCTCGTAAATTCTATCTAAATCGGCAGTGGAATAATAATCGATATATATTCTACCCTTATTGTTATTTCCGACTGCATTTACCTTAGTACCGAATTTTCTTTGCATTATATTTGCCAAATCTTTTAGTTCGACCGTCAATTCAGGAATCTCTTTCTTTTTACGCTCGGGGTCGTTAGGATCGGTCTTAAGATAATTGCGAACCATGAGTTCCAACTGTCTTACGCTAAGTTGTTTATCACAACAAGCCAAAGCATAGGTGTGTTGTACTACGTAGTCCTTTATAGAAGTAAGACATCTTGCGTGACCTGCCGATATTCTGCCGTTGACAACCATATCTATTACGACCGGATTGAGAGTGAGAAGTCTTAAAGAATTTGTAATTACTGGACGCGATTTGCCCAATTTATCTGCAAGTTGTTCTTGAGTGAAATCATATTCGTCAATCAATGCCTTATACGCTTGAGCTTCTTCGATAGGATTGAGGTCTTGACGTTGAAGATTCTCTATAAGAGAAATCTCTTTAATTTGTTTTTCCGTATAGTATTTTTTGATGACAGGAATAGTAGCTATACCGGCGAGTTTACTAGCTCTGTATCTTCTCTCGCCCGCTACGATTTGATATTTTCCACCGCCTGCAGGACAAACTATGATAGGTTGTATAATTCCGTAGTTCTTTATAGAAACAGCAAGTTCTTCAAGCAAACTTTCGTCAAATTTTTTTCTCGGTTGATTAGGATTGGGAACTATGCTTTCCAAAGGCATTATTTCTACGCCTTCGTTTAGATTACCGTTTTTATCGTAGGTAGTAAAATCGCTGTCTATGTCCAAATTCTTATCAAAATTATTTTTCATAATTCCTCCTGTTTGCTTTTGAAATACCGTTCAACTCTATTATATCAAAGAAATTTTAGATATGCAACATAAATTTTTATCCTAATATAGGTTGTAGTCTAGGTTTATTGCCAATTCTCGGATATTTTTTTGGGCAATCTCCCATTTTTTGTATTGCCAGCACGTATCTTTTTTCTTCTTCTGTCAAATCATATTGCTCTACTCTTTGCAATTTTCCGTTTAGAATACGGAGAATTTTTGAACATTGTTCTAATTCTTCCTTATAATTTATACCCTTATATGCAAATAAAAAGCCGTCTTTTTTGATAAGAGGTAAAGTATATTCCACAAGCGTAGGCATGCTTGCTAAGGCTCTTGCTACGCATGCGTCAAAACTTTGGAAATTACTTTTGGCAAAGTCCTCTACTCTTGAATGTATTGCAGTTACGTTTTGTAAATCAAGCAATTCTATGATATAATTAATAAAGGTTATCTTCTTATTTACGCTGTCAACCAAAGTAAACTTTTTGTCGGGATTGAGAATTGCTAAAGGAATACTGGGAAAGCCTGCTCCGCAACCTATATCGCAAATATTATTGCTTTTATCAAGCAAATTGTTGGGCAATATACTGTCAATAAAGTGCTTTATTTGCGCGTCGTCAGATTGAGTTATTGCCGTAAGATTAAATTTGCAGTTCCACTCTATCAATTTATCGTAATAAAGTGAGAATTTAGTCAAGTAAAGTGAAATATCACTGTTTTCGCAAGAATTTTTATAATTATTTAACAAATAATCTTTAAGAATATTCAGTTCCATAATTACCTACCCGTCTTGGAAATATACACTAAAAGCACCGTTATATCCGCCGGTGATACTCCGCTTATTCTCGAAGCCTGACCTAAGTTGAGAGGTTTTATTTTGTCGAGTTTTTGTCTGGCCTCGATTCTCAGACCTTTTATTTGGCTATAATCTATGTCTTGCGGAAGCGACTTATTTTCAAGTTTGTTTATATCTTCAATGACAGCCTGCTGTTTGTTGAGATAGCCTTCGTATTTGATAGACGTAGCTACTTCTTCAAGACATCTTCTATCTATGTCTTTAAGATCTTCAAAGTTTTGCATAAGCATATCAAAAGATACGTTTGCTCGTTTAAGCATATCTTTATAAGTTAGAGCGTTGTTTGGTACAGGCTCGCCGATATTTTCAAAAAACTGCCTGAATTCTTTGGGAGGTAAAGACTTATTTAAGATATTAGATATATCTTCAATAGTCTGCATCTTCTTTTCAAAAGATTGCCACCTTTCGTCGTTTACCAAGCCTATTTCCCTACCAATCGGAGTAAGTCGTCTGTCGGCGTTTTCCTGTCGTAATAGCAGTCTATGTTCCGCTCTAGCCGTCATCATTCTATAAGGTTCGTTGGTGCCTTTAGTTACCAAGTCGTCTATAAGTACGCCAATATACGACGAATCTCTCGTCAATACCAAAGGCTGTTTTTGTTTTAGATATAGCGAAGCGTTTATGCCGGCAATAAGACCTTGCGCCGCCGCTTCTTCGTATCCGCTGCTGCCGTTGAGCTGTCCCGCTAAGAAAAGACCTTTGACGTGTTTTACCATAAGATACGGCGTCAGACAAAGCGAGTCTATGCAGTCATACTCTATTGCATAAGCAAATCTCATAATCTTGACGTTTTCCAAGCCTATTACCGATTTATACATCTCAAGTTGCACGTCGAAAGGCAAAGACGAACTCATGCCTTGCACGTACATTTCGTTAGTCAGACTACTCTCAGGTTCAATAAAGATTTGATGACGTTCTTTATCGGCAAATCTCATGACTTTGTCCTCAATAGACGGACAGTATCTCGGTCCTATGCTGTGTATAGAACCGTTATAGAGCGGAGATCTATCGATATTTGCCATAATAATATCTTTTGTCTTTTGTGTGGTATAAGTGAGATAGCATACCTCTTTATTGGGTATGTATCCTTTTGTCATAAAGGAAAAGGGATATATATTATCATCGCCGTTCTGTATTTGCATTACGTCGAAATTTATGCTGTTTTTATCCACTCTTGCAGGAGTGCCCGTCTTGAATCTTCTAGTAGGAATATCAAGACTTATCAAGCTGTCGGTGAGTTTTGTAGCTCTTGAAAAGCCGTTTGGACCCGTCTTGGTTACGTTGTCGCCTATAATGATATGCGCATTGAGATATACTCCCGTAGCTACTACTATGCTGTCTGCATAAAAAGTCTGTCCCAAGGTTGTTGTTATTCCGTATACGGTACCGTTTTTAGTAAGTATCTCGGCTACTTCGCCCTGCAAAATATCCAAGTTGGGCGTAGTCTCCATAATATTCTTCATATAGTGGTGATAAAGAGTTTTGTCGGCTTGTCCGCGAAGTGACTGTACCGCCGATCCTTTACCCATGTTGAGCATACGAATTTGAAGTAAATTATTGTCGGCAGATATTCCCATCTGTCCGCCAAGCGCGTCTATTTCTCTCACCAGATGTCCCTTTGCTGTACCGCCAATCGCAGGATTGCAAGCCATAAAGGCTATTGCGTCAAGAGATAAAGTTACCGCCAAAGTCTTGTGTCCGAGGCGCGCTAAAGCAAGACATGCCTCAACTCCCGCGTGTCCGCAACCTATTACTATAGCGTCATAATTCTTTTGCATAATAGATAATATCCTATATACCGTTACTGCCGACTGCGTATATCAGCCCTCTTTTTACGCATACGTCGGGACTCAAGAAGTCGACGTGTACGACTAGTACACTTGACGACTTCATTTCGCCCTAGCATACGCAAAAATTGAACTAATCTCCACAGTCGTGACCAGCTTTTTCAAAAATCTCAATCCTTTGCTCTTAAAACAACATAATTATATCATAAGCGCGTATTATTTGCAAACGCAATGATTACTATGATATAATTTAATTATGAAAACCATAGCCACTATTTCAACTCCCGTAGGACGCGGAGCAATAGCCATTGTTAGAATGAGCGGAGATAAAGCATTAGAGATTGCATCGTCTATTTTTACTTGCAAAAAACTTGCAAGTTTTAAGGACGCTCAGCCCAACTATATGTATTACGGCAGTATTGACGTAGGAGTATTTAAGGACAATATTTTGGCGGTATACTTCAAAGCTCCTCATTCCTACACAGGCGAAGATATAGTTGAATTTCAATGCCACGGCGGTATGAGATTGATTGACGAGGTTCTCAAGGCTTGTCTAAGACACGGTTGCGAGATTGCCGACAAAGGGGAATTTACCAAGCGCGCTTTTCTCAACGGTAAGATAGCTTTGAGCGACGCCGAAGGCATAATCGATATGATAAACAGCGAGAGCGTAGCGTCTCTCAACGCAAGTTATAGACTTTCCACGGGAGATATTGCCAAGCAAATACTTGCCTTACAAAATACGCTTCTCGATTGTATATCCGAACTTGAAGCTAGCCTGGACTATCCCGAAGAAATGGAAGAGGAAGCAAAGTCCAACGCTAATAAGACTACAGACGATTTAATAACACACTTAGAAAAACTCAATTCTACCGCAAAGGTAGGCGGATATATCCGTCAAGGTATCAGCGTAGCAATCGTAGGTCAAGCCAACGTCGGAAAGTCATCTCTACTCAACGCATTCATCGGCAAGGATAGGGCTATCGTAACAAATATTGCAGGCACTACCCGAGATAGCTTGGAGGAATACGTCGAAGTAGACGGAGTTATGCTCAAACTCGTAGATACCGCTGGCATACGCGAAACAGGCGATATAGTGGAAGCATTGGGCGTGGAGAGAAGTATTCAGGTCGCAAAAGGCAGCGATATAGTCTTGTTTGTCACCGAAGCCGGACGGCAACTCAACGAATACGAAAATAATCTAATAAAGAGTTTTGACAGTAACAACAAAGTACTATTGGTTATAAATAAGTGCGATACGGCGCAAGATAATCGTAAAGGTATAAAAATAAGCGCAAAAAACAACGTAGGTATTGACCAACTTAAAAAGCAAATAATAAATACTTTTATAGATTCAAGCGTGGATACCAATGGCAATATTATCACCAACGAGCGTCACGCGCAAGCAATACGACAGGCTATTTCAAGCCTTAAGAGCGCTAAATTAAGCTACTCTGCTCTACCCACCGAATGTAGCTTGATAGACTTGAGAGAGGCATATTTTACGCTTGGAGTTATTACAGGTAATACTGCAAGCGAGGATATCATTGATACTATATTCAGTAAATTCTGCTTAGGGAAATAAACGACTGTGTATATCAGCCCTCTTTTTACGCATACGTCGGGACTCAAGAAATCGACGTGTATAAGGAGTACACTTGACGACTTCATTTCGCCCTAGCATACGCAAAAATAGAACTAATCTCCACAGTCGAAAGCAACGTTTTTCAAGCGGATAAATATGTCATTTCGACCGAAACGAAGTGAAGGAACCTCTATGCATTAAAAAGTTGTGTCATTGTTACATTCATTGTTCTTGCTATTCCAAATAAAGATTTTATATTAAAACGCTTTCCTTTAATTATACAATAATAAGTGTCCATACAAATATTGCATTGCTCGCAAAATGTTTTTATTGTCAATTTGTTTTTCTTTTTATAATCTAAAATAAGTTTAACGTTTATTTCTTTTTTCATTTTTTACCTCTCTTTTAAGCAACATAAGGCTAATCGCCATATATAAGTGTACAATTGCAGATAATATTTTGTCAAGTAAACTAGGCTACTTATGTGGCGTAATTTGTGTAGCATAATGATATAAGATATAATTATGGAAAAAGAAGTAATAATGACTGTTAATATGGCTTTATCTTTGCGAATTAAAGAATTGCTTAAGTTGAAGAATATGTCGCAATATAGGTTGGAACAAAATAGCGGTGTTTCACATAGTCAGTTAGGATTTATCTTAAAGAATAGAAATAATAGCGTTAATTTTAAGACTGTAATAATGATAGCGAAAGGTTTTGATATGACGATATTAGAGTTTTTAGATAGCCCATATTTTGATTGTGAAAAACTTGAGATAGAATAATAAATTGAACGTAAACTATGAATAAATTCAAATACCGTCTTAGAGAAGTATTAGCAGAAAATGGCATATCACAAAATGCGCTTGCTAAAAAATTATTTATGTCGCAGACTATAATCAATAATTACTGTACGGGCAAAAGAGAGCCATCTTTAGATACTCTAATTGCCATATGTAAAGTGTTAGACGTTAGCGCCGATTATTTATTGGGATTGGTTGATTAAAAAGTATTGAAAGAATAAGTGCTCCACTTTCGTTCGAAGAGAATGGAGATAGGCAAAATATAAAATAGTAGATTTTTTGTCAAGATAGCGCTCGGCTCGCTCCGTCGTACTGGATGTACGTTGAAGCGAGCCGAGTGTTGTATTGGCGAAAAAGATGCATTTTAGTTTTGACTAGCCTCCGTTTTCGTCGAACTCTCTAGAAAAATTTCTTCATATCTCCGCCGTAAGATTTCATTCTCGTTACGCCGGTTTTATTAAAGTTGCGATTTTCTTGCTGTTGTCTTTCGGCAGCTTGGCTTTCCGTCTTTGGTTGAGATTGACGGTTTTCTTTTCTTTCTCTGTTTCCTCTGTCGCCCCTTCTATCTCCTCTTTCTCTATCGAAAGCAGGCTTTTTGGGAGAGATAACGATATATCTATTGGGTTCTTCCCCATGGCTTTCCGTCGTAACGAATCTATCGTCGTGCAAAGCCGAGTGAATAATTCTTCTCTCGAATGGATTCATAGGCTCAAGTGATTCTGCCTTGTGGGATTTAGCCACTCTGAAAGCAATCTTTTTAGCAAGTTTAGATAGAGTTGCGATTCTCTTTTCTCTGTAGTTTTCGCCGTCGATAACAAGTCTTTTGTTGTCAGGATTGTTCTTGTTGACCACCAAAAGCGAAAGGTATTGGAGCGCGTCCAAGACATCTCCTCTGTATCCAATGAGTACGCCTGTATCATCGCCGGTAAGATTGACATAAAAAGCGTCCTCTTTCTCTTCAACCTCAGCGGCGCAGTTGATATTCATTCTTTGAATAATACCGTTGACAAAATCGCTTACCATTGTAGCTCCGGTGACTTTTTGCGTCACTTTTACGGTAATCTTTTTGCGAATTAGTCCCGTTTCTTTTACTTTTTCTGCTTCGACTTGGCTTTTGTCAAGACCAAGTTCTTCAAGAGCTTGCTCGAGCGCCTCTTCAAAGCTGTTTGCAGTAATTTCTACACTTTTCATATATTTCTCCTCAAAGATACCAAAGTATCTTTTTCTAATAATCTATAACCGTATATCTAGTTTTACCTATTTTATCTTTTTGTCTTATTAGACTTTTTAGCGTTATTGTTGTCGGTGTTTTTTTGAATAATAATAGGCTGATTTGCTTTTTTCTTGTCCATATTCTTTACAATAAGATTGAACGTGAGAGAAGTTGCCATCGTCATAAAGTTGCTGACGAAGTAGTATATTGCAAATGCCGCGCTGTACATTATCGCAAAGAAGCCGAGTATGAGTGGCATAAGATACGTCATAATTTTGTTCATTATGCGTTGTTGCTTTTGCTGAGCTTGATCGCCCGTAACTTGTACAGGTTGCATTTTTTGTTGCAACGTTGTTGACAAAAAGCTAGTCGCAATAGAGAGTATCGGAAGTATAAAATAACCGTTCCATTTACTCATATTCCAAAAACTTTTCTTGTTATAACTGTCGATTATAGGACTCATAAGTTGATCGTACGATACGCCGGCAATGTCCGGAACGGTTGCGCCTATACCGCCCAACTTCGTTGACGTGAAGTTGTCAAGGCTAGGTATTACGTTTGCCCAAGTATCCGACATAAACACGTTTTTGACCCAAAGCCAACTTTCAAGAGGATATTTGTCTACCAAAGATGCGTTAAGTTGGTCGATAAGTCCCGCTTGACGTATATAATCGTATGACGGGAAAAAGCCTTCGATGAATCCATCGCCACTCAAATACGTATCGACTGCGGTTTTTCCCGCCGCAACGAGTTGTTCATTGTAGACTTTCAAAATCTGCTCCACGTTGTCACTGTCTTTGAAGAATTGCAGATATATATTGTACAGTTCGGTTACTTTGTCTTGATTGTATTGCACGATATACTGCCTAAATCCTTGGAATACCACGTAGAATATCACAAGCGTGAAAATCATTGGCAAGCAAGAAGTAAATATATTCATAGAGCCCTTCTGAAGTTCGTATTGCTTTTGCCTTAGAAGGTCGGGTCTATTGGCGTATTGTTTTTGGATTTTTTCAAGCTGAGGACGTATTGCGTCCATTTTAGCTTTTTGTTTGCGCATAATCATCTTCTGCCATACGTCTAACGGCAAAAGCAATAAGCGCAACATAATAGAAAACACCACTACCGTCCAACCGAAGTTGCCGATACCGCTGTTCATCCAATGTAGCAAGCTGATGATGGGTTTCCAAATAGAACTAACCGCAGCAAGCAAACTAAAATTCATAATAGCCATTTTGCGTTTCCTTTAAGATTATCCTTTACGGGATCATATCCGCCTTTTGAAAAGGGATTGCATCTCAATATCCTAGCTACGCCCATTGCAGAGCCTTTGATATATCCTTTTTTGGCTATGGCTTGTCCCATATATGCCGAACACGACGGAATATGTTTGCACCTGCCACCCACTGCGGGATTGATAAATTGCTTATAATATTGAATAAAAAAATTTCCGCTTTTCATTTATCGTCCGTACGCCTCAATCAAACTTTGCTTTTTCCAATACGCTCTGTTTGAGTTTTAATCTTTCAACTACGTCATCGTCGATTTTTCTTGCAAATAAGTCGCTTTTGATTATCAAATGCGCAAGATTGTTTGTCAGTTCCTCAAAATTCGCTTCGCCGCATACTTCTCTTGCGATGACAATATAATTTACGTTGTCCTTAAGATACGGAATCATTGCCCTAAACGCTTCTCTTAGACGTCGTCTGACCTTGTTGCGAACAACTGCTCTGTTATCAACTTTTTTGCTTACGATAAAACCCACCTTCAAAGGGAACTTGGAAGGGGCGTGGACAAGTACAAGCATTTTGTTGGCGTTGCTTTGCCCTTTTAAGCGCAGATATCTAAATACTCTGCCGTTTTTCAGCCTGTACTTTTTTTGCATACTCTATTAAGCGGTGAGTTGCTTTCTGCCCTTATTGCGACGTCTCTTAATTACGTTTCTACCGCTCTTTGAACGCATTCTTTCACGGAAGCCGTGAACCTTTGATCTTTGTCTTTTCTTGGGTTGATACGTCTGTTTCATATCTATTGTCTCCTTTTTATATAAAAAAATAATTACGCTTTATTATTATAAATAAATAGCAAGTAACTGTCAAGTAAATTGCCACTACTTTATTTTGTACCTGCCCGCATTCATATAGCGCATAGTTAAAGTAGGATACTCATGTCTTGTTGTAAAAATAGGTATTTTATATCATTATTCAATGAGAAAATCACTAGAAAATCCACTTTGATTATTATAAATAATAATCAAAAAACAGCCGAAATATAGAAGTACAGACAAAGTATAGCCAAAATTCTGCTATATTGTACTACAGAATATGCAAAATTACACAAGGAACTATTCGCAACTAAAAAATCATATCATTTTAGATTGCAAAAGCGTTATACATGCAGTCATTGAAATAATGGTACCCTAAAAATATAATGTCAATACTCTGGCTGTAAAATGGCGTGATTATTAGAGAATTGCATAAAAAGAAATAATACGGTCTAATGAGAGCGTGTTGGTTCGCCTACTTATATTTTTTGTTATGCCCAATGGCAACGCTTGACAGATTTGCCCAATAAAAGCAAGGTGTTTACTATTCGATTAATAGTATGAGTTACTATTCTTTTGAATATAAGGCAATAAATAATTTTTTTTGTTAGAGATAATTATCACTAATGAGCATAACTAGACTTAAAAATGTTGCTACTAGATGGTTTTTTGCAATACACTAACCAATCAGATCGTAATGCCGACTTCTTTATGCAGTATTATGTGTCAAAAGTGCTAAAATAGCAAAACTCAAAAAAATACCATGTTTCACGTGTAACATTGCGTTTATGTCCATTGGTTTTTATAATTGCGTAGTTACTCTATCTCGTAATTTGAAGTAATTAATAAGGAGTGAATAATTTATAGATGGCGTAATTTAATTTGATTTTTACAGAAGTCAAAGCGATTTGAAATAGAAATATAGCTTTGAATATACAAGATAACCTCGCAACGCAATTAATAAAATGAAATGAATACAACGTAATAATTGTAGAGTCAAGTTATTTCTTTTGTGATTCGAAGTTAATTTATGATTTCGCGTTCTAATTTATATTGGCAACTTCAATAATAAGTCGAGAAAATAATAAAAAATGCGCGCGCCATTCCGACAATGTTAATAAAGTCTAAATGCTTTGTCATATTGGATTATGTGACTCCTACGTTTGGTATAATTACACAGTAGCGAGATATCAGTCAATGAATTTAATGCTTCATGGATAAATAATCTAAAAAGATTCTATAAATTGTCGAATGGCTAATTATAATATTAGTAATCAAGGTTCCAATACGCTACAATAAATAGTATAGCGATTGTCCGGGGATGAATATCCAATCGAATCGGCTTTAATGGTATACACCGCTGATTTTATTCTTATCAAGTAAATGACTGCCTGCAGACGTATTATTGGCTTTGAGCAAAGGTTGCGCGTGAAAATGTCATAATAATTGTTCGGGTTAAGCGCTTCCGGCATAAATTATGTTTACAAGTTCTTAAGTATAAATTGCAATTCATGATGCCACGTCTAATTTAGCTTTGCCTATAGATGTTTGCCGACATACTCTAATAAATTTTAATATATGTGTTGATAAGTAGCTCAATCGGAAATGGGAAATGTAACAATGCGGTAGGTATTGCATTTGGTTGCGATTTAAGAATAAATTTGTCTAACCGAATGATTAGCTTGTCTTCAATGCAGTAGATGTGGCAAACTTAAGATTAATAGCAATAAGATGTTGCAACGGATGTTTTAGAAATCATTTTCACGTGAAACGTATGATATACGGGTGAAGTTCAATATAGTTGATTTATCAATTTGTTACCACGCATAGGGTGTCATTATTATAAACCGGTGCGATAGGTTGATTAAATTGCAAATTAACGTAATAATGGGTGGTTGTGGAGTTCGCGAGCCATATTGTCGCTAATAATAATGCTAAGCTAGGCTTTGCTCGCTATTTTGCGTTGCTCTTGCGCGCAATGCTCTGCTTTAGATAAATACAATAAACGCATCAAAACAGTTGATTCTCAGGCGTTTGCATACTTTCTGGTCTTTCATAATATGTTTAGGCATTTAAGATATCCTTACTTTCAAATAACTTGATAATATGTTCGCGTTATGAAAACGTATTATATTGTCTTGTTGTTTAATTATAAAATTACCGATAAATGCGGTTGCGTTGTGTCTGTCGCACAACATATTATCGTTGCGCGGCGGTTTGCTATTATGTTATAGCTTCCCATGTTATGACTTCCCTGACGGTCTAGATGGCTTAAGGTGGCTTTAATGTTTGTATTGCTACCGTATCTTGGGTTGTAGCAAATAAGTATCGAAGCTGATATAATGTTAAATTAATTTTAATGTATTAATTGGGATCGGATAGGGATGTTTGGTGCGAATCAATAAAATTGCCAATGGGAATAAAGAACTAAAAATATAATGTTTCACGTGCAACATTATAAATTATACGTCAGTTATAAGCATAAATAAAACCGTTTAGATTCTATTCTAAGTAGTCTGTGAATGCATTGAGAAGAAATAGTACTTTTGCAATACGCCGGTTGATAATTGCTATTACAGAAAATTAAAAATAACGCTTTCATAAATATCGGTTAAACGGCTGGTCATGTGAATATAACGAGATAATTGTATTGTGTTAGTTGATTTGTGTATAAAATATTGCTTGGCATTTGTTGCAAATTGTATATTGCATAAGTTGTAACATAGGCATATATATTCGTGTTGTCTTACTAAAATACAAAAATGTGTAAATTTGTGAAAAAATTAGGAAAATTGAGCCGTTTCACAGTTGAATTCGGCAGTTTGTCCATTTTTCTCCGTTATGTTCCCTGTGAAACAATTTTTAGCATTATATGTTCTTAAATATGCATATTTTACTCAAATATATTCTAATATATACCTAATAATTAAGTAAAAACAAGAACAAATTTATCTAAAATCTTCGTTCTCACTGGTTTTTCGGTAAATGTTTCACGATATTTGTGAAACATTTACTATTAATTCAAACTGTACTATTTAGCGCAATTTTGTGCTAAATTTGCTATTTTTAGTAAAATAATTGGCTAAAATCAGCCAATTATTTTGAACGCGTTCAGTATTATTAACATGAATATACAGTGATCTTTGGGCAATACTAATAATATTAAGATTTAGGAGGTTGTTATGCCTAGATGCAGTATTTGCAGAGGTCAAGTCGACTATGAAAATGCTTTTTTCTGCGACGTTTGTCACAATTACACTTGTGGCGAGTGTATCATAAGATACGGCAAGACCTGTGATTGCGGTGGTAAGATGCGTCATTTTAATTAGTAAAGCGCATTTAGAAGATTTATTACTTCTTAAATTTTTTAACTATCTTGCTCTGAGCTATTTTGATTTTAATAGCGTCGCACTTAGCATTTATTGACCGTTGATGCTTTCTTGTAAGCAAATATAATGCTAACGACGTCAAGGCAGTAAAGAATGCTGAAATTATAAAGTGATAAATCTTCAAATCGTAATTGAACTGCGTGAACGTAATTACAAAGAAGACTGCGCCGTAAAGTAAAACGTATAAGCATTGCGATATATGCCTATATATTGCTTTTTTAACAAAAAATGCGCAAGCAAAAGCATTGACCGAGTATATCAAGCCAAATATTATGCCAAAAGACGTGTATATAGCCAATGCTAAAGGCTGATTAAGCGTATCGGAGAGTATCATTTGAATATTTTCTTGAAAAATGATAGCTTTTGCTTGCCTTTTGAGTATTTTAGCGCTGTAATACTGCCGGATAAAGAGCAAATGCCTCTAGACGTGTCTAGATTGACTATTTTAAGTTTTTCTCCGGTAATTATAAGCGATTTATCGCCCAAATTGCATATAACCTGCTTTTCATCGCTTTCTATCATTTCTGTTAGCCCATTTATTTCTATTATGCTGTCAAATACGATATTCAAGGATTTTTGCGGCTTAGTTGTTGTCGGTTGCGTTATTTGGCTCATTAAATTCTCCTTTTTAGCATTTATGCTTCTAAATATTGCCAATAAATGCAGTAGATTCGTAAAAACGTCAAAATAGGGGATAGGCAGGAATATACTCCTAAAATATCCATATGAGAAATATCATTAATACTTCTATTTAGCATAATAATCGCATTTGAATATTAATCAACTGTTGTATCTAATGCTAAAATATCCATATAATGTTGCTATTTTATGACGAATCTACAATATATTTTATTTACGATATTTGCATTTATGACAAATATTGCAGTTATTTTCTACAATCCAAAGAGTTTATAAATAATTGCTAAAAACATTTTGATATTCATTGACTAAGAAATCATATTTTGATAATATAGTAACTACAAAATATTTTTCCATATTAAGCGGATATGGCGGAATTGGCAGACGCGTAAGATTCAGGTTCTTATGGCCGAAAGGCCGTGCAAGTTCAAATCTTGTTATCCGCACCATTAAGGCAGGCTCAAGGTATTGAGTCTGCCGTTTTTGTGGGATAACGGCGACAGTCCAAACTGTGACGCTCGCATATTCGCTCGCTATACCGTCGCGTTGCTCCTTACAAATCTTGTTATCCGCACCAAGTGTATTGGTCTAAAAGTCTTCTGACATTTAGACCTTTTTTCATTCTATTATAGAAAATTTATGACAATTATTGGCATTTTGAGTTTATTTATTGATATTTAGAATTAATTGAGTGGTACATAACAACGTTTTCACGATAGATTTTGTCAAGAAAGTTACGTAAGGAGTGTAATATAATTTCTATCGTGCATATGGACTTGAAACTATTATGGCTTCATAAATTGATAAAGTGAAGTAATAATCAAATTGCAAATAAGTGAGAAGAGCAGTTATTTATAATACACAAGAAATAGATATTGCAAGTGTAAAATATTGCACTGATAAAACGAATAGTAATGAATTATGATTTTACACTCTGATTTATGTCAAGAATCATTTTTAGAAAGATTACGATTGTTCTTGAAAGTTTGTTAAGTGTATAGTATAATAAATTTCGATATACAATGTTAAATAAAGAGAATTACGCATGGATAAAGAGCCAAGAGAATATTTAAATGTATTATTGATAAAAGTCAGACAAGGAGACGATGATAGCATATCACATCTCTATGAACTTATGTCTCCAACTATCAGATACATTGCCTTAAAATATCTCAAAAATGAAAGTGAGGCAGATGATTTAGTTCAAGATTTTTGGTATGATATAAAGAAATATGCAAATGGTTTTTTAATATATAAAAATGCTTATGGTTACTTATGTAGAGTAATGACTAGGCAAGTGCTAAACAGATTAAAAAAGTTAAATCGTCAAGTTGGGAATAATATAGCATACGTTGATTATTTAAAAGTCAATAATTATCAGACTGACGATTCGATGGAAGTCGTAGGATTAAGAAATGATATAAATGTTGCAATGATGAAATTAACAGATATGCAACGGATAATAATTCAGGAAACATATTTTGAAGACAAAACGATTAGACAGATTGCTAAGGATTTAGGTATTTCCAAAACACAGGTTGGGAGATTGAAAAATGACGCAATAGAAATTTTGAAAAACGAATTGAATATAAAAGGTTGGGACAAAATTGACATTTAGATTGCTATATTTATGGAGGGTAAAATAATGAATAAAAAAATAAATGTAATTATAATGGTCCTAATTATCGTTGTTTCGTCTTTTTGCATAACAACATTCAGTGCTAACAATAAATGCGAGGCAGAAGTAGCAACAACCTATTCTGATGATATACTTTATTCAGAGGCGGCTACACAAAATGCCGAAGTGGAAACTATTTATTACAGCTGGAAAGATACTACTAAATATAAAATCAACAGTTCGTTCCCAGATTATTATAATACGAATGGATCATTGAAAAATACTTGCGCTAACGTGGCAGGAGCGAATATTATAGGCTTTTATGATAGGTATTATGACAATTTGATCCCAGATTGTACGATTGGGATACAGCGTGGCAATAATTATACATACTATCTTATGGCTTTGAATAAAGATAAAAAGCAAGCAGTAATAAATACGCTTTATACGTATATGAAAACTAACACAAAGAGTGACGGAACTACACAAGAGGATTTTCAAAACGGCTTAAGATTGTATGTGCAATCGCGGGATAGGAATATATCTTATATATCAGTTATGTCAAATGGCAATTTTAATTTCGCTAATTTTGAAGCAGAGCTGCGCAGTGGAAGACCAGTAGCACTTTTCCTGAGTGGTTATAATTTTGTGTCATTTAATGATTTGGGAACCCATGTTTTAATTAGCAAAAATTTTTATGGGGGTAATCATATAGTTGTAGCATACGGATACCAAAAGGTAAATTATTATAACGCGGATAATACTTTAATACTATCAAATACATATATTCATGTTTCTTCGGGAATAAATAACGAAGACGGATATTATTTACTAAATAGCGGAGGTAATATGATAGCGGCAGAAGCTGTTGCAATAAATTAGAATGAAAGACGATAGATTTAACGAATTAATGGGAAAGTATGTTGACTCTACAAAGAGAGGGAAAGATACAGACCTGCAAAAATTGAGAAATAGAAGTGAGTACGAGATAAAGGTGCATAGAAGCATTCCCAAATATGTATGGATTGCGTTTACTATGCTCTTAGCGGTAATAGTTTCCTTGTCAGTTGCTCTTCCAATATTGTTGAATAAAGAAGGGGCACCGCAAGATGCGTCACAATATTTTTATTGTGATAATTCTCAAATCGAATTAGTAGAAATAAGCGATATTGATGAGATTAATAATAAATATAATTTTAATTGTCTATTGCCGTCAATAGAATATATTGAGTCATATACGTCCATAATGACATATAAAGAAAACAATCAAAATTTTGGATTGTATATTGAGATGATTATATTCGATGAGTATTTTGACGATATTAAGTTAAATGTGGTAAATAAATCATACATTTTAACTCAACTTCAAAAATTCGACATTATAACGGATAGTGTAAAATGGAGAGATATACCAGTTAGATATTTGATAAGTTATGAGGAGGATAATTTTTATTACTCATATGCAATGACATTTACGATTGGCGAATATAATTATTTTATAAATTTTGATAGTTTTAGTGAAATGCCAGTAACTGAAGCATTAGACATGATTTATTCTTAAGAGGTGAAGTGATATTATAGTAAGTTCATAAATCTATTTGAGAGACAACTATTTAGACTAGTTGTCTTTTTTTATGAAATTTTGTGAGAAGATGGGACAAAATCGTTGATAGAATTGTTATTTAAGTAGAGGAGTAGAGAGCATGTAGTGCCTAATAGAATGATTTTCTTATAAAAATATTAAATTGGGGGACGAATTAAGAAGTTAAATTGTTTTATTAATAGAATGGAGGTATTTATGAAAACATTTGGTATAAGACAAAAAAGATTATTTTTGATATTAATTGTAGTCAGTTTGGTTTTTATTGCTTCAATAATAAATGTTATTATTGGGGATGAAATCGTCTTCGCATGCGAGGAGATTGTTGCTTATACAGTAAAGATAGATATGGGCAATAATTATTTGTATATTGGCGATGATGGAATAAGCACTGACAGTTCGGTAAAATTAACACAAGGAAAAGAGGTTAATTTTTTTGAAATAAAGAAGTTATTTATAGAGAAAGGCGGTTATATAAGCGGTAAAAAGTTTGAGGACTTTTATTGTCAAGATCAAATTTTTGGCTGGGCAAGTTCGTACGTGCCTAATCTAGAAGCATTTAAAAATAGTGATGGGATTATTGTTTTGTCCCCACGCTATACAGACGAATTGCATACAGTTATATATTATTATGATGATAGCAATATATATAAAGAAATAACAGCAAACGTAGGGATGGATATTTCGGTAGATATTCCTTTAAAAGTAGGTTACAATTTTACATATTGGACATACAAAAATGAAAGTAATAAAAAATTCGAATTTGTCACTATGCCAGACATTACTGATAACTATGAAAATAATGGAACTTTGGAAATATTGGCACAATGGGAAGAGAAGAATAGTGAAATAGTATTTAACAGTAATGGTGGTAGCGCATGTAGTAACATGTCAGGAGTGGTATATGGAAGTATATTGTCAGGTATGCCAAAGCCAACGAAGGATGGTTATGACTTCGCAGGATGGTTTGCAGAATCGGATTTAAGCGGTAAAAACTACGGAAATGGAATCAAGTGGGATCAAGATATAGAAGGAATAACTGCTCCAAGTATAACATTATATGCAAAGTGGACGCCAACAGTATACAGTATTACATTTAATGCAGACGGCGGCAGTGGCGTATCAAATAGGAATTATACAATAGAAGACGCATTTGACTTGCCAAGCAGTAGGCAATATGGATTAAGTAATGGTTTATATAATAGAGGATGGATAAACCTTACAAATAATAACAATGTTATAACGAGAATAGAGAAAGGGACAACAGGGAATTTAGTTCTAAAAGCGAGATGGCCAGAGACGGAATCAGTTGGCACAAATCAAACAAGGACAATAACAAAGGTTTTGTCCATAATGGACTTTAGAGATTTGCCAACAAACGTGGATAGTGTATATACATTTAGTACGGATGTTGAAGAAGTAATATTGAGGGGAACAACAAGTAAAGAATTTAAGAATTTGAGATTTGAGATAGAGAAAGAAAGAGAGACTCCAATAGCAATAACACTATGGGATTTCAAATTCCAAGCTCAAGACGACTACAACGCTATTTACTCAAAGGCTTCGAATATAGCAATAGCAGTTAGAATCAATGGTACAAGTGGAATGGAAATGAGTGGAGATTGCCGATTAAATTTAGTATGTAAAGGTGACTCAATAATAAGAGGTGGGAAAAGACTAACGTACAATATAATGTATACGGGAAGCCCAGAGCACTATTGTAGCGGTATAGTATGCCATAGTATAAATATACAACAAGAAGGTACCTCCACACTGAAAATATATGGTGGCAATGGGATCGACGGAAACGTAAATAACCCAGTAGGACCTGGAGATATAGTGGCAATAGCTGGAAGACATGGCGGTAGCGCTGTATGGGCGTCCTATGTATATATAAATGTCAGTAGACTAGAAGTCTATGGCGGTAATGGAGGCAACGGAGCACAAGGCAAACAAGGGGATGCTATGACCGAAACTGCAGCGCAAGGTAACACAGGGCATCAAGGTGGCACAGGTGGTTCAGGCAGATATGCTTTTAATGTAGCGAGAGCAATCAAAATAGCGTCATGGGCACAAGTATACGCACGTGGTGGCGATGGAGGCAATGGCGGTAAAGGCGGCAAAGGCGGCACAGGTGGACCAGGAAAAAATAATGCTTGGGGCACTGGTGGCAAAGGCGGTAAAGGTGGTACCGGCGGCAGAGGTGGTACAAAAGGACAAGGCTATGATGCTAAATCTGGTATGGCAACAATAACAGGCAGTTTCACGCAGTTAGTGAATGGAAGTAATGGCACCGGTGGCCCAGGTGGTGATGGCGGCAATGGTGGTCAAGGTGGAAAGAGTTATTCAGGAGTAGGAAAACCAGGACCTACTGGCGATCCAGGTGATACTGGAAAAGAAGGAAGATAGAGGTTAATTATAATACTTGAGGAATTATGGAGTAATTTTTCAAATATTAGATTAATATCTAGACATTTCAGTACTTGACAATGTTTGGTCGTACTTTATCACTGAGAGCAGTAGGGTACTTATAAATTCGGTAGCATACCAAAATGATAAAGCAACGCTAGAAGCAAAACACATTGAGGCAACCGCAGGCTTAGTGAAGATTTCTCCTGAAAATAAATCTAAGATAAAGAACGTTATATCACAATACCTTGATAATAATGAAAAAATACGGACAAATAACGGCGTCTTGGAACAAGCAGGATTTATTAAAAGCACAATGGATATAATGAAAAAGATATTTTATTATGTGTCTCTTGGCATTGGCATTTTTGCCTCGTTTATGTTTGGCAACTATTTGGTAAACTCAATTATGGCAAGAGAAAGGGAGATAGGCATATTGAGAGCGATCGGAGCAACGTCGAGAGATATTTTCCATATATGTTTATTTGAAGGGATGATACTCTTTGCTGTGATATTCCCAATATCTTCTCTTATCAGCGGAATAGCGGGTATTGTCATCAACTCTATGGTAAAGAGCGATTTAGGTATTATGATACCTATTTCGGTATTTGGAATACGGCAGGTGGCATTAATATTTGCAGTATCGCTTGCGGTTACGCTTATAATAAGCCTAACCGGAAGTTACGTCGTGTCTAAACGCAAACCTATCGATGTATTGCGATAGACGAAATAAAAAGTTGTCATACACACCTATCAAAACGATAAATTTCGTCTTATACACACAAGTGTAATGGTCTAAAAGTCTTTTGACGATTAGACCTTTTTTCATCCTAATGTAGCAAAAATAGGGCATTTATTGGCATTTCGAGTTGATTTTTTGAAATTTAGAATTAATTGAGTGGAACATAACAACGTTTTCACGATAGATTTTGTCAAGAAAGTTATATAAGGAGTGTAATATAATTTCTATCGTGGATATGGACTTGAAACTACAAACTATTCAAAAATTCGTTTAGAAGTTTTTTTTGTTCTGCTGTAAGATTTGAGTATTTATCGGGAATTTGTTCCTTTGACTTTTCTTTTGTACTGAAAAAATCTTCAATCGATATTCCTAATCCCCAACAAATGTGGTCAAGGTATTCTACCGTAGGACTCTTTTCACCTTTTTCTAATTGATAAATATAAGTTGGAGATACCCCTGCATTATTAGCCAAAGCATTTTGAGTTAAGTTTTTTGCTTCACGCAAACTTTTTATGCGCCTTGCAACTTCAAATTTATCCATATTTATCACCACGCGCTAAACTATAGTTCTAGTTTATGCACTATTTTTATGTTTTATTAAAACTATTGTGTTGACTATTTGAAACTATCGTGTTATTATTATATCACTATAATGTAAAGAGAAAGAAATATAAAATTTGTTGAAATAGGCAATTAGATGTCGCGTTTTGACAAATTTTTTAACTTAAATTGTTATAGTAAATGAAGTTATATTAACAATAATGGAATATTTGCAATATGTAATATTGTGATAAAGTTGTTTAATTAGTGTAAGATTTTGTAGAATAATGGCGAAAAATAGAGGAAAATGATGGAAATAAGCCAAAAAATACAAAAAAACAGTTGACAAGACATTTTGCTTAGTAGTAATATGCGAGGCGATTAGTTTATCATTTTAGGCATAGCATAATTTGCGCATGTCGCTAAAGTGTGACGGCAAATAAAAAAATAAGGGGATCTAATAAAACTATAATAAGGGGAATTGAGTAAAGTTAAAACATATAAAATATGGTTTTTGTGATGGAGAGGAATTCATGAATACGAAGAATAAATCTGGAAAAATCATTTGGGTAGTTTTAGCCACAGTTCTTATCGCGTTCTTAACAGTGATCGCATTGTTGACTTTGCCTTTAAGCAATAAATTTAACGACGAAAACGGCGTAGTTACACAAAACACGGCAGTCAATAAGTTTTACAGGGAAAAACCTTACATAATAGCTGAAACTGAAGACAAAGCTAAAGCGTACGCGAATAAACTTGGTATACTTGAAGAACAATTTATTTATACCAGTTCAAGCGTAATGTCAATAACCGACGGACTTTGGACGGGTATGAATTCTACCGATGTTATTGATAAATACGTGCATTTGCTTTTGCCAAACTCTGTTAAGACAATAGACGCCGGTTCCAATGATAACACAAAAGGTATTCCCTCTGTTAAGTGGCTTTCTATTACGGCAGATGAGGGAAGCAATCTTCAGTCGTTTATCGGAGCTACTTCCGCAAAATCTGCTTTGGGTGGCGGTTGGTTGGAGAGAGTGGATTTAAGCAAGGCTACAAAACTCACTTCAATTCCCGCCTACACTTTTAAGACTTGCGATAGATTGTATGACGTCGCTCTTCCCGACAGCGTTACTTCGATAGGAGAGCAAGCCATTGTCGGAAACGCATTGTGTCACATTTCTTTGCCATCAGGACTGGGCGCAGACGGAAGCGGACTGAATACTTCCGCTTTTAACGGATGTGGAAAAATTGTGGAAGTCGAACTTCCTTCCAATGCAAACGGTACTTTTGTATCTAAAGTTCAAAGTTTGGCATCAATAAGCGGTGCATATATGAATGTATACGTTAAAGGCGCAGGACGTTCTTGGTTGATTCGCACCGTAGACGGATTCGTATTTTGTAAAAATATTTCAAGAACATCTTCGCTGGCTACCGGACTTACGTCTGACGAATCATATAAAATAGGCAAATGGTATTTGGTGGGTTATCACGGTACGGAGAGCGGGGGCGATACCGTCAACGCTTCGGACAATTATAACGTAATTTTGCCTACGCAAGTAGATCTGGCTAAAAATTCAGAAAGCAGAGCGGGGCAATTCGACTATCTTGATTGCTCCGGCAATCAAGTTCAAAATGATTTCAGCGCATTTACTACGCAAGCTCAACTTGGAGAAAACGTAGCTATTAACGGCGCAATTTCCAATGTCGATACTGAAAGAAGCCGTGTAATCGCAGGTACTCAAGGCAGCTCGAAGTTGAGATACGACATAGGTCAGCAAGCATTCTTTTATCGTTGGGTATGGCACATGACAATACCTGACGACGCTGTTTCCGTAATTGGCAACAAGGCGTTCCATAATGCGCCAATGTGGACGTTTAATTTGGGCAACGTAGAAAAAATCGGAAGTCAGGGGCTTGCTTTTTTGGGAAGAACCACGGGTCTTATATTCTATCTTCCGTCAAATAATCCGGCGATAACAAGTACCGGAGGATTTAGTTATTCGTCTACAGTTCCGCCTTTGTTTATTTATCGCAATTATACCGATTACAACAACTATTATATTAATTCTAATGCGACAAGCGGATTTCAAAAAGTCGCTAAGGATTTTTCTGTGAGCACGGGGAAATACTATACCTATTTGATAGACATCGTACCTAACGTAGCGGAATGGGATACCGACGCAAATAAATATCAGTATAACGCCGTTGAAGAAGCGAAAATGCAACGCTTGTATTCAGGCAGTTTGTCTAGTTATAACAGCGCTCTTTATAACAATCCTTTTGATTACGTACGTAAAGACAGCGATGTGTGGGAACACGAAACTCAAACTTTCCCATCATTGACAAAGTATACAGGCTATGCAAAGACGAGTTGGTTTACCAATACGAATTTCAATACTAAATATACAGAAACGCTGATAAGTACGGCAGATAAAACGGCAGTAGTATAGCATCGCTTCGCAATGCATCGAGCAAGGGAATCGACGTAATAAACATGTACGCTAAAAAAATTATTTCCGTCGCTCTTGAGAATAAGACCAGAGAGTATAAGGACAGGTCGCTACAAGCGGACGAAACGGAAATTACGGGAATTCCTTTGGCAATAAAAGGCGACTATGACGTAAAAGTAACGCGTTACGTAGACAGCAACGGCATCGAGAAAAGTTATAGTTCTATAGGCTCGATTATACAAGAGGCAGGCACGTATACTATACAAATCCAACCCAACGAAGACTTTGGCGAATGGGATGTCGGCGATATACCTACAATGACCGTTACGGTAAACAAAACCGAAATAGATTTGGGTGATTCAAGTATTTTCCGTTTGGGCGTAACAGACGGCTTAACTCTCAACAATCTCCGTCCCGGCAAGGAAATCGCAGGGGAGCAAGGAACGTCGCTTTATAAATACAAGAATTCTTGGTATACGGATAAACAAACCGATGATACGTTAGGCGAGTTGATAGAGCAAAGAGACGGACTTTGGAACAGTTTCGTTCGCGCAGAAGGCGAAGAAATGAAGTTCAGGCTTACGCTTGTTACCGATGTAATCCTTGACGCGCACGATAGTAATACCGGCATATTCACGTGTTCTTTCCCCGGCACTGCAAGGAGTGAATCGGGACAATATACAGATCAATTTACTGTTGAGTTGACTGAAAAAGCAAAAAACAATTATAGATTTGCTGTGACGAACGATTCATCGCGTCAGTTTTACGGATATTCTAACTCTGATCAGTCTATAGCAACAATCAACAAAACTTGGTATATCGTCAAACTTAACAACTGGCTCACGACCCAAGGTAACGAAGGAAATAATGACGCTCCGTCTTATCATATGGCGTCTTCTTGGGAATTCGGTACGGTTGACGTGCCAAGCGCGCCGGCAGTAGCGCTGGGAACCGACGTTCATATAACGTTTAGTCTGGAATTGACTTCTCAATACATCGTCGGCGGCAGCGGTATTTTGATACTTTCTACAGATGAGAATGGAGATCCTATCACAATTGACAAATACGCACAGTATATAAACAGTTCGTTGCCCGTAGGAAATTATAGAATTATTTATTCGGTTGATTTTAAGAACGATGATAATACGAAATTCGATACTTTCCAACAAAGTTTTTCTTTTACCGTATATGAAAAAGAGTTTGCAACGGAAGAGAACAGCGCAATAAATCAACTAAAGGGTAAGACCTTTGAATACGATATGACTGACGTGTCAAACGCTTATAATAAAAACAAAGTTTTGTTTGATCTAAGCAAGTTGGATTCTACGGATAAACTTCGAGATATGTTGGGCTTAAATGATGAAACGGTGGGGAATACCCAACGTATGGGAATATGGAGAGAGAAGGGGTATGACGCTCTTTTTGACAGACATTTTTCAATTACGTACAACCTCAACCGTATGTGGAATAATTCGTATTTGAATCTATCTGAACTTCAAGTCAATTATCCTATGAATACGCCCGACGTATATACAGTATACTATCAGCTTACGTGCAAGAATCGCAAATCGCTCGTCAATGAAAACGATGACGCGCGCAGACAGTGTTTCTTCTACGTAGTCGTCTATAGGACGCTGACTACGCCGACGGTAAACGATATTACTTACACAGGATACGATATCTATCCGACGGTGAGTTATCTCAACGGCGAATTAGCTTTTGAGCAATCGTACTATACTGTATCTTATCCGTCTGCTCAAGACAACGTGAACAACGGTGAGAAGAAGGCTATTCTTACAATAGCAGACAGAGATTTCCAACTTTACCGTTGGCAGACAGGCGCAACTGCGGAGACAGGCAATATCATTGAAATACCGTACAATATAGTTGCCGCCAACAACAAGACTACAGTACCGCTGTATATGGCGGGATGGTCTTGGAATAGCGAGATTACGTTGGACAATATCGTTTGGGAAACTCAATTCGGTAATGAAAAAGAAGATTTTACTTTTACGCTTGTGCCGGTAAGAAGCGGAGACAACGATGATAGAGAAACCGTTTCGGATATTGACAAGTTCGGCATTGCGCCGGCAGGCGTATATACGCTTCACGCATATTGTCCGGCGGATAAGGACGGCAATTGGAATGAGTTTGAACAAACTCTTACCGTAACAATTTCTAAGGCAGTCAACACATGGTATAAGTCGCCGAGTATTACGTCTTGGAGTTGGAATCAGTATGAAAATTACGATTGGAGTTTGGGAAGTCCTATTGAGATACATGCAGTGCCGACCTACTATTCTACTTCTACGGAGAGCAAGTCAGGTTCAGGAAGATTCGATTTCCGTATCTATTCTATCAATGAAGACGCAACCGGCGACGATATGTACAACGTGGTATATTTCGGCGACGACTTCCACTTCCAATTTGAAAGAGATATCAACGGAGATTTCTTGACAAACGGAGTTGATCCAAAAGACGGAGGGCATTTCATTTTGCCTATAGACGTAGCCAAAAAACTTGCATCGCTTCCTGCCGGTCAGTACTATTTGGTTGCTACAGTCTATGATCATAATAACTATACAGGTCTTAACAATGCGGTAGATTCCTTTGTTAAAGGAGCAGTTCCGTTTACCA
Organism: uncultured Christensenella sp.; assembly: GCA_910578245.1. GTDB lineage: Bacteria > Bacillota > Clostridia > Christensenellales > UBA3700 > RACS-045. The sequence continues at coordinate 127,552 of CAJTPC010000001.1, read as the reverse complement.
TTGCGTCTGCCAATAACGTATGGTCAGATACGATCATTGCAACGGACTGGGCGTATTCGGAATTTGAACTTGGACATCATCTCCATATAGGCGAAGCCAAGTATGAAACTCAACTTAAATATTCTGTTTATTATGACGACACAACAAACGTTGTGGAAATTGAGGGCGTAAGACTTGAAGGCATTACTGATTTTAAGGTAGCTGCGTCAGGTTCGGCATATACCTACGAAGAACTTTTAGGTATGCTTGGCGTGGGCTCTTATATGCTTAAAGTACACGGTGACGAGGCTCAACGCAACGATAGAGGCGGTATAAACTATCTCGCAATTGACGACCAGCGTAAGATTATGGTCATCAAAGCGGCGAATACGCTCAGCGATACGTTCGCGGTCGGAGCTTATACTATAGGTACAAGTACAGAGGGCTTAATATCTCAATATACAGCTCGCTTTGACAGTAAAAAGGTAGGTTACCGTATTTCTCAAGGCGGTAAATACGTAGACGGATTGAGCGATACTCAGACGTCTGACGATATTATTAGTTACGGTCAATCATTGACGTATGACGAACTATTAGAAAAGATTTCTCAACTTTCCAGTACGGAGATAGGAAGTCAGTATACCGTATGGTGGACGACTATAGGCAGTGACAACTATTCCGCTCAATACGGTTCTAGAGCATTCTGGGTATATCTAGGTCAAAATGCTTGGAAAGGCGAGGCTCCCGATATGAACGATTGGACTTACGACAAGACGGAGCACGCTTTTGATAAAGACAGTATTAGTCTTATCCATGAAGTTGACGATAGCAAAATCAGCATTGATTATTACGTTGCTATGCTAGATGATGACACCGGTCAATATGTCATTGGCTCGCTTTTGAACGATTGTCCGACAAACACCGGCAGTTACTTTGTCAAAATTACGGTGGGATCCGATGAGTATTATAGAGGAATGTCGGTTGATTTGTTTTTCCGCGTCAATATGGCAGACAACAGTTTTAAGACTACGCCGTCAATCAAAAACAACTCTTGGGATTATTCGCAATTAATGCTTGATGACATCATCATGGGCGCGCCTGTCAACGAAGAAGGGAATATGAATATTCAATATGTCGTTACTCGCGCTATCAGCGGTAGCGATGAAGAAGACCGTATGGCTATTTTGTCTTGGGTTTTGGGAAGAGAAGTCAACAACAATCTGATTGCTTTGGACTCTTTTTATTCCAAACTCAAAGCGCTTGACGTAGGCGAATACAAATTATATATCACGCTTTCTTCTTCGGCGAATTATAAAGAACTGGCGCTTAATCCTATTATATTGACTGTAAATAAGGCGCATAACGGATACGAAGACGGCAAATCTCCGGCAATTGTCAACAACGTTACGCAGTGGGAGTGGAACGGTTACGATGCTACGCTTTGGAGAGAAGTCGCAACAAAGTTTGGCGAAGTCACGATATTTATTGACGACAATGCAGTTGCGTCGTTATCGGTTTCCAATAACCTCTCAAGACTTGACGTTGGAGAGCATAACATTCGTTTCTTCGTAGAAGGGACTTCCAACTATGAAGGCTTAGACGAAACGCGAAAGTTTTCGATAATTAAAAACAAGAACGGTTGGAAAGACGGCGATAAAGATAATACGGCGTTTATCAATGATTGGACTTGGGGTGAATATAACAACGATATTTCGGGCGGAGCGCCGGTATGGAAAGAGCCTGCGCCTAAATACGGGACATCGCAAGCTACGATATATAGAGGCAAGAACGGCGTAGGCGGCGAGTTGATTCGCAGTAATATAGCGCTATATTCGTTGGATATAGTAATGAATTCGCTTGACGCAGGTTTCTACTATATTATTTGGACGGTAGTAGGAGATACCAACTATGAATCCATAACGCGCGAATATATCGACTTTGAAGTAAAAGTCAACGCAAATAAATGGGACGATGACAAGCCGGCAACTATGCGCGAAAACGATAAGAAAGAAATTTCGGGCATAGAGTTCGGTTGGACGTGGGGAGAATACGGCAAAGACGCGGGAGTGGATTACTTTACCGTTCCTGTGGCTAAGTATGGACTTGTAGTTGCAAAAATAACTAAATACGATTCTACGTGGAATAATCCAACGCTTATAGTCGACGGTGTTTCCAATCATATTAGTATAGCCAATACGCTAGACCGTCTTGACGTTGGGCGTTATAGAATCGAGTGGTCGGCTACAGATCCCAACTCTACCGGCAACTTTGAAGAGATCGACTATCCCAAAGCAATTGAATTTATTATAAATCGCGGCGTTAACTCTTGGACGGGTGACAAACCGTATATAGACGGCTGGCAGTGGGGCGCATTTGACAGTAGTTTGTGGAAAGCGCCGGGACTTGCGTCAGGAAGTCCTAACGCTACGGTAATCAAGTTGAATAGCGACGGTACCGACGGAGAACATATAATCGAAAAAATCTCTGCAGAGTATCTCAGCGCTCAACTTGCAGAACTTGAAGTCGGCAATTATCGTCTTGTATGGACAGCTGACGAAAACGATAATTATGAAATCGAGGGTGAGAATAAAGACGACCTCACGTTCCAAGTATCGGTTAACGTCAACGGTTGGATAATCAAGCCGGCAATTACTGCAACCGACAGTCAATGGCAGTGGAAAACCTTTACGCTTGCCTATTGGCAAATACCTTCGGCGCAATACCACCATAATGATATAAGCGCAACGGTATATAAACTCGATGACGGTTGCGATTTTGAGTATGACGATCTCAACAATAAGTATATACTGGACGAGAGCAAATGCTCGGCAATAGACGGTATTACGCTTGCTACGCTAGATGCAATCAACAACCTTTCCATAGGAAAATACCTAATTAAGGTTAGCGTACCTCAAGACGAACAAGGAAGGTTTTTGGGAATAGAATCGGTGCTACCGTTTACCGTCATTCCCAACGAAAACGAATTTACTTCAAAGGATTGCTATATTAAGGGCTACGCGTATTCGGATTTTAGAGGATACTGGAGCGCGCCTACCGCGCAGTTTGGAGATATTACGGCAAGCGTATATATTACTACGGATAGCAAACGCGAATTGATAACTACCGTAAATACTAACGGTCTTAACGATGTGCTTACCGCGCTTCACGCGGGCAGCTATGAAGTGGTTTGGGCGATTACTCCGGATGTTGACGGCAATTATCTCGGCGGTAAGACTACGACAAGTACCTTTGTAGTAACCAAGGCAGACAACCTATGGTTGCAAAAACCAAGTATAGACAGTTGGGCATGGGGTTCGTTCGATGCTAAGACGGCAGGACTTAAAGCAATTCCTCTCAATACTAAAGACGGGCTTTCCGTACACTTCAAGATAGTGGATAGCGCTTACGGTGAAATCAGCGAGTTTAGCGGATTGGTAGACAATCAAGGCTACTTCACAGATATAGCAAAGGTGTCGGACGTTCTTAAGAATCTAAAACCTGCTACTTATCATCTCTTAGCGTACTATCCTGAACTCGAAGATTACAATAAGCTCGATAAGAATAACGAGAGCGAGTTTGTAATCAAACACGCAGAAAACAAGTGGGTTATGACGCCCGACATAGTAGATTGGACGTACGGCAGCCCAACAAATGCGCCTACGGGTAGCGCAATCTTCGGAGATAAAATCAAGTATACCTACTACAAGGCGGTACTTGACGCCAACGGTGAGCCGATATTTAAGAACGGTAAGTATCAAGTCGTAGAAAACTCCGCATTTGACGGATGGGGTAAAGACGAAATTGCCGACGCCGGCGTGTATATCGTACAAGCCGACGTAGAGGGCAACGATTACTACGCTCCACTCTCCGCTCAGTTCGTACTTCGCGTATCCAATTCAAAGTACAACTACTGGAAGACGCAACCGACAATTCAAAGCTGGGTATTCGGTTCGGATAAGTGCCTGCCTGAAGGAGAATCGGCGTACGGCAACGTTACATGGACGTATTACAAGGCGACTTGGAGCGAAGCGCTCAATAAATGGATCCCAACGGGAGAGGCGATTTCCACTGACGGAGAAAATCCGCCGGAAGAAGTAGGACAGTATATCCTCGTTGCAAGCGTAGGAGCGTCTGAAGGTTACAATGCCTTAATCGCAAACGTATTCTTCGAGATATACGAAAGAGCGACGTCGGCAATGTCAAGCGACTTGCTTGTCTATATAGATATCGCATTGGCAACGCTAGCTTCGATATTTACAATAGTGGTCATAAGCGCAGTAGTAAGGAGGTATAGAAAGAATGACAGCGTTAATGAATAATGCATTGCTTGCAGTTGAAATCAGTCAAACTACTCTCATTGTCTTAATGGCGGTATTGATAGTTTTGATAATTTTACTTGCAGTACTGGCAACAATATTTATCTTGGGAGTAAAGAGAAAGAACGAGGTTAAGTCTCAACTCAATGCGTGGACAGTCATCGCAGATTTTGATAATTCATTGGGTAAGATAACCTTAAAAGACGAAAACGACGTAGAGAAGTCTATATTCAAACCGAGCGAAACTGTTAAGGTTGTCGTTAAAGCTAACGAGGGCTATCTTCTTACTAATATTTCTATAGAGGTAGACGATAACGTAGTTGCGCGATTTAAGGTTGATAATGCGGATAAAAAGCTCTGCGAGGGCGTGTATGAGTTTATCATTTCTGCAAATACAGTCGTAAAGGCAGAGTTTGAACCCGACTTTGCGAACGCGCCTCAGACGTTTACTTTCGATGAGCAATTCAACGGGGTCGGAGGCAGAGTTACTTTGACAAACGCTTTAGGCGAAGAAAAGAATCAATTCGTTGAAGGGGAGATTGTCAGAATATCGACGGTTGCGGACGATGGATACTACCTCGCTTACTTTGCTATTGACGATGAAGAGAAAGAACTTGTAGAGGGCGTATACGAATTCGTAGTAACTGCGCCTGTAAAGATAAACGTAGAGTTCTTGCCGAAACCTGCTGTAAGGTATAGCGTTACGGTTGAACCAAGCAAGAACGGCGTTATTTTAGTGACAAATGAAAACGGCGAGGAGCAAGTTGAGTTTGTTGAGGGAGATATCGTCAGAGTCGGCGTAGTTGCGGACGAGGGATATTATCTATCTCATTTGGTCGTAAACGGCGAGGAGCAAGACGTTGGCAATGACTTTCACGAATTTGTAATCAATGCAGACGCGTTTATCAGCGCAACTTTTGAGGCTATACCTGTAACGGTGGAAGAGGCGGAAGTTGTCGCAGTAAACGCAGAGGACGAAGACGAGGATGAAGAGGAAGTAATGTTTGACGGTCACAACGTTATTCGCTTCAATAAGAGTTTTACGGCAAAACTTATTCAGATTGACGAGGTATCTAACTCTTGGTATACCGAATTGAAGAATGAGCTTTTGTCATACAAGAAGGTAAAAGATAGAATGAGTTGGAAGCGTGAAAGTTATCGTTTTGGAAGAGTATGCGTTGCTCGATTTGTCATAAGAGGCAAAACGCTATGTATTCAGCTCCCGCTTGATCCAACCCAGTATGAAGATACCAAGTACAAGGTTGAGGACGTATCTCATATTGTGTCGAGCGCAGACACTCCTTGTCTTTATAGAATTAAGAACGAGCGTCGATTGAATTACGCTAAGGATTTGATTGCGCAGGTTATGGAAAATATGGGCGCTGAGCGCATCGAACGCGAGTGGGTAGATTACAATCAGCCGTATGACACGACTCTAAATCTTATCGAGCGTCAACTTGTCAAAAAAGTAGTTAAGTTTAACGGCAAGACCGGATATGGCGGCATCGTAGAGAAGCTCACGGAAGACCCGACAAAATCGCAAGAAATTGAGGAGAAAACTACTAAGGAAGACTAGATAGTCAAATAATATGGACTGAGCTTTATTAAACTAAGTAAAGACCTGCAATATTGCAGGTCTTTATAAATTCTTCGTCTTAAAAATATACATTTCATTACGCATATGATATACTATTAGCAACGATATCGGGAGGCGCGTTATGTGGATTGTTGTAGCTGTATTATCTGCTTTATTTGCAGGACTGACGGCAGTGCTGTCTAAAGGCGGTAATGAAAAAGCCAATTCTGACGTAGTAATTGCCTTGCGTATTTCCGTTATCTTTGTCTGTTCTTGGATAATCGTATTTGCTATGGGCGCGTATAAAGCCATTGCAACTATGAGCGCAAATGCGCTGATATCAATTATTCTATCGGGGATTTCCACGGGCGCTTGCTGGATATGTTATTTTAAGGCTTTGTCAATAGGCGACGCGTCAAAGGTCGCCGCTGTAGATAAATCCAGCGTAGCGTTATCGGTTTTGCTTGCAATTATAATCTTTCCGGACGAGCGTTCCCTTTGGTGGATAAAACTTATCTGTCTTGTGGTCATAATAATAGGTACTGCGCTTATGACGGATATTAAACGCGATGACGGCAAAAGAAAAATTGCTTGGCTAATATTTGCTTTGCTTTCGGCAGTGTTTTCTACGGCGACGTCTTTACTTGGAAAAATAGGAACTCAAGACGTTGATTCAAATGCAGCGACAGCTTTAAGAACGTGCGTTATTTTAGTTATGGCTTGGCTAATCGTATTTTGCAAAAGGGAAACGAAGTATATTAAGGAATTGAAAGGCAAAGAGATTTTCTTCTTGATACTTTCGGGTATTACCACCACCGCTAATTGGTTCTGTTATTATTACGCAATTCAAAAAGGACAAGTGAGTATAGTAGTTCCTATTGATAAAATGAGCATACTCGTCACCGTAATCTTTTCGTTAATTTTCCTCAATGAAAAACTATCTGTAAAAGCGTGGATAGGTCTTGCCTTATTGTCGGCAGGTACTATTTGTATGGCTGTATTTACGTAAAATTAGAATTTTTCCAAAAAATTTTACAAAATATGTAAAATTCGCTTTACAAAATATGTAAAATGACTTATATTTATCTTGTGAGGCGAAAATGTTGAAAGAAAGATTAAAAGAAATTGACTTAAGAATAACCGAATTGGCAGATTATTTACAGATTTCCAGACCGACTATGTATAAATTCATAGATTATTATGACACGCGAAATTTTGATTTGATTAACAGAAAAGTTTTGAGATTATTTAATTATATTACGGAAAATGAATTAGCCGGTAAGAAGAACGTAGTAAATTATATTTTGACTAATTTGGTTGAAATAAAAGAGCTTGGTAGCGACGAAGAACAAGATACGTTAAAGAAAGTAAGAAAATTTTTAGCATCTAATCCCAAATCTAAAAAATGTCAGTTCATTGATATCTGTACCCAAACTGACGCATATGACGATATAGTTTATTTTTTAGTAGATATATATCCATTGTTGAGAAAGAAAAACTTGAGCGACGAAGAGAAAAGTCTGCTCGTTAAATTTAAGGAAATCAAAAGCCAAATCAAAAATAATTAATAAGCGGAGGATAATAAAAAAATGGAAAGAGCATTGGAGTTTGAAAAATTCAGAAATATAGGATTCAATAATAAAAATGAAAAATTAGTATTAAATTATTCATTAGAAAAAGGTAAAATGGGCAATCTGGTTATTGTTGTCGGCGCAAATAACTCAGGAAAATCAAACGTATTGGACGCGCTTACGGAGTTTTCTAATAGGAAACTTACTAAGAAGGACTTGACGACGTTGAGCTATACGGAAGCAGATAGACATCCGTCTTTGACTTTGTGCGCAAAGGATGGCGGAGACGTATACTATTATAAACTGACGGAGGATAGATCAACAAATCGCATTGGATATCCTAAACCGCAATTCAACGCTGAAAACGTCAAGAAAGAAGCAGTTAAGACGCTTGAAAGTCTTTTGAAATCATTGGAGGAGTATGGACTTAAAGACGAGTGGCAGATTAAGAAAACACTAGATAGACTAAAAAGTATCAACGATGAATCGGAAATCAAAAAAATCGACGACACAGTGATGAGTATAATAGAAAATATTAGAACTCAAAGTAGCAGAAGCTATTATAGATATGCTTGGAGCAGAATGCGCGAGGTATGCAATGGCAATAGATATTTTCCAAACGAAAACGAGTCGGCAGAAGAAGTCCTAAAAAAGACATTTTTTAATAAATACGGCATTACTTTCTTTCCAAATATCTATAGATACAATGAAAGACAAATAAACGATGAGGAATTACAGTCAACAGTTGATAGAATTGAGAATAGCGTATTTTTCAAAGCAGTATTTTCTACAATAGGTATGGAATTCGAGGAGATTTACAATGCGTATAATACAGCTAACGCTTACAATAATATGGGGATATTAGAAGATTTAGAGGATAAGATAAACGAAAAACTTAAACCTATCGCTAAGAATTTTAACAATTTGTATAGCGCCAATAAAGATGCTTACATCTTCAAAGTCAAACTTTCTGAAAGCGTAAACTTTACTATGAAAAGAGGAAACAAAAGTCTGATTTTAGGCCATCAGTCTACAGGATTTAAGTGGTTCTTCAATCTCTATTTCAACTTCTTATGTTCAAAAACGCTTAATGCCGGCGATATAGTAGTAATGGACGAGCCGGAAACACATTTGCACGTTGGGGGTCATCGGGAGCTAAGAGCATTCTTAAAAGACTTTGCCATAAAAAATGATATTACTATCGTATTGGCAACGCATTCGCCTTTCTTTATAGATATGGATAACTTGGACGAGTTGAGAGTTATTTCTATGGAGAATAACTTCTCGCATATATGCAATGATTTTTCTACCATTGATGCAGACGACCCCGATTCATTACGACCTATAAAGGAAGCATTGACTGTTGCTAACAACGTTTTATACGACCCAGATAACAAGGTCGTGTTCGTCGAGGGCATTACAGATTACAACTATATGGTTGCCTTCAAAAATAAGTTTAATATACAGGATATCGTATTTCTTCCTATTCAAGGTATCGGCAAATACGGTTCGCAAGGCTTTAAGGACAAGCAAAAGGATATAAGTAAAAGACTGATAAAGATTAAGAAGCATTCGCCGATTCTTATGGTTGACGGCGATGGCACAGGCAAGTCAATGAAAGACACCAACAAAGACTCCGAGTTGACTGTCTTCGCGTTAAGTGACGTCAATGAGCAATTCATTACTATAGAATGCTTATTTAGCGGAGCTGACCAGAAAAAATTGGGTATTACTAAGGAGAATGGCGCATACGTCAAACATTCTTCAACTTCCGCGCTATTTAAGACTTTTGATATAGAGAATGTATCCAAAGATACGGAAAAGAATTTCAAAATGGTGTTTGATTACATAGAGAAATCGTTATAAGATAGTAATTGTGGTGTTGATAAATCAACTAAGACCTGCCTAACGGTGGGTCTTTTTCATCTGTATAATTTGTTAAAAATTTTTTTGAAAAAGATGTAATAAACCTATTGACATAGTAGGCAAGTAGGTGATATGATTATATCAATCTCAAAAGTAAAAGAAGTTAGTTCTTTTATTTTTTTGTAAGGAAGGTAAAAATGCTAAACTATTTTGAGAAACTTGTCAGAGAAAATTTTCGTTTTGGACGAATGTGGCGATGTTAAAAGCCGAAAGAGGCTAGTAGCAAACCAATAAAGAACCAACAACAAAAATAATAATATAAATCAATTAAGATAATCAAGGAGATATAACAATGTCTAAGCATAAATATAAATTTGAAACGCTTCAACTTCACGTAGGTCAAGAACAGCCCGATCCAGCAACGGACGCAAGAGCGGTTCCTATATATCAAACAACTTCTTACGTTTTTAAGAATTCCGCTCACGCGGCAGCTAGATTCGGACTGGCAGACGCGGGAAACATATACGGTCGTTTGACCAACTCCACTCAAGACGTCTTTGAGCAAAGAATATCAGCCCTTGAGGGCGGCGCAGCGGGCTTGGCTCTCGCTTCTGGCGCGGCCGCTATCACATATACTTTGCAGGCTCTCGGTCAGAACGGCGGTCACTTCGTAGCGCAAAAGACGATATATGGCGGAAGCTATAATCTTCTTGCGCACACGCTTACCAATTTTGGAATAAGTACTACTTTCGTGGATATTCACAATCTTAAAGAAGTAGAAAAAGCCATAAAGAAAAATACCAGAGCTATTTATATCGAAACGCTTGGCAATCCAAACAGCGATATTCCCGATATCGACGCTTTGGCAGAGCTTGCTCATAAGCGCGGATTACCGCTAGTCGTAGACAATACTTTCGGTACGCCGTATCTCATTCGTCCTATAGAGCACGGCGCAGATATCGTCGTACACTCGGCTACCAAATTTATAGGCGGTCACGGAACTACGCTCGGCGGAGTAATTGTCGATTCTGGTAAGTTTGATTGGAAAGCGTCGGGTAAGTATCCTGCTATTGCAGACGCAAACCCCTCTTATCACAACATATCTTTCGTAGATGCGGTCGGTCCTACGGCGTTCGTCACTTATATCAGAGCAGTCTTACTTCGCGATACAGGCGCAACTCTTTCGCCGTTCTCGGCTTTCTTGCTATTGCAAGGTACGGAAACTCTATCTTTGCGGATTGAGCGTCATGCGGAGAACACCAAGAAGGTAATAGAGTACCTAACAAAGCATCCTCTCGTAGAGAAGGTCAATCATCCTTCTTTACCCGACCATCCCGATCACGCTCTTTACGAGAAGTATTTCCCAAACGGCGGCGGTTCTATTTTCACATTTGAGATTAAGGGCGGAGCAAAGGAAGCGCATAAGTTTATAGACAACCTTAAAATATTCTCGTTGCTTGCCAACGTTGCAGACGTCAAGAGCCTTGTGATTCATCCGGCTACGACCACGCACAGCCAGCTTACTGAAGAAGAACTTGCCGATCAAGGTATCAAGCAAAATACCATTCGTTTGTCAATCGGCACGGAGCATATCGACGATATTATTGCAGATCTCGAGAATGGATTTGCATCAGTTAAATAATTGAGGAGGAACTTACCATGTCAAAGATTTATACTTCAGCTGATCAACTTATAGGAAGAACTCCGCTTTTGGAGTTGACGCGCATAGAAAAACAATACAATCTAAAAGCTAGAATACTTGCAAAACTTGAGTACTTCAATCCGGCAGGTTCCGTCAAGGACAGAATAGCCAAGGCTATGATTGACGAGGCGGAGAAGTCGGGCAAACTTAAACCCAATTCCGTTATTATCGAGCCAACTTCGGGTAATACCGGTATAGGTTTAGCGTCTGTAGCGGCGGCAAGAGGATATAGAATAATTATCGTAATGCCCGAAACTATGTCTGTAGAGCGCAGACAAATCATGAAAGCGTACGGCGCAGAACTTGTGCTTACCGATGGAGCTAAGGGTATGAAAGGCGCAATCGCCAAGGCGGAAGAACTGGCGAAAGAAACGCCCGACAGTTTTATTGCAGGACAGTTTGTCAATCCGGCAAACCCACAGGCGCACATAGCAACAACCGGCCCCGAGATATTTGAGGACACTGACGGAGAAGTTGATATATTTGTCGCAGGCGTAGGCACAGGCGGTACGATTAGCGGAGTAGGAGAATATCTCAAGTCTAAGAAACCTGCCGTTAAAGTAGTGGCAGTCGAACCGGCTACTTCGGCAGTGTTGTCCACAGGAATTGCGGGCGCTCACAAGATACAGGGCATAGGCGCAGGATTCGTACCTGAAGTACTTAATACTAAGATATATGATGAGATTTTCCCAGTATCCAACGAAGACGCTTTTGCTACCGGTAAATTGATAGGCAAGACCGAGGGAGTGCTGGTAGGTATATCTTCGGGAGCGGCAACGCATGCGGCGATACAACTAGCGAAGCGTCCGGAGAACGCCGGCAAGACAATAGTGGTACTTTTGCCGGACACGGGCGACAGATATCTGTCCACGGCGCTGTTTGCAGATTAATAGTAATATCCGCTGTCGTTCCTAAAAGAATATATCTAAATTGCGATTTTATAAATAAAATTATATCCTTTAAGGACAGACAGCGGATAAAAAGTTGAGAGAAACAAAAAGTATTCTTATAAATAACACGATAGGACGGATTATAATGACAATTTCTACCAAGGGAAGATATGCGCTGAGAATTATTATCGACCTCGCCGAGAATGACAACGGGGGTTATATACCCATGAAGAGCGTTGCGCAAAGGCAAGGGCTGTCGCATAAATATTTGGAACACATTTTGCCGGTATTGAAGCAGAACAATATCGTAGACGGTATACACGGCAAAGGCGGAGGCTATAGGCTTACAAGAAGACCGGAAGAGTATACCGTAGGCGAAATTTTAAGACTTGTCGAGGGTGACCTCGCTCCGGTCGCTTGCCTGGAATGCGGAGCTAAAGTCTGCGATAGAGTAGACAATTGCCGTACTATTAAAATGTGGAGAAATCTTAAAACGCTGATAGACGAATATTTTGACGGTATCACAGTTAAAGATCTTATGCAAGACGAAATCGATCCGGAAAAGAAAATCGACAAGTCGTTTTTAGACGCATCGCTGTAATGTAAGCAAAACATAAAGGATAGATTCAAAATGCTCAAGGAATTTTCAAGAACTCAGTTGATGTTTGGCAAAGAAGCAATGGAGCGACTTTCAAAATCGCGCGTAGCTGTATTTGGAATTGGCGGTGTAGGCGGATATACGGTTGAGGCTCTTGCGCGATCTGGCGTGGGGGCTATCGATATTATCGACAACGACAAGGTTTGTTTAACAAATATAAACCGTCAGATAATCGCGACGCACAATACAATAGGTAGGTACAAAGTGGACGTTGAGGCGGAGCGCATTGCGCAAATCAATCCCAACTGCAAAGTAAACGTTTATAAAACTTTTTATATGCCACAAACTCAAGCCGAGTTTGACTTTACTTTGTACGATTACGTTGTGGACGCGATAGATACCGTTACCGGAAAACTTACCATTGTTGAGAATGCTAAGAAATGCAATACTCCCGTCATAAGTTCTATGGGCGCGGGAAATAAACTCGACCCGACAGCTTTTGAGGTAGCGGATATATACAAGACTTCTGTTTGTCCGCTCGCCAAGGTCATGCGTAGAGAACTCAAAAAGCGTGGTATCAATTCCCTCAAAGTCGTCTATTCAAAAGAAGAGCCAATTAAGCCTATCGAAGATTTAGAGATAGATAATCAAGATAGCGCAAGGCGAGAAATCCCCGGCAGTAACGCCTTCGTTCCGTCAGTCGTAGGACTAATTATCGCAGGCGAGGTAATAAAAGATTTAACGGGCGTAGGGAAAAGTAAGTAAAAGAGAGGTATTTATGGCATTTGATTATAAAAAAGAATACAAAGAATTTTATTTGCCCAAAAACACGCCGTCTATCGTGAGTTTACCAATAATGAATTACATAGCGGTGCGAGGCAAAGGTAATCCCAACGACGAGAACGGCGCATACAAAAACTCAATCGCGCTTTTGTATGCAATAGCGTTTACCATAAAGATGAGCTATAAAGGCTCGCATAAAATAGACGGATATTTCGAGTATGTCGTTCCGCCGCTTGAAGGCTTTTGGTGGCAAGAAGACTCTTATACCGTTGACTATGCAAATAAAGACGGATTTAACTTTATTTCGCTTATCCGCTTACCGGATTTCGTGACTAAAGACGACTTTGATTGGGCAATTAAAGAAGCGACTAATAAGAAAAAAACTGACTTTTCCAATGTGGAATTTTTAACCTATGACGAGGGCATTTGCGTTCAATGCATGCATATAGGTTCCTACGACGACGAACCTAAAACTGTCGCTCTTATGCATGAATATATGCAAGTAAACGGCTATGAATTGGATATCAACCAAAAGCGCTATCATCATGAGATATATTTAAGCGACCCGCGCAAATGCGATATTAGCAAATTAAAAACCGTAATAAGACACCCGATAAAAAAGGCATAAAAAGTTTTTAATAAACCTCAAAATACTCAAAGGAAGTTAAAGAATGATTGATATTAATACTTGGATAAATGCTTTTACTGAAAAACTTCGACAGACATTTGCTAATCGCGTATGGTTTATTGGTTTACAGGGAAGTTACGGTAGAGGAGAGGCAACTGACAAAAGCGATATAGACGCGGTCGTTATTCTCGATGAGTTGCGTATAAACGATCTAAAAATATATCGGGATATGCTCGATACTTTACCTAACAGAGATTTAATTTGCGGCTTTATTTCTGGGAAAGACGAACTTTTGAATTGGGAGTCTTCTGACCTCTTTCAATTCTATTACGATACAACGCCGATAAAAGGAACGCTTGACGCGCTACTTGACAAGATAGACAAGTCAGCCGTAAGACGCGCGATAAGAGTAGGCGCATGTAATGTGTATCACGCCTGCGTTCACAACTTTGTACACGAGAAAAACGAAGGTATTCTGCGTTCGTTATATAAATCATCCGTCTTTGTCATACAAGCTATTTATTTTTATGAAACCGATAAGTATATTAAGTCTAAGATAGAATTACAAAAAGCAATTAATCCGCCTTCTGCTATTTTAGAAACCGCGCAAAATTTGCAGAACGGCGCAATCGTGAAATTCGAGGAAATGTCAAAGTTGTTGCTCAATTGGGCAACTGCCGTTATAAATGGATACAAAGAATGAAGAATATATGCAATTCGCAGGTATTTTATATTTGCGCGTAAATCAAATCACTTTATATTTGAAAAACAATATGTTTTTATATTAAAAACGAAATAGTAAACGGAAATCTGTAAATATGAACAAAGAAAAGCTAAGAAAACTAATAGGAATAATTGGAACCGTAATTGGTATAGCGGGCTTTGCATTGTGTGTAATAAGCATTTTCGTGGCGGCAGATATTCAAAATGTCATAGTCAAAGTAGCCGTAGCTTTGATAATATTCGACGTCGTAGTGATAGGAATTTGCTCAAGGATATTTCAGACTAAAGATGCGGTAATCACAGCAAAAAGAATATATAGGGACTTAAAGAAAGAAAGTTCGCCTACGGGAAAAGACTTTGATGAGTTTATTGATTCCGTATCTTGCGGATTAAAAAGTGAACAACGTAATTGCGAAAATAATGCCAAAAGAGATGTCTCAGCGCAATTTGTCGAGGCAAACGTTAGCGACGCTCAAATTATATGGGAAATGCAAGAGATTGCTTTAGCCGAATTATTACAAAAGTACGGGGACTACGAAACCTCGCCGGCTAATGAGACGCTTGACAAAGTAAAGTCGAGATTAGAAGATCCCAATACTTATCACTATTTTATAAAGGCAGAAGAACAGACGGTAGGCGTAATAAGGGTCGTTGATTCAAAGTCCCAAGAGAAGAAACGACTTGCTCAAATATTCATTATGCCGAAGTATAGGCTAAAAGGTTACGCGCGTTCGGCAATAAAATCAGCAGAAAATATTCACGGATCTACAGGTTGGGTGGTGGAAACGATTTTGCAGGAAAGACATCTTTTGCGCTTATATATGAGTTTAGGATATAGAGTTAAAAACCAATCGAAAAAGATCACTTCTAATATGATTTTGATTGTTCTAGAAAAATAAGAAATACCTGCTTTTGCAGGTTTTTGGTTATTGACAGTGAATAAAAATGCCTTTTGGTTTCTAAAAAATATCATTCAAGTTTTTTTAGTACTTGACAATATCTTTTTTTCCTGTTAAAATAAATGCAAGTGAACACTTGCATTTTGGAGAATAGTATGGACAAGACAAGCAAAAAGATAATTGATGCGATGATGGAAATCATTCTTGAAAGGGGATATACCGGCGCAACGACAAAAGATATTGCTGAAAAAGCGGGCGTAAATGAATGTACGATTTTTCGTAAATTCAAAGAGAAAAAAGAAATAGTCATTGCGGGAATGGAATTGCCTCAATATCGCCCCAACATTACGTTAGAGACGTTTGCAGATATAAAATGGGATATTGAAAGCGATTTGAAAATGTTTATGGCAAACTATATGAAAGAAGTTACGCCTCAATTCGTTCGCTTGTCAATAGGTTTGCGTTCGCCACAAATTTATCCGCAAACTGCGCCGTTAATTATGGATATACCTCAAACTTTTCTTCGTGCGTTGACAGACTATTTGTGCGAAATGAAGAACAAAGGCAAAATAAGAGATATAGACTGCAACGCAGTAGCGTCAACGATATTGTCCGCTACGTTTGGATTTACTTTTCTTTCTTCATCGTTCGGCAATAATTTATTTGATTTAGAACGGATGAAGTATATCGATTCAACGGTCAAATCGCTCATTGGAGGGATAGCGTTATGATTACGGGAGCGCAGTTGTTTGTAAAAGCATTAAAAGAGGAAAAAGTAGAAGTTCTATTCGCATACCCAGGCGGGCAGATTATTGATATATTAGACGAATTGTACAATGACAATTCAATAAATATGATATTGCCAAGACATGAACAAGGGCTAGCGCACGCAGCCGACGGCTATGCGAGATCAAGTGGCAAGCCGGGTGTGTGTCTTGTTACAAGCGGACCGGGCGCTACGAATCTCGTTACGGCGATTGCGACTGCAAATTATGACGCAGTTCCGCTTGTATGTTTTACAGGGCAAGTCGTTACTTCACTTATCGGCAAGGACGCTTTTCAAGAAGCAGACATAGTAGATATGGTTAAGAGCGTTACGAAGTATGCGATTACAGTACGCAGTCGAGAAGAGTTGGGCGAGGTAATCAAAAAGGCTTTTTATATTGCGCAATCAGGCAAACCGGGAGCCGTTCTTGTCGATATACCCAAAGATATTCAACAGCAACTTGGAAGTGAAGAATATCCGTCTTTTGTACAGATATGTGATACCGTGCCAACTTTAGAACAACAAAGCAACCAAATCAACGAAACTATTGAGGCTTTGCAAAGCGCAAAACGTCCATTATTGTTGGCGGGTGGCGGAGTAAGAATTGCAAAAGCAGAAAAGGAGTTGGGCAAATTTGTTGAACTGACAGGCATTCCAGTAGTGACTACGATTATGGGCAAGGGAGCGATTCCAAGTGACAGCGCATTATTCTTTGGGAATGTAGGCATTCACGGAAGTTTCGGAGCAAATAGCGCAATAGAAAAGTGTGATTTATTGCTGTCAATAGGAACAAGGTTTAACGATAGAATTGCAGGAAATAGGCAAGATTTTGCAAAACACGCGAAGATTATTCACATTGATATAGACCCTTCGACTATATCTAAAAATGTACAAGCAGACATATCTTTATTAGGCGATGCCGGAGCAGTATTATCTTTATTGACGGAAAGCGCAAAATCGCTGGAATTATCTAGCTGGATAAAGGAGTTGGATGAATTGAAATCGGCGTATCCCGTCAAGATAGCAAACGATAAACTTAATCCGCAAATTATAATTGAAAAACTAAATACTTTGTTTGACGATATAATTGTCGCAACCGATGTAGGCCAAAACCAATTGTGGACTACGCAGTTTTTGAAGCTAAACGAACGTAGAAGGCTGCTGACATCTGGCGGTTTTGGTACTATGGGATTCGGACTGCCTGCGGCAATAGGAGCCAAGTTGGCAAATCCTCAAACTCCCGTTGTGGCAATAGTAGGCGACGGCGGTTTTCAAATGAACGCGCAAGAACTTGCGACTGCAGTTATCAACGGCTTGCCTATTATAATATGTTTGTTGAATAATTGTTGGCTTGGCAACGTAAGACAATGGCAAGAATTGTATTACGGAAAGAGATATCAAAGCACCTGTCTAAGACGAAGAGTAAGTTGTCCCACGCAATGCGCGACAATGCAAGAATGTCCGGCTTACGTTCCCAATTTCCAAAAACTCGCGGATAGTTATGAAGTAAGGTATAGACGAGTTACAAGAAAAGAAGAAGTAGACGAGGCTTTTTCTTTTGCAGTACAACAAACAGACGTTCCCACTTTGTTAGAATTTATGATTGACGAAGAAGAGAACGTCTATCCCATCATTTTACCGGGTAAAGATTTATCTACTGTTAAGTTCGGCAAAGAGTAGGAATGAAAAGCGCACGCTTTTGGACTAATTTGTACGTTCCTTTTGATTCCTACTGTAAATCATTGTATAATTTTAATATTTAGATAAAATAGTAATTACGGAGATTTGGTATGAAGAAAACGAATAAAGATATAGACGGGGGCAAGCCGTTTGATTGGGGGCGTACGTCTTTGGATTATGCGAAGTTCCGAGATATCTATCCAAAAGAGTTTTATCAAAAGATCATTGACCGAAAGTTATGCGTGAGCGGACAATCTGTCCTTGATATTGGAACGGGTACGGGAGTGCTTCCTAGAAACATGTATCAATATGGAGCAAAGTGGACGGCTCTGGATATTTCAGAAAATCAAATAAAGCAAGCCAAAATCCTTTCAAAGGGTTTGAATATAGATTATCACACATTAGCGACGGAAGACCTAAGTTTTCCCGATAATTCTTTTGACGTAATTACAGCTTGTCAATGTTTTTGGTATTTTGACCATAAAACCGTTATGCCTAAACTTTATCGTATGCTCAAACGAGGTGGGGTAATTCTTATTTTATATATGGCGTGGTTGCCGTTTGAAGATAAGATAGCAGGCGCGAGTGAAAACCTTGTATTAAAATATAATCCGAATTGGAGTGGCGCAGGAGAGACGAAACGCCCGATAGACGTACCCGATTGTTACAAAGAAAACTTTGAACTCGTTTATCACGAGGAATTTACTTTAAGAGTACCGTTTACTCGTGAAAGTTGGAACGGTAGAATGAAGGCTTGTCGTGGAATCGGCGCCTCGCTTTCCGAGGAAGAGATAGAGAAGTGGGAGCAGGAACATAGAGCGCTACTTGAACGTATTGCTCCTAATGAATTTGATATTCTACACTATGGCGCTCTAGTTGAACTTAAAAAGCAGTAAAATTCGGCGCTCCTGCTCTTCACGCCGCAAAAAAAGGCTCACTTGCGTGAGCCTTTCTAATATTGTGCGTGATGAACAAAAAGGATTTTTTTAAGGCATAGCCGAAGTCGGGACTTGAATTTTATGTCTAAATATTTACACAGTATGGAAGTAAAAAATGCATAGTTTTAGTTTTTAATAGATAACTTTTTAAAAACAGATATTTATTGGTTCCTATATTTTTGACTTTTAATTATATTAATGATAAAATAATATTAATAATATATTGTCTTTGGTTACATAACCAAAAAGTAATTTAGTGACAAATATATGATTTATACTTGTAGAGTTACAAAATATTAATATGTGAATATATTTCGCAAAATATAAGGAAAGAGAAAATGAAAGTTAATGGAAACAAACCTAAGATGGTATCGCTTTTTTCTGGTTGCGGTGGATTAGACCTTGGTTTTAGACAAGCAGGTTTTGATATTATATGGGCTAATGACTTTGACAAGGATGCACAAGCAATACATAAATTAAATTTAGGCGATATTGATGGTAGAGATATCATGACTGTTAGCGAAAATGATATTCCTGACTGTGATATATTGACAGCAGGGTTTCCATGTCAGCCATTTTCAAACGCAGGAAAGCGTAAAGGCGTTCATGATTCAAGAGGAATGTTATATAAAGAATGTTTACGTATAATTGGTGAAAAGATGCCAAAAGTAATTGTTTTTGAAAATGTAAAGGGATTATTGTCAACCAAATATATTGATGGACGTGATTTAGCTTTGGTAATAAAAGAAGACTTGTCGACAATAAATGATATCGGTTATAATGTAGAATATCAACTGGTTAATGCAGCGGATTATGGAGTTCCTCAAAATCGGCAAAGGGTTCTATTCGTTGGCATTAGAAAAGATTTGAATAGGGTATTTAGATTTCCTAAGAAACAATCTAGGAACGGACTTGCATTAAAATATATCTTGAATATAGAAGAAGATATCCCAAATCAGGTGCATTGGCCACTTTCACCTCAAGCTTTGGAAATGATAGAGTATATTCCAGAAGGTGGTTCATGGAAAGATGTGCCATACGAACATCTTGCACCAAGATTTAAGAGAATTAGAGATGATATGAAGAAATATCATTCACCTAAATTCTATAGACGTTTTTCGAGAGAAGAGATAGCAGGAACAATAACGGCTTCTGCGCAACCCGAAAACTGTGGAATTATACATCCAACTGAAAATAGACGTTTTACGATAAGAGAGGTTGCAAGGATTCAAACATTTCCCGATGATTTCATATTTAACGATGATGGATTAAAAAACATTACAGCTATGTATAAGGTTATAGGAAACGCTGTTCCGCCTAGGCTTGCTAATGTGATGGCCACAGAGATCATGCAACAAGTTTTTGAGGAGAAATGATCAATATGGATTCAGATAGAGCGTATCTTTTAGGATTGATAATAGGTGGTGGAATTTGGGGAGATGCAGAAGATGTATTCCGTATTAGACTGCCGTATAAACAGTGGGGGTCTTATGAGTCAAATCCTCTGCGTGCAGGGCAAATATCAAAAGATGTTATGAAAGTTGTAAGTCCTTATTTTCGTGCAATTTATGGACTATCAATTTCATATGATACAGTTACTAGTGGCGAGTGGAATATATTATGTGAAGGCGATTTAACTGAATTGCGGGCTGAATTAGAATCTTACGATATAGTATGTGAGGGGGAGATTAGAAAAACTGCAAATATAAATAATATTGTCCCGGCACTCGTTGATGATAATTTAAAACGGCGGTTTATTGCCGGACTTGCTGATACAATTGGCAGTACTAAACAATCGCATCGAAGATTTACTGATGATAAGCAAATGATTTCATTTGAGATTAATGGGTTTGAGTATCACTTTGTTTGTGCATTATGTAAGTTGCTTCATAGTATTAAATGTTATCCAGACCAGATTCTATGGAATCATCCTAATTTTCATTGTGGAATGAATCCTTATGATAAAAGATGGAAAAAGGGCTTTAAATTGAGAGTGTATTTGGATCAATATGACAAATTTGGGGCTTTCGCTTTTGCATCTAAAGCCACCTCTATAAAACAGAATATTGAGTTGGAAAGCCAAATTAATGTAGCCATACCTTGTGAAGATCGAGAGATAAAAAGCCCATCAATGTCTTGTGTTCATAGTGATGAAAACAGTTCATTATTACCAACTGACATTAGAGGCGGACATTATATACATAATAAGCATGTTTGCGCAGTTTTAGGTTGTGAGCATGCTCCATACTCCGAAGTAAGAAAGATCTTGTGTAAAGCCGAAAATTATATAAATCCTTTCCCTATTATGGTGAAAGGAACGGATAATGATATCGAATCAATAATCAATGCCGATCCATTATTTAAAAACCGTACCTATAGACAAGAGGAACTTACTATTTCAACAATCCTAAATAGTAAGAATGACTCTCACCTAATGTGGGGCAATGGAATTAATTCAGGTTATCCAGTATCAAAAATAATTCGGGCAATAGCATTTTTAATTGCTGCCGATACAGGTCAACTTAATGGATTAAGACCAAAGGGCTCGGAGGAGCAAATCATAATCTCGTATTTAGAGCGCAATCCTCAAGCAAAAGTTAAGTGCAATTTACCAGATATTTTGACACCTATGTATTTTTCTATGAATGGATATTCGGTTTTGATAGGCCCTAATAATCCAAATGTTTATAAAAACCTTATTTCTTATGATGATAACAACACTTATAAATTAAAAGTTAGACAAATAATAGAGGATGATCTTAAATGAAGAAAAATGAAATAGCACATTATCCTGAGATTACGAGATTTATTGAGGCTCAACTTAAAAGTAATTTTGCGGCTAAAGGCATTAAAGATATCGAGATATATTGGAAGAGTGGAGAGTTAACTACAAAAATCAAAGAGCTAATTGAGGAGCATCCCGAAAAGTGTCAATGTATGAAGACATATAGTAGGAATATGTATCCTTTGAATTTAGATATATTTGGAATCATAACAAATGGGGAAAAATTTGAAATAGTAATTTTAGAAGTTAAATTGCGTGAATCTGTAGGATTAGCGGAATGGTCGCAATTACTTGGATACAATGTGGTTTCTAATGCTAAATTTGGGCTTCTAATTAATATAGATAATGGAGCAAGTAGCCGTTTGTCAGCGATTCTTTCATCAGATGAAGATGTCTCAAAAATTATCCGAAGAAAAAATCATGGGGAAGAAATGACGCATTTACTTGGATTTATGCAATGGAATACTATTACACAAAATTTTGAGTATAGTGCTATGGGACAACTTTGGTCATTGTCGGCTTTAAGCCAAGAATTAATAAAGCAATTCATTTAAAAATTATAACATATAGGAAAATCCTTATTGTACAATGGCGATAGATTTTTTGGAGCAGTGGAAAAGTGTTGTTGCAGGTGATAGTTGAATGAACAAAAAGGATTTTGATACTCAAAGTGCTTGAAATATAAATAACACGCACTTTGGAGTTTCTTTTGCGTGTGCTAAGGTGGCGCTAGAGGTAGGGATTTGTAAGGAGCGATAGCAACGGAATAGCGAGCAAGTTAGTAGCGTCTTGTGCAAGCGTCACAAATTCGGTATCCCTATGTCACAACTATGAAAAAAAGTCACATAGATCTGGCGAATAGAAAAAGTGAGATTGTAAGCCATCTCACTTTCTATTTCTCACTAAGACGCGACTTCTTAACTATGGTGCCGAAGGCGGGACTTGAACCCGCACGATGTCGCCATCACCGGATTTTGAGTCCGGCGCGTCTGCCAATTCCACCACTTCGGCATAATTTTGCGGTTAAATTGCTTATTGCTTTATTATATTAGCATACAATTTGGGCATTTGCAATCAAAAAAATAAAAAAATAATGAGAAATGTTCAAAAAATTATAGATTTATCATAAAAGATATAGTACAATATTAAAAATGCGTTTGGGGAACGGAAAGTATGAATATTTGGCATGAAATAAGCAAAGACAGAATTGCCAGCGAAGATTTTATAGCTTGTATTGAAATTCCTAAGGGATGTAAGAACAAGTATGAAGTCGACAAGCAGACGGGTATGCTTGTTTTGGATAGAATACTTTATACGGCTACGCATTATCCTGCCAATTACGGATTTATTCCGCGTACCTATGCAGACGATGGCGACCCGTTGGACGTGCTGGTCATATGCAGTGAGGAGATAGCTCCGTTGTCGTTAGTGAGGTGTTATCCGATAGGCCAAATCGCCATGATTGACGATGGCGCGGAGGATATCAAGATTTTGGCGGTTCCGTTCAAGGACCCAAACTGGAACGGATACAAAGACGTCAGTCAGCTTCCGCCACACATTATAGAAGAAATGAAACACTTTTTTGGAGTATATAAGCAGCTTGAGGGCAAGAAAATGGAAGTTCTTGAGTTGTCGGGTAGAGATGAGGCTATAGAGTCCATAAATAATGCCATAAATTTGTACGAGGAAGTGTTTCTAAAAGACTAAAGGAAAGATTTAATTTACTAAAGCTAAAATAAATGAAAAGACCTTTTAATTTTAGAATTGCTCCGTTGATTTTATTGAGCATAGTATTGGCAATTTTGGCAATCACTTTTTGTAGCAGTTCTACAATTCTAGTAATTGCAATTCTGGCGGTAATTGCGCTATTATCTGCAATATTTATTAAGAAATTCAAGAAAGCAAGACCAAAAGTAATAGTTTGTATTTTCACATTTTTACTGTTCTTAGGTTTGACAACTATGACTTATGTCAGGATAGAGAACAGAGAAATTTATTCGGAGAATTCTCTGATTGAAGCCGATATAGATATACTTACGGAGTGCGATGAAAATGGAGTTTTGCAAGTTCCGACAGACAATGACGTTTTAGAAGTATGTTTAAGCAACATAATTGTCGATGGCAGAGAAATAAATGGCAAGGCAATTGCAGTATTTTCCGACAAAGCTATCTTAGAAGGATACAAGATAGGCGATAGGATAAAGTTCAGGGGCAATATTGCTCCGCAAAATCTCGTAGTAGAGGATTCTTATAGCGTTCTCGATTTTCGCAACAAACTTTATCATTATATCTATTGCAGAGTAAATTTCGACGATGATAATTTTTGTTTTTACAAGGTGTCGTCAGGAATGAATCTAATGGATAGAATAAAGATTAGAGTCAAAAGCGTTCTTTATTCCAACACGAGAAGCGATACGGCAGGATTTTTGTACGCCATGACTTTTGGCGATAAGAGCGGACTGAGCAGTCAAATCAAAAACAATTTCAGTTATACGGGAACGGCGCACGTATTTGCTATATCGGGATTACATATTGGAATAATTGCGGGCGGTATACTTTGGATATTCAAGAAGATAAAGTTGAATAATCGCATCGCGCGAATTGCAGTAATGACCATAGTCCTTTTGACATTCAGCGCGCTGTGCGGATTTCCGCCATCTACAGTCAGAGCAAGCATAATGACCTTTATGCTCATGCTTGCAAAGACGTTGGGTATGCGCAACGACGGAATTTCAAGTATGTCGTTGGTTGCGAGCTTGATTTTATTATTTGACCCTATATTCTTGTTTGATATTGGATATTTGATGAGTTTTCTTGCGGTGTTTGGCATACTTGCGTTTTACAAACCTATTAATGGTCTGTTTAGAAAGATTAAGTTTCCCAAAATGATTAGCGCATTGTTGTCCACATCAATATCCGTCAATATTTTGCTTCTTCCGTTGATGATGTATTTTTTCAATGGCGAAACCTTGCTCTTTATTATAGCTAATCTTATAATTTTGCCTGTACTTGCAGCGCTTTTCCCAATATATCTTTTGTGTGTAATTTTAGCTTCGATTTGCCCATTTATGGGTTGGCTTGTGACAATAGTTGCCGGGTTGTTCACGCTTTTAATAACGATAATTGAATGGATAAGTAAATTGCCTACGCTCTTAATTAATTTTAACGCGAATGCAATAATAATTTTTATTGGTTTAATGAGCGCAGTGATTCTATCCAAATACGCCTTTGTTCACAAAAATTTTAAGAAGATAGCCGTATCGGTATTTGCCATAGCCATGATATTTACAGTAACAACGTCTATTAGAATTTGGGGCTCGAATAATCTCTATATTTACTGTTTTACCGACAAGTACGACTGTCAATACATACTGGTTGATAATGCGTTTGGCGGGGAGTATCTAATAATCGATGAAAAAACAAGCAGTGACAGCGTATCGAGTGTGCTAAACGCTATGAGAGAGAATAAATTTACCAAGATTGACGGAATAATAGTTGTAGGCGATGTGGATGATTATTATTTGGAAAAGTTGCAAATGTATACCAATTGTCCTTACGTCTACAGTTCCAACAGATCGGGTAACGCGTCTAACGGAATTTACGTTGGAACATCGGTTGTAGAATCCGGACTGACAATAGGTTATCTTAACTACGGAACTTTAGATATCGTATCGGGCGGAATTACTTTGAGAATTTTGGCAAGCGATTACTATGTAAGTGAGGGTAATTACGATATTCTCGTCTCTTACAACCTAATTAGCGGTGACACGGAGGGAAAATATATAGTATGCGATGCAGGTTTTGACAATTCCGTCAAAAATTGCGTGCCAAGTACGTTTACATTTGAAATAAAAAATGATAAAATAAAAGTCCAAAGCTCTTGGAGGTATTGATGCAGGCGCTTCAACTCAAACAAACTTTTAAGACGAATATATCCGACGTCTACGCGCTTACGGGCGACGACGAGGGTATGATTTTGTTTGCTTTGGAGAAGTTTTACGCGCTTATACCGGCAGATACGAGAGAGTATTGCGTACAGAAGTTCGAAGGCAATGATATAAGTCAAGACGACGTTATAGCATCGCTATCCTATCCGTCTATGTTTGGCGACAGACGGCTTGTAATAGTCAAGGACTTCAATAAAAAACTCACTATGCAAGAGACGGAAAACTGGCTTGACTACGTTGACAACACGATCGAGGGCAATATTCTGATACTTGTGAATTGTCCTACTATTAGAAATGCAATAAACCAATATGTTGTTGACGTAGATTGCAACAAATTAGGATTGCTTGATTACGTCAATTATATACAGACGCTCTTTAATTTTTATAAGGTCAAATACGATAAATCGGCGCTTTCCGAAATTGTCAATAGATGCAACAAAGACTTTGGCAAGATAAACAATGAGATAAACAAACTCATGCTTTACGCAGGAAGCGAAATAGAGATAGACAGACAGGTGATAGACAACGTTGTGGCTACGGATACCGAAACTCAAGTATTTGAATTCATATATGCAATACAAGACGGCAAATACGACAAGGCTATGGGGATTATAGGCGTGCTTTTGAGTAGAGGCGACAAGCCAAACTCGATACTTGCAACGATTACGTTGACATACAAGCGTATGTTTGCCATAATGACAAACGATGGCGATGAGGAGTTTTTGTGCGAAAGGCTTGGAATGAAGAAAGGCGCGCTGTTTATGACGAGAAAGAAGATTGATGAGGCAAAACGCAGAGTTAGCGGATTTCTGACAAAACTCAAGGAAACCGTGTATTATCTTTATCAACTGGAATACAATTTCAAGAGCGGAAAAATATCTTCGGAAAATGCTCTTGATTTAGCAATAACACATCTTATAGGAAAGACTTATGCAAAATGAAAGCCAGGCGTTCATACGCCCAAAGACGCCTAAATTAAAAAACGATTGGGTTACAATAGTTATGAAAGTCTTGCTATATGCGGGAATGTTTTTTTCGCTTTTTTACTTTGGCAAGCGCAATTTCAATTCGCTCTTTGTGGCGGTAATAGACCCCTCGTACACCGATATATTCGGCGTATCGATTGCGGGATATATATCATCGATGGGCAAGAGTATGTTGTTGGCAATGAAAATACTTTTGCCGGCTATATGCGCGTTGTTGTTTTTCTTATTTTATTTCCTATACGCAAGGTTTTTTGCGACTTTGGTATT
Source organism: uncultured Christensenella sp. (assembly GCA_910578245.1). GTDB lineage: Bacteria > Bacillota > Clostridia > Christensenellales > UBA3700 > RACS-045. The sequence goes on along the minus strand of CAJTPC010000001.1, from coordinate 100,652 downwards.
CAACCAACTGCGCGTATTCGGAGTAGAGTTCGATATACGCAAGTTTAGGATTTGTCTTGACGGTAGTATAATATTATTGAGCGTATTAATTGGTATTTTCCAAGTCGTTTTCAATTACTATCCGTTGGCGGACAACTTCGGGAACGTATTCATACCTCCGCTTCTTGCTCTGCTTTCTATGGCTGTCTTTTATTTTACCTATTCAAGGGGTTTAGAAAAGATGTATCGACCATTGCTTCTCAATATTATGTTGTTACCGACGATAGTCGTCGTATTGTTTGCGTGAGGTAATTATGGCAGAGAAGTTGAAATCAAAAAAGATATTAGTTTTTGCAATAGTTTTACTTACAGTATTCGTTACGATATTTTTCGCAGGGTGCAGTTCTCCTACGATGGAAGTTAATATTCCCGACGTTATCGCATCTCTCGACTTTAATATCGCAGACACGGCGTACGGGTATTTACAAGATCTGGCGGGAGATGAACTTAAAAATAGGACCTTTGGAACGCAAGGCGAACTTGACTCGGCAAAATATATCGCAAGCGTAATGAGCGATTTGGGTTATGAAAGCCAATATTCAAGCGATGGAATCAAAGGCTTACAAGGTTTTAAGACGACTATCAAGAGATTTGGCGGAGAACAAGTGTCCGACGCGCAGGGGTACAACGTCATATTTTCTAAAAAGTCTGGTTCAGAAAAAAGCAACGGCGAAATTATACTCGCATGTCAATACGACAATCTCTATTCTGAAAAAGCCGATATAAGCGGGAATTTGTGGAATGCAGACGGCAGTTATGAGAGCGGAGCTTCAGTTGCGATATTACTCACACTTGCTCAAGCGCTAAAGGACTCGACTTTGGATTACGATTTGACGTTTGCATTTTTTACTTGCGGATGTTACGGTTGGAAAGGCGCAATGAATTACACCGAAAATCTAGATAGAAACCAACTTGACAAAATAGCTCTTGTCTTAAACTTTGCGATGTTGGGCGGAGGAGATAATTGGTATATCTATACGGGCGAAAGCGCCAACACTTACGGAAAGTATCTTTATAAGTGCGGAGAGGGGTACCTTACCGCAGTGCCAAAAGATAGAAACGTAGGTCAGTTTTATTTGACTGAAGATGCAAAATACAGTTACACAAACGTAGGTATGCTATCCAATCAATACTATTTTGACTTAAAAGGCATACCCACTGCCAACTTTTTGTCGCTCAACTGGGAGATAAACGATAATCCGCTCTTTAGCGAAATGAAAGGCAAAGACAACGTCTATCACACAAAAAGCGATACTTTAGAGAATATGATTGAGCGCAAAGGCGAGGAGGCTATCAAGTCGCAACTCTTTGAAACCGTAAGGGTAACTTTGACTGCGCTTGATAAATCAAACCAAAATACTTTGAAATCATGTCTTGGCGTAGCAAAGAGCGAAGCGCCAAACGGGAAAATGCAGAGTGGGAAAAGCGCGAATTTGGCAAACTTGATTTTCAAAGTAGTTTTGATAGCCGGCTTGGTTGTGGCGTCATACGTCATTAAAAATTACTTGAATAAAAATCTTGACAAGTATATTAAGGCTAAAAAAGCCAAGGAAACGCAAGCAAGCGACGGGGAAGAAATACAAATGCCTTTTGATTCCGACAATGCTTCAAGCGACGATACAGGAGCTAAAGATAAGCAAAAAACCGAAGAAAAGTCTAAAAAAGAGCAAGATGAGGAGCCTTTTGTATAATTTATTGCAAAAACTTTAGTAAAAACACTTTATTTTTGCAAAAAAACATTATATTATAATAATAGTGAAAATAAAGGAGGAAGATAAGTTGCTCAATTCTTTATTGGCTGCGAATGTAAGCCAGTCGGACGTAGCGTGGATAATAGTAAACATTTTGGTGACATTGGCTGTTGCCATAATGATGTTTGTATTTTTTGCAAGACGTAACAGCTACCGTTTGGCGGTAATTATATCCGTATACACAATAATTTATCTTGCTCTTTATATTTTGAACATCAACTTGGCGGAAGAAAAGATTAGCATAGCTATTGACGTATTGAAATATTTCAATCTTTTCTGGATAGTAGCTATAGTGGACGTTTATAGATCAGACCTCAAGATATTTTTGAGTAAGATGGCAAGACGTCAAAAGACCAAGTACAACTACAATACGTCGGACGAAGAGCTTTTGATTTCCGCTACTGAGATCGTCAAGGCTTGTCAGAATATGGCAAAGAACGACGTAGGAGCTTTAATTATTATTGCGCCGACGGAAATACCTCCTCATATTCTTGATACCGGTACGGCATTGGACGCAACTATATCCAGCGGACTTTTGGAGAGCATATTCAGCACCAAAGGGCCTTTGCACGACGGAGCAGTCGTAGTGCTTGGAGATAGGATTATCTCCGCAGGTTGTTTCTTACCTCTTTCGCAAGAAGTTACGCTTGCAAAAGAACTTGGAACTCGCCACAGAGCGGCAATAGGTATTACTGAGGAAAGCGATGTATTTGCTATCGTTGTCAGCGAAGAGAGCGGTATAATAAGCGTAGTACAAGGCGGTACTATAAAGAGATATATGACTCCTGAGAAGTTGCTTGAAGAAATCAAGGTCATTTATAGAATAAGTACTCAGTCTGTAGTAAAGAAACGCGATAAGCATGCTAAAAAGCATGACACTAAGAAGAACTAAGTATTATAGCAACAAAGTAAATCTTAATGCCAAACTATTTATTAGTCTGGCATTTTTAATAACAGAAACTCTGCTTAAGTTCATGCGTCAATCTTGCTACCGATTTATGCGCTAAGATCGTCTACGCATTGCCAACGTAGCTCTGCTACGCCGACAATACGTATCCTTCTTATCACAAAAATCGCTTACGCAATCTTATACGCGTCGCTTAAGCCTCGTTTCTAGGAAGAACTGAATAAGAAAAATGCTTAAGTTCATGCGTCAATCGCTTACGCAATCTTATACGCATCGCTTAAGCCGCGTTTCTGCAAAAAAATAAAAAGGAAAAGATATGAAAAGTACGATTACAATCCCCAAAATCTTATTACCCAAAGCCGACGTTGACAAAAGCAAATGGAGCGTCATAGCATGCGACCAGTTTACGTCCCAGCCGTCATATTGGGAGCAAGTAGATAAGTTGGTTGCGCAAGCGCCGTCAACGCTGAGAATAATTTTCCCCGAGGTTTACTTAGAAGGGGAGAATAAACGAGAGAGGATAAAAGCTATCAACGACAATATGCATAAGTATTTGCATAGCGATATATTTGAGGAATTTGAAGGTTTTATACTTGTAGAGAGAACAACTCCCGACAATCAAAAGAGATTAGGTCTTGTCATAGCGATTGACCTTGAAGATTATGAGTACACCGAGCAAAACAACGCGCTTATAAAAGCCACTGAAAAAACAGTAGTCGAAAGGCTACCGGCAAGAATAGAAGTCCGTAAGGGCGCATGTCTTGAAAGTCCGCATATAATGATGCTTATGGACGATAAAAAGGATAAGATTATAGAGGCGTTGTATGCTCGTCGCAACGAGTTGGAACTAGCCTACGACTTTAATCTCAACATGGGCGGAGGAAGTATCAAAGGATACAAGATAAAGAATTGCAAGCCTGTGATTGATGCAATTCACAATCTTTTGGATAGCGAAACTTTGGTAGAGAAGTACGGAAGCGATAAGCCGATACTTTTTGCTGTAGGCGATGGCAATCACTCGCTTGCTACTGCAAAAGAGTGCTGGAACAATATCAAAAAGACGTTGAGCGGTGACGCTATTTATTCTCATCCTGCCAGATATGCGCTTTGCGAGCTTGTAAATCTGCACGATGAATCTTTGAAGTTCGAGCCGATACATAGGGCTGTCTTTGGCGTAGGCGAAGAGTTTGTGGAATATATGGGAATCGAGCTTGCCAAACTAGGCGGAAATAGCGATGTCAAAGTCGTCTACGGCGACAAGGAATACTCTTGGAGAGTATCTGCCAATGCAAGCGATGCAATAGCCGATATCCAACATCTTATGGACGAATACAACAAGACGCATAAGGAAATGGTAATAGATTATATACACGGCGATGAGCATTTGCTTAGCGTAGCCAAGGAGAAAAACGCGGTTGCGGTCTTTATGCCTTGCCTTGAAAAGGACGGACTTTTTGACTACGTCGTCAGACGAGGAGTGTTGCCTCGTAAGTCCTTCTCAATGGGACACGCTGAGGACAAGAGATATTATCTTGAGTGTAGAGTAATTTTATAATTGCCGATTTTTTGCTTGCCAAAAACTTTAAGGCAATGTAAAATATGTTATATAAAATATATAATATTAGATAAGAAATAAGAAATAAGAGATAAGAGATAAAAAATAAGAGATAATAAATAACAAGATAAGAAAAAGGTTATAAGAGGTAAGATATGTCAATCACAGTGGCAAAATTCGGCGGTACGTCAATGGCAGACGCCAAGTCAATAACAAAAGTCGCCGAAATCATTAAGCAGGATAAAAAGCGCAGATACGTAGTTGTATCAGCTCCGGGCAAGAGATTTTCGCAAGACCATAAGGTCACCGATATGTTGTACGCATGTTATCACGACTTGCAAATCAACGGCGAGTGCAAAGACACTTTTGAAAAGATAAGAGAGAGATTCAAGGTCATAGTTGACGATCTGGCAATAGATCTTGATATAGACAGTTATCTTGACAAAGTCGAAGAAGAGATGTACAAATACGATTCCGCAGAGTTTTGCGCGTCTAGAGGCGAGTATCTTTCGGCGGTAATTATGGCTAAAGTATTGGGATACGCTTTCATTGATGCGAAGGACATTATGGTCTTCAACGACAACGGCGACTTTGAAGCGGAGCTTACCAATGAGAAAGTTAAGAGCGCGCTTGCAGGCATAGAGAGAGCAGTCGTACCGGGATTTTACGGCGGTGACGAGGCAGGTATTGTTCGCACGTTTAGCAGAGGCGGTTCGGACGTATCGGGCGCGGTAATAGCAAGAGCGGTAGGCGCAAGCCTATACGAGAATTGGACGGACGTCAACGGTTTTATGTCGGCAGATCCGCGCATAGTCAGCAATCCAAAACCAATCGAAACGCTCTCGTATAAAGAACTTCGCGAACTTGCTTATATGGGAGCCAACGTACTTCATCCCGAATCCATTTTCCCTGTAAGAATAAGCAAAATACCAATCAATATACGCAATACTTTCTGCCCGACAGCAGACGGCACTATGATAGTAGCGGAGCTTAGCGAAGAAGAACTTGGCAAGAGAGTTATCACAGGTATAGCAGGCAAGAAAGGCTATAGTATCGTATACATTGAAAAATCTATGATGAACAGCGAGCTAGGCTTTGTCCGAAAAGTACTTGCAGTACTTGAGTATTACAATATATCTTTCGAGCATTTGCCTACGGGTATCGATACTATGAGCATCGTCATTGCCGACAGCGAACTTGCAGGCAAAGAAGACGTAGTAGTCGAGAGAATAAAGAAAGTAGTCAATCCTGACCATATCGAAATCAAGAGCGGAATATCTTTGGTAGCGACAGTAGGTCACGGTATGTCATTCAAGCCCGGTAGCGCGTCTACGCTTATTGGCGCTCTCGCTAAAGAAAAAATCAACATCAGAATGATAGACCAAGGTTCAAGCGAAATGAATATCATAGTGGGTATTGCTACGAGTGACTACGAGAAAGCAATCAACGCCATTTATCAAGCTTTCCAAAATTAGTTTATCGAAGAACGACTTTATTGTAGTAAATCAAAGAGTGACTTAACGGTCACTCTTTTTAGTTGTTTATAATTAAAATATTTTATTATTTCGAGCGTAGTCGAGAGATCTTAGACTACGTACACCTTAGTTTCATAACTATTTAGCGAGGCAGAGAACTTTCTATTAGTTTTCACGATTTCGCCCGTCCATTGTTCGGTAAGGATATATTCGTTTTTATGATTCATTGCCACGTATTTATCGTCTACGATTTTTTGCAAATCGACGGTGATTTTTTTATTGCCTTTACGTTTATTGAATACGCATATTGCCGTTCTGTCGCCAGATAGCGGTTTGGCGAGAATATCCACGCCGTTGCTTCTTTTTATTACTTTTGCTTGTTTGCCGAGTTCGTCTTGATTGATGGCAATCATATTCTTGTTTGTCACTATATCTAAGACGTCTTGTTTGATACTTCTCAAGTCGTTGCCCAGTATCAGAGGAGCGCAGAGCATACACCATGCGCTGAAGTGAGATTTGTTTTGGTCATAAGTAAGTTTGCCGTTGCCCACTTCTAGCATATCGGGATCGTTCCATCCTCCTACGCCTGCGTATTTATATAGTTTTGCCGTATGCTTATAAAGCATTACTATCCAATTCCAATTTGGATTTATATCTGGAGTGGTGCGCCATAAATTGCCGGCTTTTGCTCCCCATTTATACGGTTTGTTAAGACCCCATTCGCAAATTGAGAAAGTGATAGGTTTTTCCTCTTCGCCACTCTCGAGAGCAACTTTCTTAGTTGCGTTTTTAAGCGCCTGCCCCATTTTATAATACTGTAAAGCAGAAGAGTCTGCTCGGCAGGTCACGGGATTGGATAGCTGTATTTTATTTACGCCTTTATTAAGATGGACGATTTGCTGAAATCTAGCAGTCAGGTTAAAGAATTTTTGGTGAGGAAGTTCGTAGATATAATTTACTCCGTTGACGTTTGCTACAAGAGTCTTGTTGTACCAGCCTTTCTTTTTGACGCAAACAGTAAGCACGTATTCACCCTCATCGTCTACGCTTATACTGTCAAAAGTCGCTATGCCCCTAGCTTTATCAAGTCCGGAGATATAATATCCGCCGTCAAGATTTTTGTTGGGCATAAACTTAGCAAGACCGTCAAGTTTTGCGTCTTTGCAATTTACGACAATGCCTTTCTTTTCTCCTACCTTTACTATTTCCAAAGCATATACCAGCGGAGCGTATTTACTGTATTGCTCATTATGACAAAAGTCATACTTAAAGTATTCGATTCCCCACTTAGCAAAGTTGAGCGCGTCTTTTTCTTCGTTGTGAAGTGATGCGGGTAAGTTTTCGCAAGTGAGAGTACCGTTTGACGAATATATACCCACTTTAAGTCCCAAGTCATTGAGCTTAGCCACTAAAGAGGGAATACCGTTCTTAAAACGCACCAAGTCGCCCTGCAGGTTCGAGTTTTCATCGCGCAGATTGGAATGCCAATTATCGTCAAGATTGATAAACTTATATCCTGCGTCTAGCAAGCCTTTTTCAAGCATTGCTTTGCCCGTATCGTAAATCAAGTCTTCATCTATATTATTTTTGAAAGTGTTCCAACTTGCCCAACCCATTGGCGGAGTAAGCGCAACGCCGTTGTCATATTTTTTGCCAATATCTAACTTTGCCGTTCTTTTCCTAGGTGTCAATAACATTTTTATATAACACGCAGGACACATACCGTTTCGTTTCATATTTTTCCCCTTATGCTAATTGAAATATTTTAATAGCGTTTTTGTCGCCACATGCGACTGCTTTGCCTCGTTTTAGAATAACAGTATTTTCACCTTTATAATATTTGCTTAAAGTTTCTACGCCTTCTCGCGCCAAGACTTCATTGGAATACCAAACAATAAACAGACTTACGCCGTCTTTATTAAAGACGCGTATGGAAAACTTGCTTCCTGCGCTAAAATGCTTGTGCGAATAGTCGGCCTTAAGATATTTATTGGTGACTTTGCTCTCACTGGGAGTTGAGGTAAAGAAAAGCCCAACGCTAAGCACTATTATAAAACATATCAATAGAGTAGACAGTATTATTACGCTCGTCTTGCGCATTTTTACCTCGCGGAAATTTATTATTTATATTATACTACGTATTAAAGAAAATGTAAAGCGGGAAAAGTAAAGGCGCGACTAAAGTCACGCCAATACGTTAAAATAATTTGTTAAGATTAGAACAGCTTTATTGAATCTTCATCGCCGATTGCTACAGCATTGCCTTTTCTCTTTACCGTTTTTTCACTGTTAGCAGGGAGTTTGATTGCATTGTTATAAGCTTCTTTTGCTTCATCTTCACTTTCAAACCAAGTGATAGTGATTGTCTTTATGCTCGTCAGAGATTCTGCTTTTGTAAGAGTAACTAAATTTGCATCCTCATCACCCACAATGAGTTTGTAATCTTTATTTTTGAACTTGTTGATTACACTCTTTTGACTAGGCGTACAAGCTACGCACATAACTGCTACCATTACTACCAATAGCACAACAGCAACAGAAAGAACGACTTTCTTTTTCATAAATTTTGCCTCCTAAATATTTTTGATAATCTGATTGTAACATTAAATATTAGAATTGTAAATATTATGTTAAAAATAGAATAAAAATTTGTCAAAATTTATTATATTTATCCTAACACATATCTAGCCGGTTGTATGTTAATCGACACATTTGCGATATTCTCTCGTTAAAATTTTAACATATATAAAAACGCCGTAAATCTATTACTTATATTGTTTTTGCGTTAATTATATGTTATAATATCCATACTGTACTGTAAGCTATCATCGGTTAAGAGCGTCCAAAAGATTTCTTATGGATAATATAAGGTAGCAAGATACTAATACAATGGAGAGCGGTTTGCAAAAGATAATTGTGTTCATTAATGACAATATACTTTGGGGCATACCCATGATAATACTCATATTGGGAGTGGGTATTTATCTTACTGTACGCAACCGTTTTACGCAAATCACCAAATTTCCCTATGCGTTAAAGAATACTATCGGCAAGACGTTGTCGGGGATAGGCAAGAAGAATAAGAAAAAGAGCGATGGCATTTCGCAATTCGAGGCATTTTCTACGGCTATAGCAGGCACGGTAGGCACAGGCAATATCGTGGGCGTAGCAACGGCAATACTATCCGGCGGGGCGGGAGCGGTATTTTGGATGTGGCTGTCCGCTTTTGTGGGTATGTTTACCAACTTTGCCGAAAACGTGCTTGGCATTTATTATCGCAAAAAGGGCAAAAACGGCGAATTTAGAGGCGGACCGATGTATTACATATCCGAAGGCTTGGGTTGGAAATGGCTTGCGATACTTTTTTCGGTATTTTGCATGTTTGCTTCGTTTGGAATGAATATGGTGCAAATCAATACCATAGCCGACACGCTGAACGGAGGTTTTAGTATACCCAAATGGGTAAGCGGAGTAGTAGTAGCCATAGTCGTAGCTTTGATTATTATAGGCGGTATAAAGAGAATCGGCAAGATTACTTCATATATAATTCCGTTTATGTGTCTTGGATTCATATTGCTTGCATTGATAATTATTTTCATGAACGTCAAAGCAATTCCGTCGGCGTTTGCGCAAATCTTCAAAAGCGCGTTTAGTTTTCGGTCAATGGGCGGCGGCTTGCTAGGGTATGCTATAATGCGGTCTATGCGTTACGGCTTGGCAAGGGGTATATTCTCCAATGAAGCAGGACTGGGCAGTTCTGTCATAGCTCACAGCGCATCATCGGTAAAAGAGCCTGTCCAACAAGGTTTGTGGGGAATCTTCGGCGTATTTCTCGATACGATAATAATTTGCACTTTGACTGCTCTTGTAATCTTGACTAGCGGAGTTTATACGCAGGGTACGGACGTGAGCGGAGCAATGCTTTCGCAGTCGGCTTTTACGCAATCTTTCGGTCAGTTCGGAACAGTTGTATTTAGCATAATGTTACCGCTGTTTGCCTTTACCACGATTTTATCTTGGGCGTATTACGGCGAGAAATCCTTTGAATTTATTTTCGGCAAAAAGTACTCTATGATATTCAAGGTGCTATACGTTGCGCTTGTAATCGTCGGGGCATTGACTAGCGTTTCGCTAGTATGGGATATGGCAGATTTCTTCAACGGACTTATGGCGATCCCCAACCTCATAGCGCTATTGTTCTTAGGCGGCACTATTACGCGCGTTACGCGCAATTATTTTGCTAGGCAAAAAGACGAGAGTATAGAGCCGATGCTGTCCGCGTATCCCGAGGACAACTTAGAGCTGTCAAATAGCCAAGCTGAGAAAGAACAGCCCGACGTCGATTCGGCAGAAACGAATTGAGTAATATTTGAATACAAAATTTATTTATACGCGCATATCACGGCGTGAAGTTTTTGCAGATACTGCGCTTTGACTTCTCTCGGAGATAATATTTCTATATTCGCGCCAAGTCCCATACACCAACCGAAAAAGGAATCGCTTATCTGTATTTCCGCCGTAAAGCGGTATTTTTCGCCGTAAGGGTAGAGCTTGGTATTCTTGCCGAATTTATCAAAAATAACTTCGACTATATCGGGAGTAATTTCAAAGGTGACGTTTTGCATCTGACCGAGATACATTGAAAAAAGCTGTTTTTTATTGCGTCTGGGGTCAAAGTTCTTCAGCTCGTCTGGCAGAGTGAAATCCTCCCTCATAATTTTGACGTTCTCCATTCTGTCTATGCGATAGTGCGCGACGTCTTTGTATTTGTCGCTTGAACAAATGAGATAATAATTGTCGTTGCTTACCATAGTAGCGATTGGATTGACGGTATAGGGCTTGTCATTGCGCATTACCGTCTTTTCGCCCTTAGCGTTATACTTGAAGTATTTGAAACTTATCTTTTTCTTAGCTATAATTGCTTCGTTGATGTTGAAGACGTTGTAATATATTTGCTCGTTGTCGCGCTTGGTAGTGTCGAAAACTACGATGTTGTTTTTTATGACTTTGCCTTTATGCGAGCCGGCAAGGGACGCGATTTTGTTTACAAGCCTGTTTGTCTTTTCCGGCGTGATAAAACTCGATGCTTCAACTGCGTCAATGAGTATACGTATTTCAGCAACGTCAAAACTTCTGTCGCTTACGTAATACATATTTTGTTTTTTGCGTACCTGCATAATTTCATAACCGCATTCGTTGAGCAAGGCTATATCGTCATATAGCGTCTTGCGCTCTACGCTTATACCCTCGGCTTTTAGTCTTTCGATTAGATATTGGGTGGATAGGGGATTATTTTCATCGCTCTCGCTTGAGAGAATTTCATATAATTTTAATATTTTAATCTTCTGCTTTGCTCCTGCCATATTGACCTTCCAAAGTGTTTTCTATATTATATCAAGATGCTCATTGATTTTCAAGATAAAGAAGTACAATTTTTTGGACAAATCGTCAAAATTTAATTAAAAATGGCCAAGGAATTTTTATAAAAAATCAAAGTAAATTTATAAGAATTCGTTTTGCTTTTTCCTTAAAACTACAGTCGAAAAATAGGTTTTTTCCGCAAAAGTCCATATAAGGAATTGTTAGGAAAAAAATCTTGTATTTATCAGACAAAAAATGACGAAAATCTCCAAAATTCGACACATATACATAATATTGAAATAGAGTGGGAAATTGCGTGAGTTATCCACACGAACACTTGTTTTTGTGGATAAGTATGTGGATAAGTGGGGTTTTTGGGCAAAAATTTTTGAAAATTCCTATTTTAAGGCGCAAAAACGGCATTTTTGAAAATTTCCATATTCTTTCCTAAATTGTGCAAAATCAAAGCATCGTTTTCCGCAAAATTACATATAGAAAAACTACTATTTTGGCATAGAAATCTTGATTTTTTAATATTATTATTTGAAAGACTTTTCGCAAGTTCGCAAGGCAATCTTATTATCGATTCTTGCGCGCTCGTTTAGTCAAATATCCTAAAAGGAGATTGTATGTTCATAACGTTAAAAAAGAAATTGTTTGTAGCAGTCGTAATTTGTATTATTATCGTTCTTGCGTGTAGCGTGGGAGGGATGTGTATATCGGTTAATAATGCCCATACGGGAGCAAGAATAAGCGAGTACACAGTCGTAATTGACGCAGGTCACGGAGGTATTGACGGAGGAGTTGTCGGCAGTCAAGGCGTTAAGGAAAGCGACATAAATCTCAAAATGGCAGGTATTCTTCAAAAAGAACTCGATAGCAGAGGTTTTGGCGTCGTTATGACGAGAACTACGCAAGACGCGCTCAACAACATAAAGCGATTGGATATGCAGGCGCGTAAGGATATTATAGTCAAGGCTTCGCCTATTGCCGTAATAAGTCTGCACGTCAATAAGTTTTCAGATCCGTCGCGCAGAGGCGCGCAGGTATTTTACGACGATACGGGCATTGGCAAGGACTTTGCCATGTGCATGCAAGAGCGCATTAATCAAAAAATTAATGCAAAATACAGCGGACGCGACGATTACGAGGCTATTGCCGGAGATCTTTTTATTACCAAGTGCGTAAAAGTTCCGTCTATAATTATCGAATGCGGTTTTATATCCAATCCGGAAGACGAAAAACTCTTGCTATCTCAAGACTACTGCAAAGACCTTTGCAAGAATATTGCCGACGTCTTGAACGAGAGCTTGAGCGTATAAATTCTCAGCATACTCACAATATAAATAAGAAAAGATTCGGCGTTAAAGGAATTGTTTGGAGATACTTATGAAAAGACTTTCTTTGAGTTTGTGTATTATATGTTTGGTGTTGACGGCTACGGCTTTTAGCTGTGGCTTTTGTCAAGTAAACGGCGATAATTCGCAAGTTACGAATATGAGCGAGCAGGGCAGTTCTCAGACCAGCCTTGGCGATTTGACTATCTTGATGTATCACAACACTTTGGCAGAAGGCAAAAAACAAAGCGTGTATTGTATCAATCAAAATAGTCTGCGCAGTGATTTTCAATATCTCAAAGAAAAGGGTTACAACGTAATAAGTTGCAAGAGCCTTATCGAGTATGTTGACAACGGCAGATCGCTTCCCGACAAAGCTGTGATTTTGACTTTTGACGACGGATATTTGAATAATATAACTTACGCGCTACCGCTACTTGAAGAGTTTGGCTATAGCGGACTTTTTTCCGTCGTGGGAGATTACACTGCGTATGATAAAAAAGGCGGAAAGGGCGGCGGCGATTTCACGTACTTCGGTTGGGACGATATAGCCGAGGTTGCTCAAAACAAAAACGTAGAAATAGGTCTTCATTCTTATTCTATGCACAACACGCGCCCAAGACTTGGCGTAGCTCAACTTAAAAGCGAGAGCGACGAACTATACGAGCAAGTGTTCGCAGACGATACGCAAAAACTTGTAGATAAATTAGGTGAGTTGGGAGTATCGTCGAATATCTATGCTTATCCCTACGGCAAGTACACCAAGATTAGCGAAAGCGTGCTCAAGCAAAAGGGCGTGATAATGACTTTGACTTGTAATGAGGGTATTAATCATATCTACGGACGTCGCAGTCTTTATCTTCTCAGAAGAATAAACAGAGATGCAACAAAAAGTTCATTAAAAGCTATATTAAAAAAGTATGAGTAACTACAATAATATTTAATTTGGTAGAGATATTTCGACTTTGCGGGCATTTACCTCACGCTCAATGAGTGTAGGGGGGAGGTTAATGGAATGCAAGAGTTGGTGGAGTAGGCTTATAAGTGGAATTTGCATTTAGTACTAGTATATTTTTTAGCGATACTTTATCTAATGACGCAAGTTGGTTGAACCAAAAACTATAAATGTACGTAAATTGCAAACACCACTTAACGCCTTACAACTGGCTTTTATGTTTTAATCGGATAAAGACCTTTCGACTACGCTCAAGGTGACAAAATCAGAACGTCATTTCGACCGTAGTGGAGAAATCTCAACAGTACGAAAATCAACTAAAGACTTTTCAACTACGCTCAAGTTGGCATTAATCACTTTCGCCCAAAAGATAGTCAGTAGTCACGCCAAAATAATTGGCAAGCGTTATGATTGCATTAGCGTTAGGAGTTCTTTTGCCAAGTTCCCAATAGTTTATAGCAGGTTGAGAAATGTTGACGTTCTTTGCAAGTTCGCTTTGGGATAACTTGTTCTTTATTCTCAAATCTTTCAATCGTTTGTTTAATAGCGTCATGTCAGCATAGTAATCATCTGAACGATAAACTGAAGTATTATCTTCATTTACTTTTAACAAATAATCCGTAGTTACTTGAAAATATCTTGATAATATTATTATAACTCTTGCATTTGGAGTTCGTTCTCCGTTTTCCCAATAACTAATTTCGCTATTCGCTAAACTTGTTTCTTTAGCAAGTTGCGGTTGCGATACGTTAAATTCTTTTCGTAAAAGTTTAATATTTGATACAAATTTTTGTTCCATGATTTAATATTCTTAAATTCACTAATCGCTTTCGCCCAATAAATAGTCAGTGGTCACGCCAAAATAATTGGCAAGCGTTATGATTGCGTTAGCGTTTGGCAAGCATTTGCCTCTTTCCCAAAAGTTGATAGACGGTTGAGATAAATTAGTTTCCATTGCTAAGTCTTTTTGAGATTTATTGCATTTAAGTCTTAACGCTTTAAGTCTTTTGTTAAACGTTGTTAAGTCAACGTTAAAATCATCTCCGCGATGTATTAGGTTATTGTCGTTGCTAACTTTTAATAAATAGTCTGTAGTTACTTGAAAATATCTTGATAAAATAATTACTGCTGTTGCGCTTGGAGTGCGGTTGCCTAATTCCCAATGCCCAATTGCGCTTTTTTTCAAACCTGTTTCTTTAGCAAGTTGCGGTTGTGACACGTTATATTCTTGTCTTAATATTTTAATATTTGAAGTGAAATCTTTTTCCATAACAAAATTTTCCCACAATATTTATTGAAAAACAATTGACTGGCTACAATTTCTATTTTATAATATATATAGAAATTGTAGGAGAAAGGAGAAATACTATGACACAGTCAAAAATTATACAAAGTCTTTGCGATTTAATGTCAGAGGACTGCAAAATTGACGGTAAACCCTATAAAAAAGAATGGGACGAGGTGTGCAAGTGGAGTGATATTTTGTTCAAGTATATGAAAGACGACAAAAAATTTCATTCGATATTTTTCCAATATGACCTCGCGGACGGATTATATGAGGGAGCTAGATGTGATTATTACTATAGGGAGGGCTTTTTGTGCGGAGCAAGGCTAGCGCTGGAGATTTGCGGTTTTGAAAAAGTAGAGGAGTAAAATAAGAGCCTCACGTCTAATGGGCGTGAGGCTCTTTATTTCGTATTAGAATATTTTGGCTTTTACGTTTTCAACTTGCTCTATGTCTTCTAGCAAAATATTTTTAAGTTCTTTCTTTATCTCTTTGTAGTCTTTATTTTTTATCAAATTCTTGTGCTGAGCGGGGTCGAGGGTATTGTCGTAGAGAAGTTCTTCTCTATAGAGTTTGCTCGTAGCTTTTTCTATGCCAAAGGAGAATGGCTTCTTTACGCTATAGGTGTATTTATCCGTAATGATAGCTCGACCGAGTTGCGATTCGCTTATCTGCATAAATATATGGTCGCGACCTTTGTTGTTTTCAAGCATCGGCAATATGCTTTGACTTTGATATTCTTTGGGAATATCTGCGCCCGCTATGTCCAAAATCGTTGCGGTAAGATCCAAAAGGCTTATGAAGCCGTTGAAGCGTTTGCCTACGTATTTTTGCGTAGCTTGCAACTTGTTAAGTCCGCCGCCCGTCATTACGAAAGGTAGGTGAGCGCTGGAGTCGTGCGCGCTTCGCTTATACTCGAAGTTTCTCGTCTTGAAGTGACAGCCGTGGTCTGATGTATAAATGATAATAGTATCGTCCCATATCCCCTTGTCTTTTACTTTTTGGACAAGGTCGGCAAAGTTCTTGTCAAGTCGTTTGCAACACGCAAGGTAATGCGCGTATTCCGCTTCGTAATTGCCCTTTAGACCCACAAGGTCGGCAGGGTATGGACAATCTTTGAATTGTTTATCTTCTCCTTCTACGCATTGGAAGGTGTTGGCGGTGTTTTGGTGATGCGGTTCTAATTGAGAAATCATCAAAAAGAAAGGCTTGCTATCGTCGTATTTGTTGATATAGTCTATAGCGAAATCGTTTATACAATCGCTTCTTACGCCCTCAAAGGTGACTTTGTTGTTATCCTTATCGTACATATATCCGCCGTGAATATCAGAGGTAAATTCCAAGCAGTCGGCAGAGAGCCAATAATCGTTATATCCTCCGCGCAGTTCTTCGGGAATTGCCGATATTTGCACGTTGAGTTTTTTCTTAAAACCCATTGTATCCGATGCTAAGTGCCATTTTCCTATATACGACGTGTTGTAGCCGTTGCGGTTTAACGTTTTGGCTAGGGTATTATCATTGTCTTTGTCCATTGATATGCCGTTGATATAGCACCCGTTTTGCGTGGCGTATACGCCCGTTTGTATGCAAGCTCTCGCAGGTCCGCATACAGGTTGGCAAGTAAAAGCGTTGTCGAAGAAAATGCTATCGTCCGCCATTGACTCTATGTTTGGCGTCACGTCTTCGTTGATAGTGTCATATCGTTGTTGATCGCTGAAATACAAAATAATATTCATAATATCCCCCGAGCAAAATGCTATATTCGTATTATATCATAAGTTGAACTACATTTCAATACATAAATTAATCTAAGGCAATTGAATTTGTAATTATATTTATTACGCATATTATCATTACGGCGATTTGCATAATATTAAAAGCTACGGCGGTAAATTTTCCGGATATTTTTTTGCCGACGAAACTACCGATAAGTCCGCCCAAAACACCTGCGATGACCATATAGGGGAGCATTGACAAGTCGTATCCGCCAAAGCCTCCGCTTACGAGTATCGTCACGACTTTTGCAATCTGCGCAAACATTATCGTAACTATGGACGCAAAGGTCGCTTCCTTAATTTCCATTGCAAAGAGTAGCATAAGTATCGCTACGTTGAGAGGTCCGCCACCTATTCCCAAGAATGACGAGAGTACTCCGAGCAATAGACCTACCAATATATAAAATACGTAATTTTGCAAATGTAGAGGTTTGATTTTTTCTCTGAAAAGCATATAGAAGAATATGCATACGATTAAAAAGAGCAGTATGGAGTTTTGAATTATCTTTATAGTGTGTCCGTTGGTTGCGCCTTTGGTCATTAGATCAAAGATATACTGTCCAAGAACTCCGCCTCCCGCCGAAGATATTCCCAAGACTATTAGTTTTGCAATTGACGTCTGTCTTTTTTTGCCCACTTGTCTGGCGAAAGTCGTCAAGGACATAGCAAGTACCGTAATAGAAGACAATGCGCCGATTGAAGCGGTATCAAAGTCGCCGAGTAAGTCTAATACGGGTTTAATTACGACACCGCCGCCCATTCCCGTAATAGCGCCCGCAAAAGTGCATATCAAGGCTATAAAAAAATACAATAAGGCAATCACCGCTTTTCTCCTTGCTATATTATAATATCAAAATAATCTTGCGCCTGTCAATTTATATCTGCTTTACTTATAATTATGCTTACTGTATAATAAAGGCGAGGTAAGTATGAAATTTTTTGAAGAAGTATACGAAGTCGTCAAGGCGATACCCGAGGGCAAAGTTGCGACGTACGGGCAGATTGCCAGATTGCTCAACGCTCCGCGCTCGTCAAGAGCCGTTGGGTACGCGTTGCACGTAAATCCTACGCCCGTGGTAATTCCCTGCCACAGAGTTGTCAACAGGTTTGGAGAACTTGCGCCTGCGTTTGCATTTGGCGGTAGAGAAGTTCAAGCGGAATTGCTGGCTAAAGAAGGCGTGGAGTGCGACGAAAATTTTGTCGTTGACCTTTCAAAATACCAATGGGACGGCGAATAATGAAAAGGCGAATTTGCTACGTTGCGCCCTTTGACGGCAAAGTTGAGGATATACTCAAGTTTAAGGGCATATCTTCGTCCATATGCGTTGCGCTGAGAAAGGCTATGGGGCTTGTATGCAGAATTTCAGACGGCGAGGAGATACCCATAAGGCTTATTGATACGCTGTCGCAAGGCGAGAGCTTTTGCATATATCTGGCGGATGAAGATATTTCGCCGATACCCAAACTCGATATTCCTGTAAATATAGTTTATGAGGACGAAGATCTTGCCGTAATCGATAAGACGGCAGGCATTGCGGTCATTCCCGTCAAAGCGCATTACGGAAGATGTCTTGTCAACGCTTTGGCAAATATTTGGGGCGATTTCGTCTACCGTCCCGTCAATAGACTAGACAGAGATACGTCGGGGCTAATGATAGTCGCCAAGAATCAACTTGCGCATTCTATGCTTTCGGCGGAGCATATTCATAGAGAGTACGTTGCGCTTTGCAGCGGCGTATTCGTAGGAGAGAAAAGCGGAGAGATAGACTTGCCGATAAAACGCGTTGGCGAAGGTCTGCGCCGTCAAGTCGTTCCAAGTGGAGATAATGCCGTAACGCAGTATCGGATATTGGAGCAGTACAGCGATTATTTTTCCGCAAAGTTCGTATTAAAGACGGGCAGAACGCATCAAATAAGAGTGCATATTTCGCATTTAGGCTATCCGCTATGTTGCGATAAGTTGTACAATCCCAACTCCAAGCCGATAGTTTGTCCCAACGGCAAGCGTTTGGACAGACAGGCTTTGCATTCTTGCGCGCTTGAGTTTGTCCACCCGATAAGCGGAAAATCAATGACTTTTTCGTCTAAAGCCGAATTTTTGTAATACGGTAATCAATTGACTTTTATGGGCTAGTAATATATAATTAAATCATAGATTTTTCGCGTTTGCGATATAAGGAGAGAATTATGAATATTTTCCAAAAAGCATGGTACAGAACTTATCAAAAGACGATATATATTGTTTCGCCTTTTTTGAAATGGCGCCAACCTCAACTTCTCAAGTTCGAGGGCGGTATAGCAGACTTGCCCAAGTTTATCAAAGACAAGGGACTTGACAGCGTTTTGCTCGTCACCGACCCTATGCTCATGAAACTTGGTATGCCGCAGCCTATTATTGACGCTTGTAATGAGATAGGTTTGCATTGCGCCGTTTTCAGCGAGGTATGTCCCAATCCTACGATTGATATAGTAGAGCAGGCTTTGCAAGTATACAAAGACGAGAAGTGTAATTGTATTATCGCGCTTGGAGGCGGTTCGTCTATGGACTGCGCGAAAGCCGTAGGCGCAAGAGTAGCAAAGCCAAAGAAGCAAATTCCGCAGATGAAAGGTATTCTGAAGGTAGGTAAGAAACTTCCTACTTTGGTAGCTATCCCCACGACGGCAGGTACGGGAAGCGAAACTACTTTGGCGGCGGTAATCACCAATTCGCAGACGCACGAGAAGTATGCTATCAACGACCACGCGCTCATTCCGGAGTACGCTTTGCTTGACGCTACGTTGACTACGGGGCTTCCAAAGCATATTACGTCTACGACGGGTATGGACGCTTTGACGCACGCAGTCGAGGCGTATATCGGCAAGGGCAACACCAAGCAGACCAAGGCAGACGCGGAAAAAGCTGTCAAACTCATTTTCGACAACCTCGTTACTGCCTACAACGATGGCGCTAATTTAGAAGCGCGAGAGAATATGTTGAAAGGCGCGTATTATGCCGGCGCGGCGTTTACCAGAGCGTACGTTGGCTACGTGCACGCAATGGCGCATACCATGGGCGGTTTTTATCACACTCCGCACGGATTGGCCAACTCGGTTATCTTACCGCATATACTTGATTGGTTCGGTAGCAGCATTTACAAAAAGCTTGCTAAACTTGCGACCGTAGTCGGTATTGACGGCGAAAGCGATGAGGCAAAGGCAAAGAAGTTTATAGAGGCAATCAAGGATATGAATAAGGCTATGAACATACCGGAAAAGATAGAGGGCGTAGTAGAAGAGAAAGACTTGCCTACTATGGTTGACAGAGCCTACAGCGAAGCGCATCCGCTTTATCCGGTCCCCAAGTTTATGAGCAAACAAGAACTTGAAAAAATGTTTAGACAGGTTTGTCCGCCCAAGAGCCAAAGCGCAGACGGGAGCGAGCAAGCGTAAGCTATGAGATGCGTATTTGTATGCAACGGAGAATTTTCCTCGGAAGAGTTTTGCGTCGATACGCAAGATTTCGTAATTGCCGTTGACGGCGGTTACGCATTTATAAAAGATTTGTGTCGAGTAGACCTCGCCGTAGGCGATTTTGATTCCCTTGGGTATCTTCCCGAGGGAATTGCTACTTTGCGACACAACCCAATTAAGGACTATACCGATACGTATCTTGCATTTGAAGAAGCGTTGGGCAGAGGCTATGACGAATTTATAGTATACGGAGCGTTGGGCGGTAGACTTGACCACACGCTCGCCAATCTTCAGTGCGCTTACGATTTTGCAAAAAAAGGCGTTCAAGTAAAACTAATCGGTAAAGATTGCGTAGCCGAAGTAATTACGGGCAGAAAGACAATCGGCGGGAGTAAAGGACAGATTTTTTCGCTATTTTCTTTCGATATGACAAAGGGAGTATATATCAAGAACGGCAAGTACCCGCTTGTAGACGCTACGCTTAAGAATACTTTTCCTATTGGGGTAAGCAATGAATTGCTTGATAAAGATTGCGAGATAGAAATAAAAGACGGATACGCGTTGTTAATAGTTAATAAGAGATAAGGTACGTATGAAAAAGGCAGTATTTTTTGATTTAGACGGCACTGTGCTGAACACTCTTCCCGATTTGGTAAAGTCGGCTAATTACGCATTGAAAGAATTGGGATATCCCACGCAAAACTTGGAAACCGTGCGTATGGCAATAGGTCACGGCATACGCAACTTACTTCGCGAACTTATGCATTGCAATGACGAAGAGCAACTTGACAGATGCCGAGAGATTTTTAAGGAACATTACGATATGCATAAAGCCGATACTACCAAGCCGTTTGACGGCATACTTGAGCTTTTGCGCAACTTAAAGCAAGAGGGTTACAAACTTGTATTGATTTCCAATAAATACGATGGCGCGACAAAGGACTTGGCGAGGAAGTTTTTCGGCGATTTATTCGATGGGGTATACGGCTCTCGCGATGATATTCCCGCCAAGCCAAATAGAGAATTGTTCGATATTGCCTGTCAAGAAAATAATCTTGCCAGCGATGGCATAATATACGTAGGCGACAGCGAAGTCGACTGCGAGTTTGCAAGTAATTGCGCAATGACTTTGATAGCTGTGGACTGGGGCTTTAGAACTCATGCGCAGCTCGTTCAAGCGGGAGCAAAGATTATTGTCAGTTCGCCAAATGAATTATACGAAACGCTCAAATCGATAGGTTTGAATTTTGCTTAGGAGTATAATCTATGAATATAAATGCTCTTGAATGGACTAGAAAGCCGTTAGATTATACAATTAAAGATGACAGTATAGAGATAATTACTAAGCCTCATACTGATTTATGGCAGAGAACGTATTACCATTTTCAAAATGACAATGCGCCCGTATTGCAAATCCAAACGGAGGAAAAATATTTCAGCTTTGTCGTCAAAACTCAGTTTGACGAAAGCAAGCGTAGATTCGATCAGTGCGGTATAGTGATGTATCTAGATAGTGAAAACTGGTTGAAGGCTTCTGTCGAGTATGAAAACGATACCTATCAACATTTGGGGAGCGTAGTTACCAATGACGGGTATTCCGACTGGGCTACGACCGTTATAGACGCTTCCGTAAAATCAATGTGGTATCGGTTTAGTCGAAGAGAAGACGATTATCGTATCGAATATTCGACAGACGGGGTAACTTTCAATCAAATGCGAATATGCCATATGAGCAAAGGTAATGGGAAAATAAAGTTTGGCATTTACGCTTGTTCTCCGGAAGAATCTTCTTTTAAGGCGATATTCTCCAATATGCAAGTTACGGATTGCCAATGGCAAGCCCATGACGGACAGCAACCCGATTAGTCTTTATTCTTACCAAAATTATGCAGTATATATTTATTCCTTGCTCACAAAATATTATTGTGAAAAGCCGTAGAAATATAAATATCTGCATATTTTTATTTATTATCAGTGTCGCCTTAGTAACTACTACAGCAGGCGGTGTATTCTTATACGCAGCACAAAATATGCAGAGCGCTCACGCTATGAGCAGTCCCAATCCCTACGGCTTTTCTCCTAAAATGCAACTTATCAGTTCTTTTAACACCGATTATTCGACTTCTAAAGAAGAGCGCGCTCACAACGTAGCATTGGCAAGCAGTAACTTTTGTTGGATTGTAGTCAAAAAGGGCGAAACGCTATCTTTTAATACCGTAGTGGGATTGCGTAGCGAAGAGAGAGGGTACAAGAACGCTAAGGTAATCGTCAACGGCGAGTATACTCAGGGTGTTGGCGGTGGAGTTTGTCAAGTATCGACTACGCTCTACAACTCTTGGATAAGAGCGGGAATGACAGCGAAGTCAGTACAGTCTCACTCTTTGCCATCGTCGTATTGCGGTTTATCGCAAGACGCTACAGTCAGCGAGTTTATAGATTTGGTGCTTCTCAACGACAGTGACTATGACGTAATCGTCAACGGTTATACTAAAAATAAAAAGGTTTACTTCGATGTGTATGGACATCCGCTGCCGTATAAGATAAATTTGCGCAGCGAAATCACTGAAGTTTTACAACCGCCTTTGCCTCTTGTCGAGTGGTCGGAAGAATTGTCTGGCGAAGTGCAACGCGATGCTGACGGCGAATACACCGTTGCTAAAAAGAGCGCCGTAGGATATAAGTCAAGAGCTATTATCGAGTACGTTAAGGACGGTAAGGTAATATTCCAAAAAGAGCTGAGAAAAGACAACTACTTGCCCGTGCAAGGCAAGATAATTCGCAAGAAAGCTACGCAAGACGATAATCCTCAACCCCCCGACAGCAATTTCCCATGGTTTGATAAGATTTATCAGCCTTCGTCAATAGGCGCGTAAAAATGCAGGCAATGACCTGCATTTTTAATTTTCAAGGTGTTGCGACATTTTTGGGATAATTAGTATGTTAGACTTTTAATAAACAAAAAGGAGAAAACTATTATGAACGAATTTGATAAGATATTCGGATACGAATTAGAGAAACAAGAAATGATTCGACTATGCGACACATTACATAATCGAGAGAAGTACGAAACTTTGGGTATAGCTTTGCCAAAAGCTATCTTGCTATATGGAGAACCGGGACTTGGCAAAACGCTAATGGCAAAAGCATTTATTTCGCAGTGTGGCAGAAAAGTTTTTCATTGTAAAAAAAATAAGTCAAACGGCGAATTTGTAAATGAAATTAAGGTAACTTTTGAAAATGCTATCAAAGAAGCTCCATCAATTATATTTTTTGACGATATGGATAAGTTCGCAGAAGATAATTTGCGACAAGATTGCAACAAGGAAGAGTTTGTGGCTATTCAGACGGGACTTGAGGATATTCAATCTTCAGACGTGTTCGTCATAGCTACTTCCAACGATATTGACAATTTGCCAGGCTCACTTTTGCGCGACGGACGATTTGGGAAGAGGTTGAAATTTTCTGCGCCGCCGTATGAGGACTCCGTAAAAATAATTCGTCATTATCTTGCGTCAAAAAGAATATCTCCTGACGTTAAGCCAGAATCTTTAGCTCATATTTTGTGCAAATGTTCTTGCGCCACACTTGAGAGAGTGGTCAACGAGGCGGGTATTTGCGCCGTGTTCGACGGAGCGTCAGAAATAACGCTTGACCATATACGCGAGGCAATATCTATGGTGTTGATTGAGCGCGCGTCTCTGCCAAAAGACGATAAGGCTAAGCCTTTTATAGCTTACCATGAAGCGGGACACGCCGTAATGAATTTGCTTGCTCATAGGAGCGTCGGTTGTCTTGCCATTGGACGGTGCGGATACGACGGCGCATGCGGTTTATGTAGAGTTGGAGAAGAAGTAAAAACTTCGAATTTTGAAGATATACGCTACAAAATCTTAACGGCGCTTGCGGGAAAAGCCGGTAGCGAATTGCAATTTGGAATTGTAGACGTTGGGGTAGCAAAAGACGTTGAGAAAGCTATGGGAATAATACAAGACAATTTGCAGTCGATTTGTGTTCACGGGTTTGAATACTGCTATACGACAGACGCGTATAATGATAGTCAATCTTATGCTCAGATTGATAAGAATCAAATCAAAGCAACGCAATTACTAGATGAATATTATAATGAAGCAAAGGAACTTTTATCAAAACACAAAGCGCTTTTGGATGCAATCGCCAAAGAATTACTTGCAAAAGAGATATTGATTTATGACGATATCATACGCATTGCTTCAGGATATAATGTTGACTAGGCGCAATAAATATTGTATAATACCCCTAAATATAACGAGGATACAATATGCAATCATTTGAGCCAAAGAAACTTGCGCTTATTCGTATACTGCAGATTTTGGAAAGATATACAGATAGCGCGCATCCAATGACACACGATGAAATAACCAACAAGTTGGATTTAATGTATAATGTTACCATTGAGCGCAAAGCCATAGGGCGTAACATAGCTTTGTTGCAAGACGTAGGCTATGATGTGGAAACAACCAAGAAAGGCTCATATCTCAACTCTCGTTTGTTTGAGGACTCAGAACTTCGCTTACTCTCCGACAGCGTACTGGCAAGTCAACATATTACTGCAAAACATTCTAAAGCGCTGATAGAGAAACTTTCTACGCTTTCTAATAAATATTTCAAATCACATATAAAGAATGTGTATTCCGTCAACGACTGGAATAAGTCGGAGAATGTGGCGCTGTTTTATAATATTGAGGTCATAGACGAGGCGATAGAGAAAAACCGTAAAATCAAGTTCGACTACAACAAGTACGGCAAGGACAAGAAGTTCCACCGCTCGGCGATACATACCGTCAGCCCCTACCAAATGATACTTCACAATCAAAGATACTTTTTAATGGCTTATCAAGAAAAGTGGCAACATATAAGCTATTTTCGTCTAGATAGAATCACAAATATAGAGCTTTTGGAAGACAACGCAACAAATTTACGCTCTATCGACGGCTATAAGAACGGTATAGATTACAAGCGTTTTTCTTCAGCGTTGCCGTATATGTTTTCTGATGAACCTGAAAATATTTCTTTTATCATTGAAGGCGAATGGATGATTGACCAAGTCGTTGACTGGTTTGGCTTCGACTTCAAGACACAAGAGATGGACGGCAGACATATCGTTACCGTCAAAGCCAGCCCATACGCAATGGAGTATTGGGCTATGCAGTACCTCAATAGCGTGGAGATTATCTCGCCCTTGTCTTTGAGGGAACAAATCAAGGAAAACATAAGTAAAGCTAAAAAGAAATACGATTGATTGCAAGGAGTTATATGAGTAATTACATACCTGAAAAACCCGTATCGGTAGAAGAACTGCTTAATAAGCCTATAGTTATTCCTGATTATCAACGTCCTTACAAGTGGACGCGCAAGAACGTGTCCGACTTGCTTGAGGATATTTGTACGGCTATAGCCGACAGCAAACGCCCTGACTACGACGGCTTTAAGTACCGAGTTGGCTCTGTAATCTTATATAAGTCAAAGGACAAAGAAGAATTAGAGGTCGTCGACGGACAACAGCGACTCATTACGCTGTCCTTGATTAAGTATGAGCTTGACCTGAATTTTAGAAATAAAATACTAGAGCATCCATTTGGCGATAGCGAATCTCAAAGTAATATTTTCGACAACGATAGATTTATTAGAGAATGGCTGTCAATTAACAAGGGGAAGAAAAAAGACATACTCTACGCATTTGATAAGATTTTAGAAGCGGTAGTCTTGGAAGTAGACGAACAGACGGAAGCTTTTCAACTGTTTGACTCGCAGAACACTCGAGGTAGAGCTCTTGACCCGCACGACCTATTAAAGGCTTATCACTTGCGGGAAATGAGCGAGTTTGATTTTGAAAAAGCCAACGTGATAAAGCGGTGGGAAGATATTTCTCCGTCTAAGATAAGAGGGTTGTTCTCCGACTATTTATATCGAATATTGAAGTGGGCTAGAAAGGAAAAAGCAAAACCTTTCACAGCGCAAGATATCGACGAATATAAGGGAGTAAATTCGCAAAGCTTATCGTATACGTACGCTCAACGAGTCTATAAGGCAATGCCTTACTTTCAGATTGACCAACCTATTAGCGCAGGTAAGGACTTTTTCCTTATGGTCGAGTATTACAACGACCTTTTGCAGGAACTAAAAAAAGAGATTAGCAAAGGTGAAAAGTTTTTGCAAATCATCAAAGAGTGTTTGGAAGAAAAGGAGAATCAACGTTCCGTAGGCTTTAGTTATGCGGTAAATCTTTTCTATTGCGCTCTACTTTTTTATTACGATAGATTTCATTCGCTTGACGAAATGGCGGTGAAGAAGCTCTTCGTATGGGCAATGATGATACGAGTTGATATGAATTACCTTGGACTTGGCTCAATTAATAATTACGCAATAGGTAGCGAGGATAGAGGCTACACCAATAATATACCTATGTTCTTTAAGATAGCTACGGCGCGTAGTCATAGCGAAATTGCCAGTCTGCGTATTGACGTCGTAAGAGAACCAGATAAGCCTGGATCCGATAAATGGCAAGGCTTATATGAAACGCTAAAAGGACTAATGGGGGTTAAAGATGAGCGAAATTAAAGTACTTAATATCGTAGACGGCGAAAATACGATTTTTTCGCAAGGTAGCGACCAATATATTATTCCGCTGTACCAACGCGCTTTTGCTTGGGGAAACGATGAGATATGCCAGTTGATTGACGATATCTACGATTTTGACGCAGACCATTATTATCTCGGGTCGTTAATAGTACACGTCAATAAAGACGGGAAATTCGAAGTAATCGACGGTCAACAGCGTTTGACAGCGCTCTATCTTTTGCTAAATTATCTAGGATATAGTTGGGGCAAAGACAGGTTGAGTTTTGAGTGTAGAGAAAGGTCCAATTATACTCTCAATTATTTATTAGATAAAACTGGCGATAACTTATTCGTCAATACGGACGACGAGGATAAAATAGAGGAGTCGTTGCGAGAAGGCAAGAAACATATTATCGCTAAATTTAGCGTTAAAGAAAAGGGAAACGTAATAGATAAGGATACCTTTAGAGAGAAATTAAATAAGGTCAAATTGTTCCGTATCGAGGTGCCAAAGCATACCGACCTCAATCGCTATTTCGAGATTATGAACGTGCGAGGCGAACAGCTTGAACAACACGATATACTCAAGGCAAAACTTATGGAGCCTCTCAAAGGGGATAAGATTAAGCAAAAGGCGTTTGCAATTGTCTGGGACGCTTGCAGAGAAATGAATTGCTACATACAGATGCGTTTCTCGCCAAGGCAGAGAGAAGCTTTATTCGGCGAGGAGTGGAATAGCAGTCCCGACTTTAATAAGTTGTGTGAGCTTCTCGGGAAAAACCCGACAGACGAGCAGTCGGACATGATAGACGAGCAGTCGGACACGACAGACGAGAGTACGACGAAACTAAGCGCCATTGAAATATCTAAGCGCCAAAGTTTGGAGCAAAAATACGAGGGAGTTGTCAAGGAAGGAAAGAACGTAAGATTTGAAAGTATCATATCCTTTCCGTACTTCTTACTGCACACGTTAAAGGTACTTGTAGACGATAACAAGGAGCTATCGCTAGACGATAAGAAACTCGTAAAGACCTTTGACGACGTAATAAAGAATAAATATAATGAGGATAAAGAAAGTTTTTCTCTCCAATTTATCGAGTGTCTGCTGAAGTGTCGTTTTCTCTTTGACAAGTACGTAATAAAGCGTGAGTATCTATCCGACGATAAAGACGGCAAGTGGAGTCTAAAGGAGCTATGCGTTTCGAACTCTAAGTCAAAGAAAAGCGCTTATTACAATGATACGACTTTCGACGGGCTATCATTTGACGATAATCTTAAGTTGCAGTCTTGTATGCGTGTGTCGTATACGTCGGCTAAAGTCATGCACTGGATAACGCAATATCTGAAGTGTCTATGTAGTGACGGAAGTAAGCTAAGCAACGCAAAGGACTCGATTGAGAGTATTGCAAAAGAAGAAGTAAAGAAGTTTGTCCAAGAAAAGGATTATATGCAAGGTGTAGGTACTCCGCATATAATATTCAACTATCTTGACTATCTGCTTTGGAAAGAGCGCAATAATAATGAAAAATATAAAAGTTTAGATTTTGGTAATTTCGTATTTGAGTTTAGAAATTCCGTAGAGCATTGGTACCCCCAACACCCCTCAGGTGGCAGTTGCGCCCCTTGGGAAGATAAAGAAAACGGGAAATACTTGCGAGATAGCTTTGGCAATCTTTGTATAGTTTCTCGCGAGATTAACTCTAGGTTTTCCAATGCAAGTCCCGTTTCAAAGAAGACTAACGATGCCGCCAAAAATGGGAGCTTGAAGTTGAGATTGATGAGCGCCTGGACGACGAGTGACGATATCTGGCGAAATGACGGTTATAAAAAACACCAAGAGGAAATGATAAATTTATTAAAATTTAATATGGATTAACCTCGTTATCCCGTTTATGGTACAACGTCTTTGATATGATTGAAGTATAAAATCACAAAGGAGGTTGTTATGGCAAAGAGTTGGCAGATAAGATATTATCTTAACGAGATGGCTTTTAAGTCGGGATGCGCTGCGTTTACGGAAACTATTAGAGGCGATAGAAACTATGTCGTGAATTGGGCGCAGAATAGACTAAAGAATTCTCAATTCAAATTCTACGACTTAGTCGAGAAGTAATATCTAGAAAGACGTAGGTCGTTGACCTGCGTTTTTTAATGCGAAGCGGCTTTATTGTCTTTGAGGTTGACTTTTTATATAAATAAATCTATAATTAAATTACAGTAATTACAAGCGAGGTAGCTATGGTAGATATAGAACTCAACAAGGCGAGATTTATCAAGATATACGAGGAGAATATCAAGAGGGAGGGAAGCGACAAACTTCTCAAGTGGCTTTGCGATACAGATTTCTTCGTAGCGCCTGCAAGTTCTAAGTTCCACAATGCGGTTACGGGCGGTCTATGCGACCATTCGCTCAACGTATATGACAGGGCGGTAGAGCTTGTCGAAGCGGAGAACAGAAAGGATAATTCACTTTTCAAGAATATCTCGGCGGAAAGCATTGCTATTTCAACGCTCTTGCACGACCTGTGCAAGGTAGACTATTACAAGGTATCGCTTCGTAATCAAAAGAACGAATTCGGTACTTGGGAACAAGTGCCGTACTTCCAGGTTGACGAAAAACTTCCTTACGGACACGGCGAAAAGTCAGTGTATATGATAAGCGGATTTATGCGTCTTACCAGAGAAGAGGCTATGGCGATAAATTGGCACATGGGCGGTTTTGATAAGCGCGTGATTGGCGGAGATTATTCCATAAGCAAAGCGTTTTCGCAATTCCCTTTCGCTACGCTCGTACACATTGCCGATATTATGGCTACGTATTTTGACGAGGATAGGGAATAAGAGCCTCTCGTTAAGCTCGTGTGTTAATTTTGCTATCGATTTACGTACTAAGTTCGTCTACATATCTTGACGTACATAAAGTACGACTGCGATATGTATCCTTCTTATTATGCAAATCGCTAACGCAATCTTATACGCATCGCTTAATTCTAGGCTCTTTGAAAAAAGAGTCACTGCGTTACGAGATATGACATAATAATGCGTATGTATTATGACAAAGTAAGCATACGTTTTATAGAAAAAATATAATAACAAGACCGTTATACGGCAAGAGAGGTATATATGTATAAAGATGACTATGAACTGTGGCTTAACAACGTAAGCGAGATACAGAAGAAAGAACTTTTGGAGATAGCATCCGACGAGAAGGAAATCAAAGAGAGATTTACTTTGCCTTTGGCGTTTGGTACTGCAGGTATGCGCGGAACTATCTGTATGGGCATTTCCAATATGAACGAGTATACCGTGGCAAGAGCTACCAAGGGACTGAGCGACTATATCAATTCGCTTGGAAAGGACGAAGCAAAGAGAGGCGTAGTTATTTCCTACGATACAAGGCGTATGTCCTTTGAATTTGCATTGACGTCGGCGAGAGTGCTTGGCGCCAACGGCATAAAAGTATCTTTATTTGAGAACGTCAGACCTGTGCCGATGTGTTCTTTTGCTGTACGTGAACTTAATTGTATTGCCGGTATTATGATTACCGCAAGCCACAATCCCAAGGAGTACAACGGATATAAGGTATACGGCGATGACGGAGCGCAAATGTCGCCGGAGGCAACCGCAGGCGTAGTCAAGTTTATTCAAGACACGCCGTACTTTGGTTTGCCAAAAGAGGAAGTCAAGACTACTTGCCATAAAGAGATAGAGGGCAAAGACGGCTTTGCCTTGAGCGAGCATATAACGGTTATCGGCAAGAGTTTGGACGATAAGTATTACGACGCTTTATCCAAGTTATCGCTTTCAAAAGAAGCGGTAGAGAAAGTGGGCAAGGATATTAAAATAGTCTATTCGCCTATCCACGGTTCAGGTTTTATACCCGTGACGACTATGCTTGCTAAAATGGGGATTTCCGTATCTGTCGTTGAAGAGCAAAAGTATCCCGACACGGAATTTTCTACAGTCGCAGTTCCCAATCCCGAACAGCCTGACGCGCTCAAAATGGGTATTGACCTTGCCAACAAGTTAGGTAGCGATATCGTCATAGGCACCGACCCCGACAGCGACAGAATGGGTATTGCAATTAGGGACGACAAAGGCGAGTTTATGCTTCTCAACGGCAATCAGATTGGCGCAATGCTCATGGACTACGTACTTTTACGTCATAAGGAAGAGGGAACTTTACCTAAAAACAGCGCAGTAGTCAAGACGATTGTTACGACGCGTCTTGCAGACAAGATAGCTAAGAGTTACGGCGCAACGGTGTACGACGTGCTTACCGGCTTTAAGTTTATCGGCGAAAAGATAAAAGAGTGGGAGAGCAGCGGCAAGCATACTTTTATGTTTGGTTATGAAGAGAGCTATGGATATCTTTCGGGTACGCACGCGCGAGATAAAGACGCTGTCGTAGCAAGTATGCTCTTTGCTGAGATGGCTTGCTATTATACCTATAAAAATATTACGCTTTACGAGAAGCTCAACTCCTTGTTTGACAAGTTCGGCTATTTTGTGGAGAGCAGTAAGTCTATTGCGTTCAAGGGCTTAGACGGTATGGAACAGATGGCCAACATTATGAAGAAGTTCAAAGATACCGATTTGACGGAAGTTGCAGGCGTGCCTATGATAAGCAAACTCGATTTGGAAGCTGGTATGGTTAAATACTTTGAAGACGGCAGAATCGAGATGACGGACTTGCCAAGCGCCAACGTCATTAAATACGAGTTTGGCGATGATGAATGGCTTTGCATACGTCCGAGCGGGACAGAGCCAAAACTCAAAATCTACGTTTCTACCAAAGCGGAGAACAAACAAAAGAGTTTGGAGCGTAACGAGAAGTTGCAGAACGCAATAAGCTCTTTGATATAGTTATTTACAAATAATTAAAGTAGAGTTGACTTATTAGTCGTCAGATACTCCTTTCTTTTTAACGAGAAGGGAGTATTTTATAATTTCGATATTTTTATGTTCTCTCAAGCGTAGCCAAAAAACTCAAATGACATACAATACAACTTAAATTATGGATATAATTTATTTATCCGTCAATAATCATATCGAGAAAATTACGAGGTAAGATTATGGATAAGAAGAACATAGCAATAGTCACGGGCGCAAGTAGCGGCATAGGCAAGGAATTTGTGGGCTTGCTTTTGAAAGAGGACGGCATAGACGAAATGTGGGCGATAAGTCGCAATGATGAAAGATTGAAAGAAGTCAAAGAATTTGACAAAGAACGAGTGAGAATATTTTCCATGGACCTAACGGACAGGAGAAACCTTGACATAATCGAAGCGCTTATCTCAAGTGAGGACGTCAACGTAAAGTGGCTTGTCAACTGCGCAGGCTACGCCAAGTTTTGCGACTATGGCGGTATAGACAGATACACATCTATAAATATGATAGATCTCAACGTAAACGCGCTTGTTTCTATGGGACTTATATGTCTGCCGTATATGGAGAAGGGCGCCCATATTATAAACATGGCGTCGCAAGCGTCATTTCAGCCCTTGCCATATCAAAATATATACTCATCTACAAAAGCATTTGTTCGCAATTACACAAGAGCCCTAAACGTAGAACTTAAGAGCAAAGGAGTAGTCGCTATGGCGGTATGTCCGGGTTGGATGCAGACCAGACTTATCGAGAGGGCAATAGTCAAGGGCGAAAAGGGAACGCGAGTATTCCCTCATATAGTCTATCCCGAAGTAGTGGCTAAAAAGGCTATTAAGGACGCAAAGAAGTCAAAAGATATTTCCGTCTACGGACTTTACGTCAAGACGTCGCGCATCGTAGCCAAGTTATTACCGCAAAAGTGTATGATGGGAATATGGCTTAAGCAACAGAGATTGACGGAGAAAAACTAATTGCCTAAATGTTCAAGCAAGTCGTTGAAAATTTCTATATGTAATTCTTCGTCTTGAGCAATACGCAAAAACAATTCGCTTAGCGATGCATTATTGATACAGGAAGCGACTCTGCGATAGTTGCAAATTGCTTGCTGTTCGGCGCAAATATTATTTTGTAAGAAGCAAATTGGATTTTGCGTATAGTTGAGATTAGACCCTGACCAAAAGCAAGTACTACCGCCCATAATAGGATCGCCGCCTACTTTGACGATTGCTTCGCCGAGCAGTGAGTGATGCATCATTTCCGTCTTGGAAATTTTGAGCAAAATATTTGCCATATTTTCGTCAATACCGTCCGTGAGGTAATGTTGATATAGATATTGGGTGATTGCCGTCAATTCGCCTTCGCGACCTGAGTACAAATCCATAATCATTCTCAAATCGCGATGAGAGCAAGTTCCTCTCACTTGTGGGTACGGTGTGTCTAGCGCGCATTTAATGTTTTCCATATTTAACTCCTTTCTCAAAACGCTTATATCCCATACTATGAGGACAATAATTTTTATGTGAGAATTTTTTGTTAAAATCGTTGTCTTTTTAGAATTGATGTGTTATTATATTATGGCAGTCATATCGACGGAGGTAATAAATGAACTATATAATGTTGCTGGGAGAGGCAATCTTCCAACCTAATATAACAGACTGGCTTCGCCCGCTAATATTGGCGTTATGTCTAGTACTCGGCATTGCAGAGGTAGTAGTCATAATGATGCAAAAGCCACAGAATGAAAATATCGGCGTCCTCGGCGGTCAAGAAACAGACTCTTATGCCAAGAAGAATAAGGCAAGGTCAAAGGAAAGTATCTTGAAGAAGTTGACGATTGCGTTTGCAGTAGTTTTAGCAGTGCTCGCGCTTTTCTTCTTCATTACTTATATCCAAAAGTAAGAGTATCTACAAAATGACAAAGTTAATCGCCTGAGGATGCGTCCAAGGGCGATATTTATTTGCCCTAAAAGGCGTCTTTTGCGCTACTTCCGCCGATGGCAATAGGGCGTGTACAAAAAGTACACTAGCCCATACCCATCAACAAAATTAGCATCAAAATCCGACATTTTAGGTGTGTTGAGTAATATTGGGGTATCAACAGAAGTAGTTGCAATCAAAGGGTACGCAAAGATACGAAAATATTACTTGTTATGAAATGACATATATGTTATAATGACGTAAGGAGAAATTATGGCTGACGCAATTAAGATAATCGACAACAACAAAAAAGCATATTTCGATTACTTCATAGAAGACACCTATGAGGCAGGCATTGCTCTTGTCGGTTGCGAAGTCAAGTCCATAAGGCAAGGGCAGGTCAATCTAAAGGACAGTTTCTGCATAATCAAAGCCGGAGAAGTGTTCTTAATGAACGCGCACATCAAGCCTTATGAGAAAGGAAGTTATTTCAACGTCGACGCAAAGCGTCCTCGCAAGTTGCTTCTGCACAAAAAAGAGATAGACAAATTGCGCGGGGCGGTTACGCAAAAGTCGTATACATTAGTGCCCACCAAGATTTATTTCCGCCAAGGCTTAGTCAAGGTGGAAGTAGGACTTGCCAAGGGTAAGGAATTGCATGACAAGCGCAAATCTATCGCAGACAGAGAAGCAAAAAGACAGATAGACAGAGCGGTAAAGGAATATCGATAATAGGATTATAATTAGTTATATAAATCTATAAAGTCATCACGACCTTAGCAAAGTTGAGAAATATTTACATTATAAAATATAAGTTAAATAGGAGAAGCAAAATGAGCAAAATAGAAACGATATGCATACAAGGCGGATACAAACCCGGCAATGGCGAGCCAAGACAGGTGCCTATAATTCAAAGTACGACTTTTAAGTATGATACAAGCGAGGCGATGGCAAAGCTGTTCGACCTTGAGGAGAGCGGGTACTTCTATACCCGTCTTCAAAATCCGACCAATGATTACGTTGCTCAAAAGATTTGCCAGCTTGAGGGCGGAAGCGCAGGTATGTTGACGTCTTCCGGACAAGCCGCCAATTTCTATGCGATATTCAATATTGCAGGTTGCGGGGATCACATTGTAGCATCGTCTACGATTTACGGCGGAACGTACAATCTATTTGCCGTCACTATGAAGAGAATGGGCGTCGACTTTACTTTCGTCAAGCCCGACTGCTCCGATGAAGAACTTGAAAAGGCATTCAGACCTAATACAAAGGCGGTATTCGGTGAAACTATTGCCAATCCTGCAATCGTCGTATTCGATATAGAGAGATTTGCTAAGGTAGCGCATGCGCACGGCGTACCGCTTATTGTGGATAATACTTTTGCTACGCCCATAAATTGCAGACCTTTTGAATGGGGCGCCGACATAGTTACTCATTCCACGACCAAGTATATGGACGGACACGGAGCAGGCGTAGGCGGAGCAATCATTGACAGCGGTAAGTTTGATTGGACAAAGTATCCTGACAAATTTGCAGGTCTTTGCACTCCGGATGAGAGCTATCATGGCGTAATTTATACTGAGAGATTTGGACTTGGCGGAGCTTTTATTACCAAGGCTACCGCTCAACTAATGAGAGATTTAGGCTCGATTCAATCTCCGCAAAACGCATACATACTCAACCTCGGACTGGAGAGCCTTGCGGTGAGAATGGAAAGGCATTGTTCCAATGCTTTGAAAATGGCTGAATTTTTGCAAAGCCACAAGAGAGTAGCGTGGGTAACTTACCCAAATCTCAAGGGCGATAAAGGATACGAACTTGCCAAGAAGTATTTGCCCAACGGCTCTTGCGGAGTTTTGAGCTTTGGCGTCAAGGGCGGTAGAAAGTCCGCAGAAGAAGTGATGAAGCATCTCAAAGTAATTGCTATCGAAACGCACGTCGCAGACGCGCGCAGTTGCTGTCTGCATCCGGCAAGCGCAACGCACCGACAAATGAACGACAAAGAACTTGCCAATGCAGGGGTAT
Organism: uncultured Christensenella sp.; assembly: GCA_910578245.1. GTDB lineage: Bacteria > Bacillota > Clostridia > Christensenellales > UBA3700 > RACS-045. The sequence continues at coordinate 65,333 of CAJTPC010000001.1, read as the reverse complement.
CGCCTGAGCTCATACGTCTTTCCGTGGGAATAGAGAATATCGACGATCTCATAGCAGACGTAAAACAAGCGTTGGACAGTCTGGATAAATAAAGATAAAGTTTTGCAAGTAGATTGCAAAAGGAGTTAGTATGCCAATAGTAATACCAAAGGACTTACCGGCTTTCGATGTGCTTACCAAAGAGAAAATCTTTGTTATGCCAAATGAGAGGGCGGTAAGCCAAGATATAAGACCCATAGAGATTGCGATTGTCAATCTCATGCCTACCAAAATCGATACGGAAACGCAACTTATGCGACTGCTTGGCAATTCGTCGTTGCAAATCAACGTTACGCTTGTCAATATGGATACTTATACTTCAAAGAATACTCCTCAAAGCCATATGCAAAAGTTCTATAAGGTCTTTGACGAGATAAAAGACAGGCATTTTGACGGTATGATAATCACGGGCGCGCCCGTTGAGCATATGGGCTTTGAAGAAGTGGCGTATTGGAAAGAACTGAGCGAGATTATGGCGTGGTCGGATACCAATGTCACGTCTACCATACATATATGTTGGGGAGCGCAAGCGGGGCTTTACTATCACTACGGAATAAATAAACACCGTCGCGCCAACAAGTTGTTCGGCATATACGAAGTCAATGCGGAAGATAAATACGACGCTTTGCTAAAAGGTATGAATGACAAGATGTATATTCCTATGTCGCGTCATACAGATATAGACGAGGATAAGTTGAGAAGTATTCCTGACCTCAAGGCGCTTGTAAGCGGTAAAGAATGCGGTATTGCCGTAATCAAGAGTGTTGACAATAAGAGATTTTTCTTTTTGGGACACAGCGAATACGACCGCACGACGTTAAAGAAAGAATACCTGCGCGACGTTGATAAAGGCTTGGATATTCAAAGACCCGTCAACTATTTTGAGGACGACGGTCTTTATAATATCAATCTTTCTTGGCGCAGTACAGCATACCTACTTTTCAACAACTGGCTCAACTATTACGTATACCAAGTTACGCCGTATCGATTGGATTAAAAATATATAAAAACTCTTGGAGAATACATCCAAGAGTTTTTGTTACGTTATACATTTCAAAATTTATATATCGTTAAAGATTTGCTAAGACTCTAGGGCAGGTAAAATAACGAACACCGTTAATAATACCGCTAAACAAGTTACAATCATAAGCAAAGATATCACTATTCCCGCTATTGAAAAGCCTTTTCCCTTGCCGTCTAGATTTTTGGACTTAATTAGACCTACTATACTGAGTATTAGTCCAAAAATAGAATATGCGCCAAAAAAAGAAAACACAAATCCTATAATAGCTAAAGCATTAGACTTTTTTTGTTCAATTTGAATAGGAGAGGATTGTACGGTGGCAACAATATCGTTCTCTTCTTTAGGCAATTCGTTTTCAGAACTCAACTCAGTATCATAGGTCAGCAAATTGGTCATTGACGATTGCGTACCGATAAGCCTGTTTCCGCAAAATGCGCATCTGTCACTTATATTAAGTTTAGCGCAAAATCTACAGAGCGTAGCCATTTTATGCCACCTCTTTTACAAAAACAAGCGATATAACTTCCATGCTTTTTCCCAAATAGCACTCGTTTAGGCGCGGACATATCCAACTACCAAGCAAAGGTATCCACCCGAAAATCATTTCGATAATAGTCTTTTTGCGAGTGATGTTGACGGGAAGAGCAACGACTGAATGAAGCGTCCATCCGCCCTTTGCCTCATCGCTGATTTTTTGTCCGAAGGGAGTTACGCTTGAATCTAAAAGCGCGCTGGAAAATCCTGCGTCCCATTCACTTTTTTTGATTTTAGTAGTAGTGCCGGGCATATAAACTGTCTTGTATTGTAGCATTTTGTTCTCCTTTTCCAAAGTAGGAATTTATTTCTTATCATTATTCTAACACAAATGAGTTAAGCGGTCAACTATATTGAATTATTAATTAACTCTTTTTAGTGTTAAAATGAGTTAGAAAGGGAAAGGATTAATTAGTGATGACAGTTCTTGAAAAAATTGACAAATTAAGAATAGAGCGCGGATGGTCTATAAATTACCTAGCTATGGAAGCTATGCTTACGCAGTCTACGCTAAACAACTTATATATGAGAAATGCAGAGCCGAAGATTTCTACTTTGCGCGCGATTTGCAATGCGTTTGGCATAACGCTAGCGGAATTTTTTGCAGATGAGGGCATGACGGATAAAAGCGATATTGATTTGGAGATTCAGCGTAAAATATCGACGCTTACAAAAGAACAAAAGGCCGCATTAATAGTTATATTAAAATCCATGAAATAATTATTGCATTTTGCAAAGGCGATTTCACATCTCGTATAAGATTTAATTAAGAATAGTTTTAATGTTCACCATTTATTGCGCGTTGTCATAAAATGCAGTATGATTTTTTGTTTTTCCGACATTGAATTTGATAGAGTAGTTGAAGAATACGGCGCGATGATTTCTCCCAATGATATTTTACTTTTCACCAGAGAAGTTGTAGGACTTGTGGATATGCCTGCCGAACTGGGCGGTAGGACGAGTATCTTAAGGGGTATAGTAGAGTACAGTAAAGACAAAGGCGTCATTATTGTCGTTGCTATGCGCGCAAAGATAGGCGAGAAGATTTTCAATAGCGTAGGCGTCATTGACAACGGTCATATCATGGGAGTGAGCGATGAGATTAATCCGCCGAAGGGTTATTTAGGCTCGTCTACCGTGCGCTCTTATATGACTTCAAGGGGCAAAGTATGCGTATTCGTGGACAGCGACATTTGTTATCCACAACTTTGGCAAGGCGCGTTAAAAGGGTGTAGATATATCTTTTGTCTGAACTCTTCTTGCTCTGACGTTGAGAGAATTTCTTGCGCAAGAACTCTTGCGCGCGCGACCGGAAGATACGTGCTTTGCAAGTTTACAGACAGCGGGGTATGTATCAATTCTTACGGCAAGATAGAGAGTATCAAGTGGGGAAGAATGTCGGCATTTTATATGCCTCTTACTTTTGCCGTCGGCAAGGTCGTAAAGGGCAAGATAAAGTTTGCCGAAGAAAAGAATAGTTACTAATTTACCTAAATCAGTAAATTTATTGATTATTTATTTGCAAAACTTAGTTACTAATTCGTCGTTAAGCGCTTTAAGCGCAACTACGTCAACTTTGACTACTTGACGGTCGTAAGTAACTATGCCGTTGACTTCGCTCTGCACGTCGCTTACCTGCGTATAAATCGTTGCGCACAATCCCTGTTCTTTTGCAGGAAGGATTTGGTTTTTCCAAAGTTTGCAAATAGCTTTATCAAGCGATTTTCGGTCTTTATACATTGCGTATCCGAATGCTTTGTCAACAAAGGTATGTCCCTCGACTTTTAATGCGTATCCGCCGTATTCGCTCAATACAACGGGGCGATTTTCTCTGCGCGGCATTTTGAATTTCACAAAATACTTGTGTATACTACGGATATCTCCGCCTTGGTCGCTCCAACCGCTTGCGTGGTCAATAAGTCTTGAGCTGTCGAGTTTCTTTAGATATTCGCATACTTCTAGCGCGTCGAATTGTCCCCAGCCTTCGTTAAAGGGCGTCCATAGGGCAATACTGGGGCAATTATAAAGTTGTTTGACTATCTCGTCCATTTCCTTATAATACAGTTCTTTGCCGACTTTATCCTTGCGGGCGTAAAAGCCGTAATTGTCGTCTTTGATATTTATACCGATATTTGGCAGAAGGAGAATCGCCAACTTGTTGTAATCGCCTCCGCCGTTGACGAAGTCTTGCCATACTATCATACCCAATCTGTCGCAGTGATAATACCACCTCATAGGCTCAATTTTTATATGTTTACGGAGCGTATTAAAACCGCAGTCTTTGGCAAGTTGAATATCATATATCAAAGCCTCATCGCTAGGCGCGGTATAAAGCCCGTCCGACCAATATCCTTGGTCGAGCATGCCCGTCATAAAACAAGGCTTATTATTGAGCATAAAACACGGCTTGCCGTCTGCGCGTTTGCCAATGGAGAACTTACGCATTGCGAAATAACTTGTTACTTTATCATTTTCGCATACAACGTCAAAATAATATAGGTACGGGTCGTTGGGTGACCACTCGCGCGGATTTTCTATAGGTACGTCTGCTTCGCCGTTTTGCGTAGCGTAAGTTTTTCCTTGCAAAATTATCTTTGCTTCACTAGGGACGTTGGCGTTAACTTTGATATTTACTAAGGAGTTATCAAGGTCTGGGGTGATTTTAAGCGATTTGATATATATCTGCGGAACGTATTCTATCCATACGCTCTGCCAAATTCCCGATGTAGGAGTATACCATATTCCGCCGTGCTTTATTTTTTGTTTGCCTCGGCTTATAGGCATACTGTCAGATGGGTCTACTACCAGAACGTCAAGTACGTTGCGCTCTTGCATACACTCGCTTATATCTATTTCAAATGCCGTATATCCGCCTATATGAGCGCCTACGAGATGCCCGTTGAGAAATACCTTGCACTCATAATCCACTGCGCCGAAGTGTAGTATTGCCAATCCTTCTTTTTCATGTCTTGCAAATTCAAGGCGGTAGATGAGAACTTCGTCAGGCTGGAGAAAGCCGTCTGTCAAGCGAGATTTATCTACGCCGGAAAGCATACTTTCGGGCGCAAAAGGAACTTTAATTATTCCGTCAAAGTCGCCGTCTACAGCAGAATCCAAATTGCCTTTTCTTATCTTATATTGCCAATCGCCGTCAAGCGAGTGATAACTTTGACGTTGCATCTGCGGGCGCGGATACGCAGTCGTATCAATTTTATTCGACCAAGGAGTCTTCAAGTTGTTAGCCATAATTACCTCTTATCACGTTAGCGTAAAAGCTATTAAATATATTATATCATAGATTGAGAGTTTTTCAATAGCCGTTAAGTTTTGTTTTTCGCCAATTATAAAATTTCATTTGACAATATTCTTTGACAAGGTCAGCGGAATATACGGCAACCTTGAGGTTATCAAAGGTAGGTCGATATTCGATTTCCGACAAGCGTAAGGCGAAAGCAATCGTCAATTCAGAAGCGTATAAATTAGATGATTTAAGAATGTCAAAACAAAAAGAGTGTACGAAACATACACTCTTTTATAATATTATTTGACCTAATTCATTTAGTCAGACTGAACTTCTGCTTGATATTGTTTTGCTTGCTCTGTGATTTTTTCAAGATAAGCCGCATCATGGCGGAAAGTAGGCACAAGTACTTTGAGTTGTTCTATGACGGCATACTTGTCGTTGGTGAAGCATATCTTGCGCATCTTTTCAAGCTCTGCAGTAAAGTTTGGAATATCAATTTGCACTTGATGACCAATGAATATCTTTTCATTATCCGTCTTTTTAAGTCCCTCTTCGTCCATTAGCAGTTCTTCATACAGTTTTTCGCCTGGGCGAAGACCTGTAAATACTATATCTATATCGGTATACGGCTTATATCCCATTAGTTTAATCAAGTTTTCCGCCAACGAAACGATCTTGACCTGCTTACCCATATCAAGTACGAATATCTCACCGCCATGGGCAAAAGTACCGGCTTGGAGCACTAGGCTGACAGCCTCAGGAATCGTCATAAAGTATCTTATAATATCAGGGTGGGTTACCGTAACGGGACCGCCTTTTTCTATCTGCTCTTTGAAGAGAGGAATAACCGAGCCGTTGCTTCCGAGAACGTTGCCGAATCTCACTGCGGCGAATTCCGTCTCAGAGCCTTTTTGCGCCATCATTTGCACAATCTCTTCGCAACAACGCTTTGTCGCGCCCATAACGTTGGTTGGATTTACGGCCTTGTCGGTAGATATCATTATAAACTTCTGAACTTTGTGTTTATCTGCGAGCAGAGCCACGTTATAAGTTCCGAAGATATTATTTTTGACAGCTTCTTCGGGTACTGTTTCCATCAATGGCACGTGCTTGTGCGCCGCCGCGTGGAAGATAATCTGCGGACGGAATTCGGTAAACAACTCGTCCATTTTGTCGTAATCGGTGATAGATACGATTTCCACGTGCAAGTCGTAATCTTTACCGTAGTTGCGAAGCATTTCCTGTTGGATATTATAAGCGCAATTCTCATATACATCTACTATTACTATACGTCTTGGCTTATATTTTGCTATTTGACGGCAAAGCTCCGAGCCTATAGAACCGCCACCGCCCGTTACCATTACGACTTTGTCGTAGATATAACTTGCAACTCCGACGTTGTCAAAGGTAATCTGTTGACGGCCTAGCAGGTCTGCGATATTGATATCGCGCATTTGCTTGGTAATATTGACATTCTCAATCATTTCGCTCATATACGGCAAAACTTTGACTTGACATTTAGTAGCGTTACAATCTATAAGAATACGTTGACGCGCTTCGCCGCCCAAAGAGGGGATAGCAAATATAATGACGTCTATAGCGTATTTCTGAACTATTACGTTAATATTCTTCGTATTGTCTACGACCTCTATATCGTTGATAATTCTACCGATTTTATCGGGGTCATCGTCAATCATACAAATAGGATCGTATATACTGTCGCCTCTTGAAATCTCTTCGAGTATCGCGCTTGCAGTATATCCTGCTCCGATAATCATAGTACGCTTACGTTTTACGGTTTCGAGCTTGTCCCTCTGTCTTGCGTATATAAACTCGTAAATCATTCTGAATATGACTATAGTGGCAGTTGAGAAAAAGCCCAACATAAAATACGCGGGATAAATGATTTGCTTGTTGCCGTTAGGGGAGTCGATTTTGATAAGATTGGCTATTTGGTCCAAAAGCGCAAAGAGTATAGTGCCTACGACGCAAGCGCCGACTATACGCAGATAATCTCTTCCTCTTGCATATCGCCATACGACTTTGAATACTCTGAATACCAAAAATGACAGGAAGAAAATAATAAGTACCATTGGCAGACAAATAAAAGCGCTTCTCAATATCTGCAAAAGCGGTACGTTTGTAGGAAAATAATTTTTTGAAAGCACTCCGGCTTGCGAAAGAACTACCGCTCCCAAATAGCATATGGTAACGGTTAGAAGGTCGATTGCCAATATACCCCATTCTCTAAGGGTACGAATGGAAAAAGATTTTGTCTTTAGTTTAGGACGCGCCATTTCTATTCTCCGTATCCGTTGGGATTTTGGCTTTGCCATCTCCAACTGTCTTCGCACATGTCATTCAAGTCATACTTGCACTCAAAGCCCAATTCTTTCTTAGCAAGCGCAGTAGACGCGTAGCACTCGGCAATATCTCCGGATCTTCTGGGCGCAATAACGTAAGGCACTGTTCTACCGCTGGCTTTTTCAAAGGCCTTTACCATATCGAGTACGCTATATCCCTTGCCGGTGCCGAGATTATATATTACAAGTCCGCTTCCGCTCATTAGTTTTTTAAGCGCCAATATATGACCGCGGGCCAAATCGAGTACGTGGATATAATCTCTCACGCCGGTACCGTCGTGCGTGGGGTAGTCATCGCCGAAAACGCTGAGTTTTTGCAACTTGCCGATAGCCACTTGCGTAATATAGGGCATAAGATTGTTGGGGATACCGTTGGGGTCTTCGCCTATAAGTCCGCTCTTATGCGCCCCGATAGGATTGAAATATCTAAGCAAGGCAATATTAAAAGAATTGTCGGCTTTATAAATATCTTTGAGTATACCTTCTATATATAACTTTGTAGTTCCGTAAGGATTGGTCGTAGAAAGAGGGAAGTCCTCCGATATAGGCACGCTCTTTGGTTGACCGTACACGGTGGCAGATGAGGAGAATACTAGGTTTTTGCAACCTGCCTCTCTCATTACTTGAACGAGATTAAGAGTACTTATGAGATTGTTTTGATAATACTCAAGCGGTTTATGGCATGATTCTCCCACTGCTTTAAGACCGGCAAAGTGAATACATGCTTGTATTTTTTCTGCCTTGAATACCTCTCGTAGTTTTTCAATATCGCACAAATCGTATTGATAGAACTTGATTTTCCTGTTGGTGATTTTCTCCAATCTCTCGATTGCAATCTTTTTGCTGTTGCAAAGATTATCTACAATTATTGGTTCAAAACCGTTTTCAATCAATTCGATAACTGTATGGCTACCTATATATCCGGCGCCTCCGCTAACTAAAATACTCATATTATCTCCTATTAATATTATATATTATTTTTACATTTTTTTGCAATGTTGAGCATTGCTTGGCTTTGACTTTCCATTTTCTCAACAAGTTTGAACTGCGTATGGCATCTCACGAGATTGTGGTCGGCATAGTCCGTCTTGAAGTATACGTCGCCGTCAAGATAGTCTGTCAAAAATCTTATTCCGCATTCCAGTGTAATTATAATAGCGCCGATATGTAGCATTTCAAGTTCTTTGTCGGTAATTTTATCACCTATGCCTCTCAAAAAGCCCTTGCAATACGCTTCATAAAGATTGATATCGAAGTCTACGAGGTCGAGATTCTTTTCATCTTCAAGGGCTGTATTGCATCCCGATCTTATCGAGTCGCCGAAATCGTATAAAAGCGATCCCGGCATAATCGTATCCAGGTCAATTATACAGATTGCTTTGCCCGTATTTTTGTCTATCAGCACGTTGTTTATCTTTGTGTCGTTGTGTGTAACGCGCAGAGGTATTTGTCCATTGGCAAGAGCGTCTACAATAAGCGATAGTTTATCTGCTCTTTTTTTGACGAAGTCAATTTCGTCTTTTACAAGGTGAGCTCTGTTGCTTTTGTTTTGCTCGACAGCCGTCAAAAACTTGTTATATCTATCCACGCTATTGTGGAAGTTGGGAATAACTTCGCAAAGACAGCCTGCGTCAAAGCCGTCAAGTCTTGCAATAAATTTTCCAAAGGCTTCGCCGGCGTTTTCAAATACCGTAGGGGAGTTGATAACTTGATAGACCTCTGTGTCTTTGACAAAGAGCGACATTCTCCAGCATTCATTGCCTATAGCATAGTAAGCTTTATTGTCTAGTGTAGGAATAAGTTTCATACACTCTCTATCCGTGTCACCGCCCTGAGAGCGTATAATATCTTGCATTACTGCCGTGACTTTCTGCATATTTCCCATTAGGCCTATATAATTGTTGAAAATTTTAGTATTAAGTTTTTGCAATATATACTGCGTAGGGGAGTCTTTGAGAGTCACAAGAAAAGTATCGTTGATATGTCCTTCTCCGTAAGGAACGATACTTTCTATATCTCCGTTTATTTGGAATTTCTTTGCTATTTCAGTTTTTATCATACTCTCTTAATTCCTATTGCTTAAATAAAGATTTTACGGAGCAAGAGCAGTTTTGCCACGTAAAATCTCTATTTATCTCGCAAAGAGTACACACGTTTTTGCGAGTGTACTCTTTGCTTGCGCGTCTATTTTTTAGTCGCAAATAGATTAGTAAATGCGTTCACCAAATTCGTGTTGATTACCGGTTCATACTTATCAAAAGTCGTGTATCCGGAAAGGTCGAGCTTCAAATTCGTATCCACTCTTTTATTCTTGAATATCGTAGTATTGCCAAGTTCAGGCCAGTAGAGAGCTACCAATCTTTCTGCATCGGTATCGTTGTCAGAGTAGCTAAATGCAATAGTAGCTGTATTGGAAGTAGTTCCGCCATTCTTGCAGTTGCCCGGCAAAACGACCAAAGGACAGTTGTCGTCGGAGTTAAGCACGTCTTTCTTTTGCATAGATTTGATAAGTCCGTTGCCGTACACCTCGTATTTACAAGAAAGCTCGGTGAATTTTGCGTTCTTAAGGCTTATGTAATCCTTAGTGGATTTAACAAGGTCGCCGGCGGCGAATTCGCACGCTTGTTGTACGTATTCGCTTTTTACCTTAACTTCGATAGTATAGAGGTCAAGAGCTTCGGAATAAGTTATTTTCGTATCATCGGAAAGATATTGCGGTCTTGAGAAATCGTAGAAAGCAAAACCTGCGCCATAATTGCCGTAGCTGTATCTCGTACCTTCTACTACAGCCGAATCTTCGATTATTTTTCCCGTAATCTTGTCGTTTTTATCTTTTTCCCAATATCTATACGGGATTCTGTTGAGCGGCTGCCAAGCCAATCTGTTTTCGTTAAATTCAGGAAGCGCTACGCCTTTAAGAGTAGAGTCGCTTGGATATTCGGTCGCCGTCTGCACGTATTCGGGAAGGTCGGGGTCTTTTACTATTTTATTGTCAGGAGTAATTTCCAATTTGTTACCTTTTACTACCTTAGATAAAGACTTGTTGTATGCGCCGAGTATGTATTTATATACGTCGGTTCCTATATCGTTCTCGGTAGGGAATTGAGCTCCGCCGTTAGAGCCCACTCTCTTTGCATAGAAAGTCGAGCCGGAGTAAATTTGTTCACAGTAACCGAAATTGGTTTTAAGTTGATCGCCTACGCTTCCAACGCCGTTCAATTGCGTAACGCCCGATACCGTTTGGGAGAAAGAGCCTTTCTTACCTTGGAAAAAAGAGTAAGTGCTTCTGATTCCTACCGATACGTCTTTATTTGCAAGGGTAGAAACCTTTCTTGCATTTACCATTGCATCGGTCACGATTAAATACCCCGATTGAGTAATGTTGTTGTAATTGGTAACGGCAAGGGCATAGATTGCTGCCGCGGCGGCAGCAGGATTAGCGTTAATGTCAATACCGGCTTCTGCCAACGCGTCTTTAACGCCGACGATAGTTGAGCCGGACGCAGTGATGTCATTTAGCGTATTGGCGTCGACGTTACTTTGGAAGTCGCCCAAGAAGTAAACGCCGATAGGCGTTTCGCCATACATTTGCTTACAGCCTGCCAAAGATACGCAAAGAATGCTGGCGATTAAAATCACAGCCAAGCAAGTCATTACGACTTTGGACTTTTTTGTTTTGAAAAATCTCATAATCCCACCTCATATTTTTTTGGTACCGTTTAACTGTACTATATTATTATATTATAAGATTTACGTTTTGTAAAGGGGGAATTTATTTTTTATTAAATAATTATTAAATCTTAATCGGTTTATTAAAATATTGACACAAAAAGCAAATAATATTATAATGAAAGTATTAAAACGCTCCAATGCAACACGTCTGAACGCGCGGGAAACCGAATTTGCGTTCACGAAAGGAGAATTAAGTTATGACGACAACCCTAAGGAATGCAAAAGTATATACTCAAGGCAAGTTTATTTCGGCAAGCATCGTAATAAAAGACGGCGTAATCGCCTCGATAGGCGAAGCCGTTGAAGGCGAAGTCATTGAAGCAAAAGGCAAGTTATGCGTTGCAGGATATATAGACATACACACTCACGGCGGTTGGGGCAAAGACTGTATGGAAGCAAGCGCTGAAGCTATCGACGTAATTAGCCGTTATCATCTTTATACCGGTACAACGTCCTTTGTTCCCACGACAATGACGGCAAGCCCCGAAGACATAGACAAAGCCGTTGATAATATAAGAAAATACGGCAGTAAGTATTCAAGGATATTGGGCGTTCACTTAGAGGGACCGTATCTTGCGCAAAAGAGCGCAGGCGCTCATCCGCCGAAGTTATTGATACCGCCAAGCAAAGATTCTTCCTTTGTCTGGAAAAATATCGATTTAGTAAAAAGAGTTACTTTAGCTCCCAATCTCGAGGGAGCCCCGCAGTTTTGTCGCGAGGCTACTGCTAAGGGCATACAGGTGTCCATGGGACATGACGACAGCATTGACGATGAGATATACGCTTGCGTGGAAAGCGGAGCCGACAGCGTAACGCACATGTACAACTGCACTTCACGTCCGTCAAGACGCGGTACGCCGAAGAAGCACTTGGGCTTGACTGAAATAGGACTTGCCGATGAGAGGATAGTCGCTGAAGTTATCGCCGATGACAGACACGTGCCGAATGCGCTTTTCAAAATGATATACAAGCTCAAAGGCGCAAAAGGAATATGTCTGGTATCCGATTCGTTGAGCGTAGCAGGCATGGACGAGGGCAAGGACTATTATCTTGGGAGCGGAGCAAGCGCCCAGAGGATAAGGATTGACGATGGCGTAGCGATTTTACCTGAGTTAAACACATACGCAGGTTCTGTGACGCCCGTTGGCAAAATGGTAGCCAATCTATACGGCATAGGCATACCGCTTGACGATTGTATAGACATGTGTACCAAGACGCCCGCCAAGTTGATGGGCAGAGAGGATATAGGAGATATAGCCGTTGGCAAAAGAGGCGATATAAATATATTGAATGACGATTTATCAATATTTGCTACTGTCATTGACGGAGTTTTGGTAGACAGAGACGCGCTTAAGAACAGCATTGACGTTGAGTAGAGGTGGAAGATGTCAAAAGATGAAAAAATGAAGAATAATGAAGCCAAGAAAAAGAAAAGGCTGATAAAGATTAGCACGTCAAAACTTGCTAAGCTCATATTTGACATAGACGACAACGTTAAAGGTTTTGTTACCAACAACTATAAGAGCAGCAACAAAATTTATGTAATGACAGATATAGTATACTGTCCCGAAGAGGGGGAGATTTGCAATCTTGATTTATTTAAGCCGGAGCTTGTAGTTGACGTTAAATTGCCTGTAATAATCAACGTTCACGGAGGCGGTTGGGTCACAGGCGATAAGCGTTGGCGCGTCGCTCAAGGCAAAATTTTCGCAGATATGGGTACTTGTGTAATCAACGTCAATTACGGTCTAAGTCCCGCATATAAATATCACCAGTCATTAAGGCACATATTCTTAGCGCTACGTTGGTTGGAAGATAACGCCGAAGAGTACAAACTTGATCTTGACAACGTATTCGTTATGGGGGATTCGGCAGGCGGACAAATTGCCTGTCAAGTATGCGCAACGCTTCATAATAAAGACTTTCTTGCGAAATTGGGAGTAGAACCCATTAATTTCCGTATCAAAGGCGCGCTTCTCAACTGCGGAGCTTACGATTTTGACGATCTTCTGAAGAACCCTATGGCAAATGATATAATCAAGGATATGACGGGCAAAGAAGTAGACCTTATAGACGAATACGAATACAAAGATATGCTTTATACGATACCTTGGGTTGACGAAGATTTTCCTAAAAAAGTCTTTATTTCCTATGGCAAAAACGACGTATTCGTCGGCAAACATCATCTAGCTTTGTTAAAAAGACTTGACGAACTTAAAAAATCTTACGTCACGTATTGCGGTACTTTCCCCGGTTTGCATTGTTTCCACTTATTTTACAAGATGTCTGAGTCGAAAGCAATGTATGTCGAGGCTAAGAAATATCTTATGGAGATTGTTCGTCAGTAATTTTATACGTCACTTCATAGTGATGTCAACCTCGACTTTCAACTGCATGTTCTCAAGAAAGTCGCTTTGAATATAGAAGTCCTTGCCTTGCGCGTACACTCTCTGTCCGAGGAAGAACACGTCAATACCTTGTTCTTGACATGTCGCAAAACATTCTTCGACATAACTTGTAATATTTTTTTGCAATATTTCCACGCTTCTTTTTTCATCGATATTTTCAGGTACGTACGCTCTGTCGTTGAGCTGAGCTTTTATTTTGACGGTTGCCGTATCTTTTTGCGCTTTAATATCAGAGCTGGATTTTACTATATCCACTTGACCCATTTTACTGTCGTAGCTATAGGCAAGTTGTCCGCTCTTGAGTTTATTAAGAGTGAGGCTTAGCCCCTTTGTTGCGGTTTCTGACAGAATGACGTAATTATGCCCGTCTGTGACAAAACTCTCTTTAGCGCTTATATAAGTTGTTTCTCCGCTTTTTTCGATGCTTACGCAGGGCATATATACGCTACCGCCTATGCGGTATCTATTTTTGATATAGTCTTTTACTATAATCGGGACCACTCCCAAATCGGTTACTATATTACGCAACATACCGCCGATATAATAACCTCCTCCCTGTCCGTTGGAGAGTTTAGCGGAGAGTACTTCCAATGGGGAACCTTTGCTCGCCACAATCATAGTATTGTTGCAAAGTTCTTCGTGTTCCACAAAGAATCTAATGGCTTTATCATTATCTTTCGTCAGCAGGTCTTGCCCAAGAATAAGCACCATAGTATGGCACAGCGATACCGTTTGACCGGTATCTTGCGAGAGCTTAGATATTACTTCCGTCAGTTGCTCTCCCGTAGTAGAATACGTAATGAATTCCTGTTTGTCTTGTTGTCCGTCGGTTTTGAGTACCTGTATTCCCATTTCGTATTCATTGTCTTTCAAATCTAGAGATATAGCCAGCACTATTGCTCTCGTGCTTACGCTTTTTTGTTCTTCAAGCACAGAGAATACTACCAAAACAACAATGATAAGAGCTATTACCAACCATTTTTTGTCAACTAACTTAAATTTTTTCATATCTCTCCTTGCAACTCGTCGGTTTGATTTGCTTTTTGTTGCGTCATATTTTCAGGCGCGTTATTTTGTTGTTTTTCTTTTTTACTTTGACATACGCGCATAGCTATATATGCCGAAATCGTAACTATAAATTCTATAAAAAAAGCAACGTATCTCAACCAGCTCACGTCAAGCCTGTAGTTGGTATTGAGATTGCCTATGCCAAAGCAAATTATGCAATATATTATCACGCCGCTTATAATTGATAAAATATACTTATCGCCGAAAAAGAACTTGGCGCACGTGGACGTCGCGTATATAAGCAAAGAGAACTTGATAATATACATTACTAGCCAGCTAAGCACTGTCGGCAAGTCTGCAGAGCCTATCATGAAGAAAATTTTATTGAGTGACGAAACGCTAAGGAAAGCGTTGCCGACCAATTCGCCTGCTTCTCCAAAAGTGCAGATAAACAATATCATTACGCCCACGGTGAGTAAGAATGCGCCGAGTATCGCCAACGCGGTCCATATAGCCAATCTTTTTTTGCCGTGATTTTTAGACGGTGTTACCGTTACTAAAAGCAGTGGGGTAAAGTCGCCGAACCACATCAGATATTTATCGCATGCGACAGCCAATTCGCCGGAGATTTTGAATGGCATAAGGTCGAGCGGGTCGAGTTTGATATTGGAAAATACGATGAAAAACACGCAGGCAGACGCAATTATCCAAAAGAATATCTGAGCGGATCTTGCAAGTACTTTTGCGCCTCTTTGCGCAATATATATTCCCACCATAATCAATGCCAACGTGATATAGACCCAACTTACGTTTGCGTAGAGCGAAGTTGCGATATACGCTATACCTTCGCTGCCGCGCGCGGTGCTTTTTATTACGGAGGAAACAAGTATTAAAATTGCAAATACGGCTTTGAGCCATTTGGGGAGATCTTGCTCAAGTATCGAACCGTTTTTAACAACGCCGTATACCACGGTAAGCATCATTATCTCGATTGCTACCATAAAGGCCATTACTATATAGCTATTGTTAGCCACCGAAGATATTAAATATTGAGGTAGCATAACTATTTTGAATGTGACTACGGATATGAATGCGAGCAATAGGAACTGCTCTTCATAAATTTTGTTTTTTTGATTATTTTCCATATGTCACCTATTCGTTTGCCTCATTGTTTTCTTGTCCGTCGTTTTCGGCTATTTGCGTACGTTGGCGAGTGCGGTTGTCGGTAGGAATGGAGTATGGGCGTTCGCCGAATTCCTGCAATTGCGCCTTGATAGGTCCGTCTTGCCAGTCGTGCATAAGCGATGGCGCGAATGGAGAAGTATACGCCACTCCGTAGCTGTTGATTGAGCAGATATATGCTACAAGTCCCGCCATACCCAGCAATATACCTAATAATCCAAGCACGCCGCCCACTGCGACAAAGCCGAATCGCAAAATACTTGACGAGTTTATTTCGTCCGGTACGCAGTATACGCCTACCGTGGATATTGCTACTATTATTACCGACGATATGGAGAACAGTCCCGCCGTTACCGCCGCTTCTCCGAGAATGATTGCGCCCACTACCGACAGCGCCATACTTACGTATCTCGGCATACGTATAGACGTTTCGTTGAGAATTTCGAATATCACCAGCACCAAAAGCATTTCAAGCGTTGGAGAAAGCGGAATATTAGAGATTTTTCCAAGCACTGACACAAGATATTTAATAGGGAAGAGCTGGTATTGATGTTCTTGCAGGGCTACGTAAATGCCGGGCATCAGTATGGAGAAAATCAAGGCGAAAAGTCTTATGATTCGCACCATTGTGGCGCGATAGCTCTTGATATAATAATCTTCGCTCATCTGGAAGTTTTCATACATGAGGAATGGCAGTGTGAGTACCGACGGCGAACCGTCTACTAAAATAGCCACTCTGCCTTCAAGCATTTTTGCCGTAACGGTATCGGGTTTTTCGCTTGAACCTACGTGGGAAAATAGGGAGAACTTGTTTTCCTCCAAATATCTTGCGATATACGATGATTCAATCACGCCGTCAATTACAATATTTTTGATTTGCGTCTTAATCCTATTGACAATCTGCTGATCGGCTACGCCGTCAATAAAGCCGATTGCGACTTTTGTTTGCGTATATTTGCCCACGTTTAGCAGCTCAAAAGTCAGTTTGGGAGTGGCAAGTCTACGGCGGATCAAAAACATATTTGTTTTCAAGTCCTCAATAAAGCCCTCGCGCGGTCCTCTCAAGACCGTAGATACGGGCGGTTCGGCTACCGAGCGCAATTGATACTTCTTTTCGCTATACTTAAAGAAACTCTCAGAGCCGTCCGCAAGCAATACAATTTCACCTGCTGAAATATATTCAATGACCTTAGCCGTATCCGTCAGTTCCTCAATGGGCGTAGTCATCTGAGTATTTTGATTGAGTAGGTCTACAGTAACTTGTCCGTCGCCTTGTAAGTTCTTTAGCGGAGAAAGTATGTTGTCCTCAAAGAGCAGAGTATCGATATACCCATCGATATAGAAGAAACAAGCGCTTTTCCCGCATATTGTCAACTCGATTTTTCTCAAGTCGCACGTTCCGCCAAACTCGTTGGTTATTTTGTTGAATTCGTCTTGATAATTTAGCATACTTAAGTTATTGCATTATTGCAAAAATTTATACGTTTAATTTGAATATCAATTAAATAAGACGTATCGACCGATACGCCTTATTGATAATAATTTAACTAAAGCATTAATTTTATTTGTCAAAGGTTCTTGCAATATAATTTGCAAGATTGATTGGATTCCAAAAGATAATCGCCTTTTCCAGCCTATCTTGGACGGCGGAACGTTTTCTTTCCACGTCGCAAAGTGATCGCATAGTAATTCTTTGTTTAATGCTCTCTAAGTCTTCGCCCTTTGGCAACTTAAAGCATACTGATTTCGTTTGATTCGGCAACATATCGAAATAGTTATCGGAGAGCATAGTTGAGTAGCCTTTCAATCTTATCTCTACAAATCGAGCGTATTCGCTAGATTTTATATCCAATTTGACAGTATCGTTGTCGAGCGATAAGTCGTAAGATAAAATAGCTTTTGGTAGTTTTACCGTATTTTCGTCAGTTAGAGGAAGAGTTTCTTGACATAACGCGTTTCCTTTTTCATCATACGCCAAGGCGTATAAATAACAAGTATTTTCCTTGCGTTTTTGCAATATGTTTTTCAAGTTGAGTATCGCCACGTTGCCTACGCTGTTTTCATTTACAGTTACGTTGTTGACCACATCGTTTAGCGTTTCGCCATTGTAAGTCATAACCCCGCATTTTATTTTTATTTTGAGTTGCGATGCGCAGTCGTTGACGAAAAGCAGTTTTACTGTCGCTTTCTGTCTTTGGAATACCAGCAGAGTATTTTGATTGAATCTTCTCGCGAGATATTGCAATGCCTTCATATTACCGTAATAGTCCATGCCCGACCATGAGTTGACGCCCCAGCAGTCGTTGTATTGCCAATACAGCGCGCCGTTACAGCGAGGATTTATTCTCCAGCCTTCCGTTGCGTTTTTTACGCACAGCGCCTGAGTAAGTTGCGATAGATATACCGTATCTTCGAAGTTTCTAGGCGTCCAGAATTTTGAGAGCATATAGTACTTTATCTTGCCGTTTCCGCCTATACATTTTTGATGCGCTTTCGCAAGGGCGCAATGCTGACTTGAGTATTCGTTGCCGTCGGCAAATTCTTCTATAGCGTTGAGAGAGGGCAGTGATTCAATGCCGAATTCACTGCAAAATCTTGTGGGCATCGTCTTATAATAATCCAGTTTTCTAAGACCGTGCCACACGTGCCAAAGGTGAGTGTCGCCTTTGTCCGGACTGTTAATATTTTTCATATATTCTCCGCTAGAGGGAGTGCAAGCCCAATACGGCGTATTATCGTCAAGCGGAGCAAGAAATTCCGGGAGAGTTTTATAGAAAAATTCTCCGCAGTTTTTAATTACTTTTTTCCTATGGAGCCAAGCCATAGACATTGATTCGATTTCGTTGTTTCCCGCCCAAAGACACAGACAAGCATGATTTTTAAGTCTGATTACGTTGTCTTCGACTTCCGCAAGTACTTCGTCTAAAAATTCTTTATCGTCGAATGGATACGGGGAGCAGGCAAAGTTGAAGTCTTGCCATACAAGCAGTCCGAGTCGGTCGCACATATCGTAAAATCTGTCGCTTTCGTAATATCCGCCACCCCAGACTCTTATCATATTCATATTGCACGCCTTCGCCTTATAGAGAAGGTCGTAGAGTTTTTCATCGCTTACGTTGTTGATAAAGCTGTCGGCGGGTATCCAATTCGCGCCCCTTGCGAATAGCTTTTTGCCGTTGATATAAAAGCAAAAATTGCGACCTATCTCGTCTTGTTCTTTGTCTAGAGATATAGTTCTAAGACCTATTTTTTGCGACTTTTGCGCAATGACTTTATCTCCTTGACACACCTTGACGTCGAGGTCGTACAGCGGTTGTTTGCCCATATTATTGCACCACCAAAGGCGAGGATTTTCCACCTTTAGGTTGGCGTTACACTCTCCTGATATTGAGCAAACTTCTTGCCCCTCAAAGGAGAGGGAATAGTCGACGGTCACCCCTTCCGCTTGGTTGGATAAGTGAGTCTTAATATCTAAATCCACGCAGTTAAGAGCGTGAGTTTGCTTTATATCAAGTCGAGTGATTTTGCATACGTCGTAGCAATTTATGAAAATATCTCCCGATATTCCGCACGTAAGCAAATGCGGACCCCAATCCCAACCGAAATGATAAGGACTTTTTCTTATATGACAAGATCCCGCTTCTCCAAGCGTAGAATTGGGTAGAGGATTGTTTTTGTGCTTTTGAGCTATATAAGGAATAGGAGAGAAAAAGCGTATTTTTATTGAATTATCTCCCGCCTTGAGAATATTTTTTACGTCGAATGCATAATGCCTATTGATATTCTTTACGTTTGCTACAAGAATGTTGTTGACGTATACGTCCGCCAGAGTGTCTAACATATTGCAATTCAGTTCTACGTATTGGAAATTCAGAGATTGTTCGTCAATGGTAAAAGTTCTTGAGTATTCCCAGTCCGAGCGTCCCACCCACTGAACGCTTTCTTCATTAAGCCCTATTAGCGGATTGGCTACTGCGTCGTTTGCTATTAAGTCGGAAAAGACGTCGCCGGGTACCGTGGCTTTGTAAATTTTTTCGTCGCCAATCATTTGTAGCGACCATTGTCCGTTAAGTGTGATTTTCATGATTCTCCCCCCGCATATACGCTAATAAAATAGTATCATGTATTTAATATAAAAGTCAATATGCAAAAGAAATAATAATAAAAAGCGAGAAAAGCCCTCGCTTTTTATTTGTAAAAAAATCGTTTGATTAAATAAACTTTTTATATCCCTCGCCGTATTGCAACGACCTAGATACTCTTGACAGCGTAGCCGATGAAATATTGGTCTGCTCAATGACTTGAGAGTACGTCAAGCCTTGTTTTAGAAGTAGGGCAGATTCGACGCGTTGAGCCATTTGCTCTATTTCTTTGTTGGTGCATAGGTCTTGAAAGAATTGTTTGCATTCCTCTTGCGTCGAGAGTTTGGAAATTACCAAATACAGTTTTTCTATCATTTCGTTCATATGGTCTGCTTTCATATCAATCCTCGTCAATAGATTTTTCGCTTTCTTGCAAAAATGCCTTGGTTTTTGGGCTTTGCGGATTGCCAAAGACTTCTTCAGGAGCGCCTTGTTCTTCAATCACGCCGTCTGCCATAAAAATAACTTTATCCGCTACTTTTCTTGCAAATTCCATTTCGTGAGTGACGACTATCATAGTATGTCCGTCTTTCTTGAGGTCCTTTATGACTTTTAGCACCTCTCTCGTGAGTTCGGGGTCAAGCGCGCTCGTAGGTTCGTCAAAACATAGTATTTCAGGTTGTAATATCAACGCTCTTGCGATAGCTACGCGCTGTTGTTGACCGCCTGAGAGTTCGCAAGGGTAAGCCTTTAGCTTTTCTCCAAGTCCCACTCTGTTTAAGAGTTCGACGGCTCTTTCGTCAATTGCTTTGAATGCTTGTTTTCTGGCGTTCCTCACTGACTTGGAGAAGTATTTGCCAAAAGGATTTATAGTTTTGTCATATTTTAGTTTTGTCGCAAGCGTAAGGTTTTTGAGTACGTTGTAGTGGGGGAATAGATTAAAAGATTGAAAGACCATTCCCAATTTAAGCCTTTGCTTGGCAATTTGCTTTTTCTTTTCTTTACTAATCTTAATTGGTTTGATTTTCGGTTCCTTTTGCTTGCTACGCTTAGATTTATTAGCTTTAGAAGGTTCTTCTGCGTTTTTCCCGTTTTCTAAATCGTTGGGTATAGCGATTTCGTCCGTAGTAATTTCGTCTGTTACGTTTTCTTGAGCGAGGTTTTGCAAAGCCTCGTTTACTTTGTCAAGATTATCTACGGAGAAGATGTTTTCACCGCTCAAGAAAATATCTGCCTTGTCGGGTATCTCCAAGAAGTTTATGCAACGAAGCAACGTTGTTTTACCGCTACCCGAAGAGCCGATTATGGCAAGCACTTGACCTTGATCAAGCTCTAAATCAATGCCTTTAAGCACTCTGTTGGCGCCAAAGTTCTTATATACGTCTTTTACTTCAAAAAATGCCATATTCACCTCACGCCTTATAATAATTCATTTTCTTTTCAAGCCACTTGAAGAAGAGTGTCAATACGCCTACCATGACGAGATAGAATACTCCCGTATAGAACAATGGCCAGAGAAGAGCTCTTGTCGATACGATTTTTTGAGCTGTCATCATTACTTCGGCAAGACCTATTACGCTGGCAAGAGAAGTATCTTTTACCAGTGTAATTACCTCGTTACTCATTGCGGGGGTTATTCTCTTGACGACTTGCGGTAGAACGACTAGTCTATTGACTTGCATTCTGCTCATACCCAGCACTTGTCCGGCTTCATATTGCCCCTTTGGTATGGCAAGTATACCGCCTCTGTATATTTCTGCAAAATAAGCGGCGTAATTTATTACAAAAGCAATGAGCGCCGCAAGAAATACTTCTTGAAATGGCATTTTCAACAAAAGACCCGGCGCAAACATTACTATAATGACTTGCAACATAAGCGGAGTACCTCTAACTATCCATATAAATACGTTGGTTACGTATTTCAACGGTTTGAATTTACTCAGCGCGCATGCGCAAATTACCATACCCAAAGGTATGGCAATCGCGAGCGTTGCAAAAAACAAGCCCAAAGTGTATTTGCACGCGTCAAGAAGTTGATAAGTTATTTGTAAGAACTGTTTCATTTTATTTTTCGTACGCTATAGGAGCAAAAATCGTGCAACCTATAACAAAGTAGCCCTTTTCTTCAATTTTATTCCAACCGGCTTTTTGTTCATCGGTGAGGTTTTCCCATTGCGGGGTATAGTCCATTTTAATTATTTGGTTTTCAAGTCCGTATCTTTTGGCGATTTCGTCTACAGTGCCATCCTCTTGTAATTTCATAATGGCAGTACATATCTTATCAAGAGTACCGAGGTCGCCCTTACGCATTCCTATTCCGTAAGTTTCTTCGCTGAATTCTACTGCAATCATAAGGTCAGAGAAAGAAGAATCAGAAGAGCTGTAGAAATTTGCAAGCAATAGGTCTACTATAGCTATGTCGCTACTTCCTGCAAGTACTTTCGTCATCGCCAACATTTGTGATTTTGCGCCTGAGCCTTTATAGTTATTGCTTTTTGCAAACGTTTCTGCGGCGCTTCCGTTTTCATATGTAAAGTTAGCGTTTTTAATAGTCTCAAGAGAGTAAAACTTGTCTGCATTTGATTTATTGATAACGCCAACTTGTTTATTGAGCATATACGGTTGCGTAATTTCCATTTCAGATTTAAGATCGTCTAGAATAGTCATGCCGTTCCAAGTCAAATCGATATTGCCGGCTTTTAGTTCAACGATTTTATTATTCCAATCAATTTCCTTAAATTTGACTTCTACGCCTAGTTCTTTTGCGACGGCTTTGGCTAGATCGACGTCATAGCCGATAAGAGTATCGTTGTCAAGATATTTTTGACAACCTGCGAATGCGAATACGCTAGTCAACGTAATAATACAGAGTAGTAGCGTAACGATAATTTTCTTTTTCATTTTAATATCTCCTTTAACGTCCGCTTTAGCGCGATAAAGTTATTATACTTTATCTCGCTAAAGTTGTAAAGTGATTTTACGCATATTTTTGAGATTTTTTTGCATAAAAAATTCCACCCGATTTCGAGTGGAATAATGAGTGGAATGATTCGAATTTTGCTTACGCTTCTTTGAGAGTGATTACGCCTTGCTTTGCTTGACATACGGGGCAGGTGTCGAATGCTTGCTTGGACGTCGCTTCGAATCCGCACTCCGGACACTTCCAAACTACCGCTGTGTCGCTCTTGTAGAGTTTGCCCTCTTTGAACATCTTGTGTAGTCGCATGAACTCTTTTTTGTGCGTTTCTTCGATTTTGATAAGATTATTAAAGAGATTGGCTATATCGGTAAATCCCTCTTCTTTAGCTACTCTTGCGAACTCGGGATAGAGTTTATCGGCTTCTACGCCCTCGTCCTCGGCGGCAAATCTAAGGTTGTCCATAAGGTCCCATTTTTGTCTAAAGGGGTAGCCCGTGCATACTTCGATATTGTCAATCGTGCCGTCGTCAGCGCTTTGAATAAAGCTGTAAATCATTCTTGAGTGCGTGAATTCTTGGAAAGCTATCTTGTCGATAATATCGGCAAGCGCTTTATATCCTTGCTCTCTTGCGCCGTATTCGATAAATTCGTATCTCGTTCTTGCCTGACATTCGCCGGCAAAAGCTCTAGCTAGGTTTTTGTAAGTTTGACTGTCTTTTAGTTTCATTTTTAATACCTCCGAGGAGAAGTATTGCCAATAAAAACTTAGTTATACAAATAAAAAGGCTACGGTTAGCATTTTTGCGCCGTAGCCTGAAATTGAAATCTATATTAAGTTGACTTATATAAACTGCTCAATTATATACAAAGTATTTGTTTGTTGATTATAGGCGAGCAATAGGGTATTATTGGTATTTTTAGTCTTGCTCAGCCATATATAATTTTCGTCGGGCTCAATAAGTTGGCTTTTATCAACTTTGCTAGATTGCAACATGGTAGAGATACTATTATATTTTTCCAAATACTCGCCTTTGCTATCCGACGTGAAATCTTGCAGAAATTCATTTGGCAGAGAAGAGTATTGGCATATAGTATACGTTTCGCCATCGCCGTTGAAACCGCCACAACTTGAAAAGGTGTATTTTATATTCGCGTTGGGTATTTGTACGTCCCACCTATCGTTGCAATAATCAATTTTAGTCCAACCTCTATGCTCAATTGCATCTTTTAATATATCAATTCCATATACTAAAGACAAACTTAATAATACTATTAAGATTACAGCAATGGGTAATACGATTGATAGGGCAATTTTTTTACTTCTTGTCATTTTTTTTCTCCTATTTAAGTAAAAATTAAATGAATTATATTTTTATTGAATCATGAAAATCTTATGCCGTCGACTACTTTGCGTTCAGCATTTGCAAAATCTTTTGTTTTGGTACTACGCCTACGCTCGTTTCGATGACAGTATTGTCTTTAATTACGACAAGCATAGGTATGCTTGATACCTTGAAAGCGCTTGCCAGTTCGCCTTCTTTGTCTACGTTGACTTTGCAGACCTTGATTTGCGGATTTTCTTCGGCGATTTCGTCTACTACGGGCGAGAGCATTTTGCAAGGCATACACCAACTTGCCCAAAAGTCGATAAGAGCAACCTTATCGCTATTCATGATTTCTTTATCGAAATTGTCTTTTGTCAATTCTATTACGTTCATACTATACTCCTTTAATTTGCAAAATTTGCAGATATTCAAACTAATTATAACACTTTTTTCAAAGAAGTACACATTTTTTTATCAATTAATAGAAATTAAAGTAAATTTCTTTTTTTGTAATTTTTACATTATTTTGATATTGCAAATGAAATAAAAGCGTAGTATAATAAATGTACGAATATGGAGGATCGATATATGAAGTATTGTAGAAATTGCGGTAACCGATTGGACGATTTAGACACTTATTGTTCAAGTTGCGGAGCTCAAGCGGAGGATACCCAGTCGAGCTCAAACAATACGCAGGATAAGCGTACTACGGTAGAGGATTCTATTAATAACTTGACAGAGTCGGCGAGCAAGAATTTTGAAGCGCTGATATGCTTTATATGCGGTATTGCGTCTTTGACGTTGGGCACGTTTATTTGCGCCATCGTAAGTTTGGTATTTGCAAAAATAGCTAAAGAAAAAGGACAAGACAATGACAAAACGGGAGCGATGTTTTGCAAAGTCGGCGCTATATGCTCAAAGGTGTGTATTGCGTTGAGCGTATTGTCGGCGGTTGTTCTCATAGTATGTTCAATTGTGTTTTGGATATAAACTAAGGAGTTAGGAGAGGATATGAAATATTGTAGAAACTGTGGCGGACAAGTCGAGGAAAACGATATATATTGCGGATATTGCGGTTGCAAATTAAAGCAAGGCGATGACTTTTCGCAAGAAAATAATAACGCTAAACAGGATTTTGAGGAAGTGACATCGGCAAAAGTAGACTTTCAAGGCGACGTCGGTAATGATTTTGATAAAGAGTGGAATTATGACGTTGACAAAAACGATGACTTTGTCAAGCCTCAAAGCCAAGTTGAATCTCACATAGAATACGACGATCAAGTCGCCGGGTCTTCTGCGCAGAGCGATGACGGCGCTTCTCGGCATAAATACCTTTTGTTTAATAAGTTTGCTAAAGACGCCAATACTTATGGAATCTTGGCTTTGATATTTGGTATACTCGGCGGTATACTTGGAATAGTTTTCGGCGCTATCGGTCTTACAAAAGCTAATAAGGCATTGGAACTTTGCAATACGGGAGAGTATGACGGCAAGCCTAAAGCTACCAACGGCAAAGTACTCTCGATTGTCGGAATTGTGTTGGGCGCATTGGCAATCTTTATTTTCATTATTTAACACGGTCTGAGAAAAGATAACGGTGAGGACGGAGTAATTTGTACCCCGTCCTTTTCATTTCTTATAATTTGCTATACTTGAATTGTATTGGTATTTGTGATAGAATATAATATTATATAAGTAATATCGTTCTGGAAATTTTTAGGGGGGAGAAAATGAATATCATACCTTTGCCGACGATAGTCGAAGAAAAAGAAGGAAGTATCGCGCTTGGTAAAAACAGCGTCATATCGGGCGCTTTTGTCAATACCAAAGCGTTGTTAAAGGAGTTTTTGGCAGATATTCCCGGGGGAGAAAACTGCCGAGTATTTTTTGAAATCGATAGGAATTTGCAAGACGAGGCGTACCGCATAGATTGCGCGCAAGACAAAGTTACTGTGAGCGCAAAGACGGAGCAAGGAGCCTTCTACGCGTTTATGACTATGCAACAGATTTTTACGAAAGAGGGTTTGCAAAGAGTATACGCGGAAGATAGACCGAATTATCAATACAGAGGCTTTTCCTTGGATTGCGCGCGTCACTTTTGGAGAGTGGAAAAGATTAAGCAAATACTAGACGTAATGGCGCATCTCAAGATGAACAAATTTCACTGGCATTTGACGGACGACCAAGGCTGGAGAGCTGAGATAAAGAAGTATCCGCTATTGACGCAAAAGGGCGCTATACGCAAGCGTACTCCGCTTTCCCCCAAGGCATTTATGGGGTCGGGTAATTGGGGATATGACGAAAATGAATACGGTCGCAATTTATACTATACTCAAGACGATATGAAGCAAATCGTGGCTTACGCCAAAGATAGGCACATCGAGGTTATACCCGAAATCGATATGCCGGGGCATACGGTGTCGGCGATAGCTTGCTATCCCAATTTATCGTGTACTGGCGAGCAAACGGACGTCAGTGACAGATGGGGGATTATGGACAATATTTGCTGTTGCGGGAAAGACGACGTATACGAATTTGCCAAAGACGTAATCGATGAGTTATGTCGCATATTTACGGGCAAATTTTTTCATATAGGCGGAGATGAAGCTCCCAAAACCCGATGGAAAAAATGTCCTTGCTGTCAGGAAAAAATCAAACTGTTGGGTTTGAAAGACGAGAATGCTTTGCAGGGGTATTTCAACAACGAGATAGCAAAGTATTTGCGCGCAAAGGGCAAGAGATTGATAGGTTGGAATGAGATACTGGACGCAAAAGATATTATGGACAACGACGTAGTGGCGCAATGGTGGATAAAGCACAGCAGTGGCAACAAAAACGAATTTGATTGGATGGCTAAAGGCGGCAAGTGCATTTTATCTATGGCAAACTACGTATATATGGACCATCCCTACAACGTCAGACCGCTTAAGAAGACCTACGGTTTTTCTGCAAAAACTCTAGGCGTTAAAGACGAGAGCAACGTTTTGGGTATGGAAATACCGCAGTGGGCAGAGTATATACGGGACGAAACAAAACTCGATATGCTTACATATGCGCGTTTGGTTGCTTTCAGCGAAGTGTGTTGGACTAAGATAGAGGACCGCAATTACTTGGAATTTGAAAAACGTATGGAAAACCTGCGTCCATTCTTTGATAAAATCGGTTGCAAGATATGTCCGCCCAAAATTTATAGAGGAAAGACCTATCCGCTCCGCGCATTTTCATATGCTCTTAAATGGAATTTGTGGCGAGTTAATCCCGATTATGAACTCAATCAGCTTGCAAAAATCCAAACTGCGGAAAATAAATAATTGAAGTTTATAAAGCCTCGTTGAAAGACGAGGTTTTTTATTGGCATATATGTAAATTTATGTTGTTTTTTTACGCGCATAATGTTATAATATTAAAAATACTAAAATAGGAAAGTGCGTATGAATATCAAATTTTCACCGCCTGATATCACTCAAGAGGAGATAGACGAGGTCGTAGATACGCTTAAGTCAGGTTGGATAACAACGGGACCTAAGACTAAAAAGTTCGAAAAACTTATCGCTGAGTATTGCCATACGCAAAAGGCGGTATGTCTTAATTCTGCTACAGCAGGACTTGAACTTATTTTGAGATTTTTGGGTATCGGCGAGGGCGATGAAGTTATCACCAGCGCCTACACTTATACGGCTTCTGCAAGCGTAATTAATCACGTTGGGGCTAAAATTGTGCTTGTAGATACCGACAAGGATAATTTTTATATTTCGGCTGACAACGTGCGCAACGCCGTTACGGAAAAGACAAAAGCCATTATTGGCGTAGACATTGCGGGCGTAATCGCCGATTATGAATCTCTTTTTAAGATTGCCAATGAAAATAAAGGCATATTCAAACCGTCCAACGATATTCAAAGAGCAATAGGCAGAATAGTTGTTATCGCAGACTCGGCGCATTCTTTCGGAGCGACACAAAACGGTAAGACGTCAGGAGAAATTGCAGACTTCACATCGTTTTCATTCCATGCCGTCAAGAATTTGACGACTGCGGAAGGCGGAGCAGTTACGTGGAGAGATATTAAAGGTATTGACAACGATTTTATATATTCTCAATTGGTACTTGACAGTTTGCACGGGCAGTCTAAAGACGCGCTATCCAAGATGAAGGCGGGCGCATGGGAATATGACATAAAGATGTTGGGATATAAGTGCAACATGACGGATATCATGGCTTCTCTCGGTCTTGTGCAATTAAAGAGATACGATAGCCTGCTCGCAAGGCGCAGAGAAATAATATCAAAGTATGACGACGCTTTTAAGGGTACGGCAATTCAATCTATCGCGCATTACACAAATGATTATGATGGTAGCGGGCATCTGTATATCACTAGAATAAATGGTATCGACGAGGCAAAACGCAACGAGATAATTGTCAAAATGGCAAACGCCGGTATCGCCACCAACGTGCATTATAAGCCTTTGCCTATGTTTAGCGGATATAAAGAACTGGGATTCGATATAAAGAATTATCCCAACGCTTACTACTTGTATAGCAACGAGATTACGTTGCCGTTGCATACGCTCTTGACAGACGAAGAAGTGGAATATATCATTGAAAATTTTAAGGAGGCTGTGGGTGTATAAGTTTTCTAAACGGTGCTTTGATATTTTCTTTTCGCTACTTGGAATATCTGTACTTCTTTGGTTGTTTTTGATAATAGCTATAGCAATCAAGTGTTCGTCAAAAGGTCCGGTGCTTTTTAAGCAAGAGAGGGTGGGCAGACACGGCAAGACTTTTAAGATTTGGAAATTCAGGTCTATGGTAGTCAACGCCGAGGCTAAAGGTATGCAAATCACCACGGAAGGCGACAATAGAGTTACCAAAGTAGGCAAATTCATTCGCAAGACCAAGATTGACGAGTTGCCGCAACTCTTCAACGTATTGTCGGGCAAGATGAGTTTTGTCGGTCCGCGTCCGGAAGTACCCAAGTACGTTGCTATGTACAGCGACGAGCAACTCAGAGTACTGTCCGTAAAACCCGGTATAACCGACCTCGCTTCGATAGAATTTCGCAATGAAAACGATCTTCTCGACGGAGATGACGATCCCGAAAGAAAATATATCGAAGAGATTATGCCCGCTAAGTTGGAATTGAATCTTAAGTATATCGAAAAAGCAGGCTTCTTTTATGATATAGGTCTAATCTTCAAGACGATAGGAAAAGTAATTAAAGAATAGAAAGGGAATATTATGCAAGAATTCAGCGTATTGATGTCTGTCTATAAGAATGACGTTGCGGAAAACGTAATAACGGCGGTAAAGAGTATAATTGAGCAAACTGTAAGACCGTCTCAAGTGGTAATAGTTGTCGACGGTCCAATACCCGAAGACAGTATGCATGCGTTAAACGGACTGAGGGAAGAGTATAGTGATTTGATTGAATTATATCCATTGGAGCAAAACGTGGGTTTGGGCAATGCGCTTAAAGAAGGAATGCAATATTGCAGATACGAACTTATTGCAAGAATGGATAGCGATGATATAGCTGTTAAAGACAGGTTTGAGAAACAACTTGCTTTAATGGAAAAAAATCCCGATATTTCAATTGTGGGAAGCGATATAGCAGAATTTATTGGTGATATAGATAACGTTGTCAGTGTGAGAGACGTGCCCGCCGAGCATAAAGATATTTGCGAGTATCTCAAAAAAAGATGTCCTTTCAATCATATGACGGTTATGTTCAAGAAAAGCGAAGTGGAGAAAGCCGGCGGATACTTGCATTGGTTTTATAATGAGGACAGTTATCTTTGGGCAAGAATGTATTTGGCAGGATGCAAATTCGCAAATATCAAAGAGAATCTTGTATACGCAAGAATCAACGAAGCTACTTTTAGTAGGCGCGGTGGTAAAAAATACTATATAAGCGAAAGGGACTTGTTTAAGTTTATGCTTAACAACAAGATAATAACTAAAGGCGAGTATAGAAAGTGTTGTTTTATGAGATACGTCATACAAGTTTTGATGCCCAATTGTTTGAGAAAATTCGTTTTCATAAAGTTGATGCGACAAAAACCTGCGAAAGAAAATTAATTAGAGAAAAGAGTAAGTAAATGAGTGAAGTTCGTATAGCATATTTAATATTGGCTCATAAAAATCCCAAGGCGATTAATGAAATGATTGATGCTTTGGATTACCCTAGCGTTGATTTTTATTTGCATATAGATAAAAAGAGTAATATCATAGGCGATATAAATAAAAAAACCAATGTTTATTTTACTTCCAATAGAATAGACGCTAAGTGGGGGCATATATCATTAGTCGAATCTATGCTTGAACTATTGAAGAATGTAAGAGAGAGCAAGCGCGAGTATGATTACGTTTGGTTTATAAGCGGACAGGACTATCCAATAAAGTCTAACGAGTTTATACAAAATTTCTTTGTGCAGAATTTTGGATATAACTTCATTGAAATTATTCCGAAAGAGGATGAGAGGTATAGACGATATCTTAAAAGAAATCAGACTTGGTATCCTACATGGGGTGCGTCGCCTAAATTTATAATGAGAGTATTAAGAAAGATATACAATTATATGACAGGCGGAATGACGCGCAGTCTATTTAAGCGAAAAAATATACTTGGAGTGGATTGGTTCTTCGGCAGTCAGTGGTTTGCGATTACCTATGAAACTATGACGTACGTTTTAGATGAGGTGGACAGTAAACCGTATTTGAAATATTTTAAGAACTGTATATGTCCCGACGAGAGTTTTTTCCAAACAATAATCGGCAACTCGCAGTACGCAGATAAAATAAAGGATTATCTGACTTACGTAGATTGGAGTGAAGGGAAAAAGAATCCCAAAATCTTGTCATTGGAAGATTACGAGCAATTGAAGTCAAGCGATAAATTGATTGCAAGAAAGTTTAATGAAGTGAACGATAAAATAGCGGAACTTGCAAAATAAATAAAAAAGGAAATGGAAATGAGAAAAATAGAAATTCATGAGATGCGTCAACGACTTTTAAGTATGGCAGAATATTTGAACGATATTTGTAAAGATAATGGTTTGGAAATGTTTTTGTCAGGGGGGACGTTACTTGGCGCGGTTAGACATAAAGGTTTTATACCTTGGGATGATGATATTGACGTGCATATGCCTCGTCCTGACTATGACAAACTAATAGAGATATTCAAGGAGAAGCAAGATAATAATAGATACAAATTGTTTTCTCATGAGTTAAATCATAAGTATGTCTATACTTTTTTGAAATTGGTGGATATGGATACGTTGCTTATAGAAGATGACGTTTATTCGGGAGTTGAAATGGGATTATATCTTGATATTTTTCCTATTGACGGACTTGGCAATGATATGGCTACAGCAGAGAAACAAATGAAGAAAATGCATAAGTATCAAGTAATGAATTATTCATTATTGGTAGAGCCTTGGAGAAAGGACTGTTCGTTCGTTAAAAATTTGGCGATAGAACTATTAAGATTTTTCGTTAAAATATATGGCGTAAAAAGATTGCATAAGAAAATTTATAAATTAGCAAGAAGTTTGCCCTATGATCAATGCGAATACGTTGGAGAATATATTGACCAGGTGGGAAGTAATAGAATTGTTAATAGAGTCGAAACGTACGGTGAATGCGAATATATGCAATTTGAGAACTTAGTATTGCCAGCTCCTATAGGCTGGGAAAAGTATCTTACGCAGTTTTACGGCGATTATATGCAATTACCGCCTGAAGAAAAAAGAGTGGCAACTCACGGGTATGAATTATATGACAAGACAAGCGAGGGACAAGAATGAATATAGCTATGATTTTATCTGGCGGAGTAGGCCAAAGGTTTGGCGCTCCGACTCCCAAACAATATCAAGACCTATTGGGAAAGACCGTGGTTGAGTACGTGGTCGAAGCTACGCTTCAATCAAGCAAGGTTGACAGAACTGTCGTTGTGTGCGCGGAAGAATATCTAGATTGGTTTAAGGAAAGATTTGACGTAGACGTTTGCGTGGGCGGAAGCGAGCGTAATATCTCTTTCAAAAACGGTATGGAGTATATAAAATCCAAGTATAATTGCGATAAACTTATGGTATTTGACGCTATGCGTCCTTTCGTTACAAAAGAGTTAATTGATTTATATATGGACAAGCTAGACGAATACCAAGTCGTGGCTACTTGTCAACGAATAGTTGATTCTTTGGGTTGTCTTGACTTTTTGGAGTGCGATAGAAGCAGATATTATATTCTTCAATCTCCAGAAGCGTTTAGGTTTGACTTGATATATAAGAATTTTGATCCGCTTTCTTCATTGGTAGAGGCCTATCAACAATTACCGGAGGGAACTACGCTTTATAAGCATTTTGATTTCCCGGATAATTACAAATTGACTTATCATCACGATTTGGACTTTATGCGTATGTATATGTCGCATAAAAAATCAAAGGAGAGGCAATGAAAGTATTGCAAGTATTGTGGTCTACAGGTACAAGTAGCGGTGTTTCTAACGTAGTGATGAATTATTATCGTAATATTAATAAAGATAAGGTTCAATTTGATTTTTTGGTACTCTCGTTACCAAGCAATAGTTTTAATAATGAAATAAACGAATTAGGCGGTGTGGTCTATAAGTTTACGGTTCCTGGTATAAGAACTTACTTCAAAACATTAAAAGATCTTAAAGAGTTTTTCAAGGAACATGGAAAGGAATATGATATTATACATTGTCATGAGATTCTAGTTGCTAAAATGGTATTTAAGTATGCAAGAAAATATGGCAACGTAAAGTGTATTTCGCACAGTCATAATACTAAACTTTCAGAAAAGCCAATTAGAGCTATTAGAAATAGAATATTGGTACGAGGACTTGCAAAATATAGCGATTATTGTTTCGCTTGCTCAAAAGAAGCTGGACAAAACGCATTTGGCAAAAAGATTATCAACGATAAAAAATATAAGACAATTTATAATGCAATCAATCTAGATAACTATACTTTTACAAGTGAAGGTCGTAAAAATATAAGGGAAGAATTTGGATTGCAAGATAAGTTCGTGCTTGGCAATGTCGGCAGGTTGTGTCCACAAAAAAACCAAAAATTTGCCGTTGAGGTATTAAAGGAATTACTTAAGAGTAGACAGGATGCTCGTCTTTTGCTCGTAGGTCCAGGTAAAGAAGAGTCAGGTACGTTGGAATATGTGAAATCTTCAGGATTAGAGGACTACGTAGTTTTTACTGACAGCAGAAAAGATATAGGCGAATTACTAAGCGCAATGGATTGTTTTGTTTTCCCTTCTTTGTTTGAGGGATTTGGCATAGCGCTCCTAGAAGCTCAAGCTAATGGTTTAGTAACATTATGCTTTGAAAATATGCCTGAAGAAGTTATGATTTTGGATAATTTACATTCTCTACCTAATGAGGCGAATTCAGAACAATGGGCTGAAGTTATACGTAATATTGCTATAATAGAAGATAGAAAGAGATATATTGATATATTGAAAGATAAAGGCTTTGACATAGTAAGGCAAGCCAAAAATTTGGAAGATATCTATAATGAGATAATAAATTTGTATATATGAGAGACTTACTATTAATAACTGCGTTTGTATTTATATTTGCTTATCTTCAAGCAAAATTGTCTAAAAGGATTCTAAGATATAACGCCAATTTAACTACAACGCAGGCAGAAAAAAAGGATAAAGGAACATACATGATAATTGCAATGATTGTCATGATGGTTCTTGCTATGTTTAGAGGAATCAGCGTTGGAAGCGATACTAACGAATATCATAAAATATTTATTAATGTAATATCCAATCCTGATTATGCCAATATAACTAGATTTGAATTAGGATATATTTTTTTGAATAAACTTGTTGGAAAATTTACAACAAATCCTCAAGGTATAATTATCTGCTCAGCTATGATATATTATCCTGTTTATATTTGGTTTTTGCGCAAACACAGTAAAAACTATTCCATATCTTTGTTGTTTTTTTATTTAATGTGTTTTGGCTCAACTCTGAATATTCTTAGGCAAGAATTGGCGATTGCATTTTTATTGATAGCATACGATAGGCTAATAAATAAAAAAATAATTACCTCATACTTTTGGATTATAATTGCATTTTTATTTCACAAAAGCGCTATATTATTTATAATTATTCCTATATTGCCATATATTAGATTTAGCAAAATATTAGCAATAATTTTGGCTGTATTAGTCATTATACTTACGGCTACAAATGGATTCTTTAGATTCGTAGAAATTATTGCGCCACAATATTCTCATTATTTTGATTCGCAAATGTACTCTGGTACAGGAAGCTTATCTATAACTTATTTAGTAATGCGTAACGTTATATTTTTTGTTTTAATATTCATGGTAATTAGCAAAATAAAAGATAATCGGGTCATTGGTATCTCAAAATTAAATAATAGCTGTCAAAGAAATCTTATTGCATGGTTGGCTCTTATACCTGCGATAGGAGTAATATTTGGTTATAGAATCAGTTTGATTGATAGAATAATATCGTACTTTAGTACGTTTTACATAATTTTAATGCCAAATGCTCTAAGAAAATATGATCAAAATGCTAAGAAAGCACTTACTTTCTTGATAATATTAATAATGACTGTTTATTTAATATTAGGTCAAATTTTCAGACCGGAGTGGAACATAATATATCCCTATTCATTCTTTTGGGAAACATAAATTTAGATATTGTGTTGCAAAACGCTTAGTTCTGGGGGTATAATAATTATATTGTAAATATGAACAAGTATAAAAGACTGATTTCAAATTCAATAATCTTTGCTATAGGCAACCTTACGGGTAAGGCGGCTCAGTTTTTTATACTTCCGATGTTAACGAAGTATTTACTTGAGAGTCAGTATGGTATTACGGACAACGTAGTGACTACTATCTCCGACTTGTTTATCCCACTATTGACTTTGGGGTTAGCCGAAGCGTTGTTTAGATTTTCGGTAGACAAGAAGTATTCGCCTAACGAGATAATCACCAATTCGTTTACTATAGTTTTTATAGGATCTTTAGTTTTTGCCATATTTGATGTCGCATTTTATTTTATTGCTAATTATACAGGCTCAATCTATAGCGGAACATATCTTTTGTTACTAATTCCTCTATTTGTTTTGAGAGGTTTTAAGGGGTTGTTGTGCGAGTTTACAAGAGGTATTGGCAAGACTGTTAATTACGCTGTTTCTAGTATTATAGAGGCTGTAGCGATGTTGCTGACCGCATATATAGCTATAGTGCCGTTGCGTCTTGGGATAAATGGGTATCTTTTATCACTCATTGTGGCGCCTATAGTAGTAATTATCTTACTTACTATTACCGTTAATCCTTGGAAATATATTAAAATTCATGATTTCAACAAGATAACTTTGAAAGAGATGTTAAAGTATTCTATTCCCAACGTTTCCAATAGCATAAGTTGGTGGATAGTGCAGACTTCAGGACGTTATCTAATGGTATACTTATCAGTAATAACAATCGCTGGTTTAGGCAAAAATGAAGAATTGTATGAACAGGCTTGGACGGTCGCAGGACTGGTTACAGCGGCAAGTAAGTTGCCTGCTCTTATCAATGTAGTTAGTAGCATCTTTTTGCAAGCATGGTCATTATCTTCTGCGCAAGAAAGCGAGAGTAGCGATAGGAATGAATTCTACAGTACTGTTTTTAAGTACTATACTCCCATTATCTTTCTAGCTACAGGAGTAATTATTTTAATTGTTCCGTACATTTCTAAATTTTTATTAAAGAATAATTTTTATGAAGCTTGGGTATTCTCTCCTATTTTAATTATGGGAGCTGTATCCGGTTGTTTCTCTGCCTTTTTCGGAGCATTTTTCGGAGCATATTACAAGACGAAATACAGCATGTATTCGACATTTATAGGCGCAGGCGTAAATCTTGCGGTATGTTGCATTTTTATGCCGATTTTCGCGAAGTTTGTCGGATTAAACAGCGTTGTATATGTGTCCATAATAGCTTTTTGGTTGAGTTATACGGTTATATTTGTTACCAGAGTATTATTGTCCAAAAAGCTTGTTAAGATTAATACTAATTGGTTTAAGTTTATCGCGCAATATATGCTTTTAATGGTATTGGCTGTCGTCTATACGCTTAACGTTAAATATAAATGGGCTTACGCAACTGTCGTAATATTATCGATATTTATTATTAATATGCGCGAAATCATATTCATTATTAAAAAGTTTTGTGGTATGCTAAAAAGGGGGAAGAAAATACCTCAACTCGTCAACGGGGATACTCAGGACAATGAAGAAAATGGAAAGATAGAAAACATTGGGGATAATGAGGATGCATTTGAGGAGAATAACGATAATGAATAGAATTAAATTAATAACGTTAGTCAATAAAATTTTACCCAAACAAAGAAATAAGATAGTTTTCTACGGTAGAACAAGTTATGATAATAATCACCATGCATTGATAAAGTATTTAATTAAAAACGGATACAATGAAAAATATAGAATTTATTTGGTGGTAGCCAACGACAACGACTTGATTTATTACGATAATATTAAACACATAAAAAAAGTAAAGGGTATAATTGCCGGAGCTTATCATACATTGACTGCCAAGTACATATTTCATACGCACGGAATGGGTAAAATGGCTAACAATACTCCTAACAATCAAATGGTTTTTGATATGTGGCACGGCACAGCGCTTAAAACATTGGGCGAATATTCATCTAATTATCATAAGAGGTCTACAAAAATTTTGGCGACATGTGAATTTAGTAAAGAATATTTCAAAAAGTGTTTCGGCTACAAAGAAGATCAGTTCTTTATATGCGGATATCCGCGGTGCGAACAATTTTTTGAAGAAAACCACGCAATGGAACAGCTGGGAATATTAAAAGAAAACTATGATAAAATAGTTTTGTATATGCCAACTTTCAGGAAAGCTTCGCGTTGGGATAGGAATGATTCTGATCATGAGTTTCCGTTGTTTAACGAAGTATCGTTGGAAGAATTTAACGTTTTTCTCAGCGAAAAAAATATTATGTTTATAATTAAACCTCACCCAGCTCAAGACAATCTTGATATTTTCAATCTTGATTTTTCTAATATTAAAATAATTAAAAATGATTTTTTGTTGAGCAAAAAAATTATGCCGTATAATTTTGTTGGAGAAACGGATATATTGATAACGGATTATTCTTCAATTTATTTTGATTTTCTTCTTACGCAAAAGCCGATAGGATTTGTCATTGACGATATTGACGATTATTCTGACAAGAGGGGATTTGTCGTTGATAATCCGCTTGATTATATGCCGGGAGAAAAGATAAAAGACGTTGAGGAGTTAAAGGCGTTCTTGGACAGTATTTTAGCGGGAAAAGACGATTGGAAAGAAAAAAGAAAAGAAATAAATGATTTAGTTAATTTTGATCAAAGTTTGGAATACAGCAAAAAGATTTTAGACTTTGTGGGGATAACAAAGGAGTAGAAATATTATGAAAAAAGTATTGACTTACGGTACGTTTGATTTGTTACACTATGGACATATCAATATTTTGCAGAGAGCAAAGGCAATGGGAGATTATTTGGTAGTAGGTTTGTCTACAGACGAGTTTAACGCGCTTAAAGGTAAGATGTGCTATTTTTCCTACGAAGAGCGAAAGAAAATGCTAGAAGCGTTGAGATGCGTAGATCTGGTAATACCCGAAAATTGTTGGGAACAAAAAGTTGAGGACGTAAAAGAATTTAGGATAGATACCTTTGTTATGGGTAATGACTGGGAAGGAAAGTTTGACTTTCTTAAAGATTATTGCGAAGTAGTTTACTTGCCACGCACGCCGGAAATCTCTACTACGCAAATTAAAAAAGATATAGCCAATAGAAAATAGGAGGAAATTATTATGGATAAATTGATTAGTGTAATTATTCCAGTGCATAACAGCGCGGATACTATTGATAGATGCGTAGAAAGCGTAGTCAACCAAACTTATTCTAACCTTGAAATTATCTTGGTTGAAAACGGTTCTCAAGATAATACCTTGGAGCTGTGCAATAAGTGGGCGGAAAAAGATGGTAGAGTCAAAGTACTTGTATCGGAAAAAGGTGTGTCAAAGGCTAGAAATCTTGGACTTGATATGATGAAAGGAGAGTATTTTGCTTTTGTGGATTCCGATGATTATATTGACGTTACTACTTATGAAAAGTGTCTAGATTCTATCATTGCGGAAGAAGCAGATATGGTCTTTTTCTTGACAAATAGCGAGTGTCAAGGAGTTGTAAAGCCCGTTCTGGAAAAGAATCTCTACGATCTTGTTTACAATAAAAATATCAAGTACTATTTCTGCATTGAAAACGATTACGTTCGCAGTGTAACTTGGAGAACATTGTTTTTGGCGTCGAAATTTAAGGATATTCGTTACGTCGAGGGAATTTGCTGTGGAGAGGATGCTGTCTATATGTTACAATGTCTAGATATCTCCGAAAAGAGAACTATATTAGACGAACACTTATCTTACAATGTGAATACATATAATCTTCACCATAATTTTATCAACAGATATATTGGTAGAGATAATTTTTGGACTTCAAGACAGGTACAGATAGAGAAATCCGAGAATTATATTCTTAAATTTTGCGGAGAAGAAATTTTAGGAGCTGTAAAATATTACTATTTAGTACAATATCTAAATGCGATAATAGTTACGGACAAAAATTATAAAAAGGCTATTAGGAAATTCCTTGAAAACCCTTTTTGGAAAGACGCTCATAATATGAAAAATTATAAAGCGTATTGCAAGCATCTTATTTGCAATGCCGGTAAAGCTTCAAAGATACAAGCCTATTTAATAGCGCATAAGATGTACGGTATGTATTCGTTGGCAATGAAAATATACGAACGAAATTTTTAAGTGAAAATTAAATTATTTACTGAAATCATAAGGCGCCTCTAAAGGCGCCTAAAGTTTGGCATATTCTTGAGGAGATGCTTTGAATAAATGAAATAGTTATGCTCATAATAATTTATGAATGAAAGTTAGCAGTCACATATTAATATTTATCGTTAACTTTCGGGAGGAATTATGAAAAATAAGTATGTTGCAGGTATTCTTGCTATTTTACTTGGCGACTTAGGTATTCACAAGTTTTATCTTGGTAGGATAGGTTCGGGAATATTATATTTGCTATTCTGCTGGACGGGTATTCCGGCTATAATAGGTCTAATAGAGGGTATTATCTATCTTTGTACGGACGAGGAAAAGTTCCAGGTCAAGTATTGCGGTATGCCACCTAGCGCAGAGGTCAATAAAAACGCGGTCGAGGGAAGTAGCGTTGAGAAAACTCATTCCGATGAGAATGCAATGGACGACCTTCACGTAGACAACAACGACATAAATATGATTTAACAAGATATTTATGGACAATATTAAAAAATATGGACTATTTGGTACTGTAGATTTTATTAAAAAGGCAAAAACGATATGTTTTTGCCTTTAATTTGTGCAAAATCGGCTATTTTTACAAGAATTTAGCCTGATAAATTTATGGCAAAATTGGTAAAAATTTTTGAATTTAATATTGACAATATATTGCTGTGAGAGTATAATAACATTATAAATGTGATTTTGGGAGAAATCAATTATGATTGTTAGCAACAGCAAGTTGTTGATTGAAGCAAAGAAGCGGGGTTACGCAGTCCCTGCGTTTAACGTTGACAATCTTGAAAGCGTTTTGGGCGTGCTTAACGCCGCAAGTATTTTATCCAAACCTATTATAGTACAGACTATTCCGCGCACATTGAAATACGGCGGTATTGCTACGTATTCTTCGCTCGTCAGGGCAAATTACAAGGGAGGCGCGGATATTTCCATACACCTTGACCACGGCGGAGATTTGCAAATCTGCAAAGACTGTATAGACGCAGGCTATACGTCCGTGATGATTGACGGTTCCATGCTGGCTTTTGAGGACAACGTCAAACTGACAAAGCAAGTCGTTGACCTCGCTCACGAAAACGGCGTTAGCGTTGAGGCTGAACTAGGTACGATTGGCGGAAAGGAAGAAACGGAAGGACAAATCAAATACACCGAGGTTGACGAAGCGGTTAAGTTTGTGGAATTGACGGACGTAGACAGCTTGGCAATCGGAGTGGGTACGGCTCACGGAGTATACAAAGGCACTCCTCATATCGCTATTGACAGAATAGAGGAGATAGCTTCCGGCGTAGATATACCACTGGTGCTTCACGGAGCAAGCGGACTTTCCGATGAAGTCGTGAGAAATTGTATCAAGGCGGGCATTAGCAAGATCAACTTTGCTACGCACCTAAGACAGGCTTTTACGCAAGGACTTAAGAAGGGATTGGCTAGCGAAAGCGCAACCTACGACCCCAAGACTTATCTTCCGTATGCAATAGAGGCTGTGCAAGAAGCTGCGACGAAAATAGCCAAATTGTGTCACTTGGACGCATAAATATATAAATTAGAGAATATCAAATAAATTGACACTAACAAAAAGAGGTAGACAATGCAATACGTTACTTTTGAAAAAGACAGAAAATACGACCTTATACTCGTAGGCAGAATAGCAATAGACTTCAATCCGCTCGATTACTTTAAGCCTTTGTCGGAGAGCAAAGAATATCGCAAGTATCTCGGCGGGTCGCCTGCCAACGTGGCGGTAGGTCTTGCAAGACTTGGCAAGAAAGTCGGTTTTATCGGCAAAGTATCCGATGACCAATTCGGCGATTACGTCACGAATTTCTTCGTCAAAGAAGGTATTGACGTATCGAGAGTTGTTAGAGCCAAGAACGGAGAAAAATTAGGTTTGACCTTTACGGAAATCCTTTCTCCGTCGGAGAGCAGTATTTTGATGTACAGAGACGGTATTGCGGACCTTATGCTCGATCCGTCGAACGTAGACGAAGAATACATAGCAAGTTCAAAGGCAATTCTTATTTCCGGTACGGCGCTTGCGCAAAGTCCGTCCAGAGAAGCATGTCTTAAGGCTATGCAACTTGCCGAGAAGAACAATACTAAGATAATATTCGATATAGATTATCGCGCATATAATTGGAAGTGCAACGATGAAATTGCAGTGTACTATACTGCGGTTGCGGAACATTCAGACATCA
This sequence comes from uncultured Christensenella sp., assembly GCA_910578245.1. Lineage (GTDB taxonomy): Bacteria > Bacillota > Clostridia > Christensenellales > UBA3700 > RACS-045. Next base: position 24,335 of record CAJTPC010000001.1, on the reverse strand, counting down.
TTATGGGTTCAAGAGAAGAGTACGATTTGACGCAGGCTATTTTTGCGCCCGATATGGACGATGAGCAGACCGCCAAGTACTGGTTTGGTAAAAAAGCTAAAATCGTCATAATAAAGCACGGTAAGAAGGGAAGTACGGCGCATACCTGCGACGGTAAGAAGTACAATATCAAGCCTTTCCCCGTTGAGGCGTTCAAGTCATTTGGCGGGGGCGACGGTTACGGATCTGCGTTTATGTACGGAATATTTGAGGGTAAGGATATAATGGACTGTCTGGAACTTGGCTCGGCTTCCGCGTCAATGCTTGTTTCGGCGCACGGTTGCTCGGAATTTATGCCGACTGTTAAGGAACTGGAAAAGTTTATTGCCGATGAGAAAAAACAATTCGGCGATATGATAGCAAGAGGCTAATCAATACATAGAATACGGAGGGAGTTATGGCTTTTAATTATCCTGAATTTGATAGTGAAGGCGTTAAGACGCTAGCTAAGACGGACGGCGTAAACAGCGATATGCTGATGGATATTCTCGTTGTCAAAATTCCAAAGGGCAAGAGCGTATCATACAGTGAAAAAGACAAGGAAATGTGCGTACTTCTCACCGAGGGCGCAGTTGAAATGAAATGCGCAGAACTTGTCGGAAGCGGTCAAAGAAAAGACGTGTATGAAGATATGCCTATCACTATGCACGTATGCAAAGGCAATACGATCACCGTCAAGGCGCTTGCCGACAGCGAGATTATATATCTTGCAACTACCAATGATAGAACATTCCCATCGAAATTTTACGCTAAAGAGGACGTGCAGCGAAGCGTATCTTGCGAGGGACTTTGGGAGAATACCGCCGTGCGAGACGTAAACACAGTGTTCGATTATTCCAACGCGCCTTATTCCAATCTCGTAGTAGGCGAAGTTATTGCAAGACAGGGCAGATGGTGGAGCTATCTTCCGCACTCTCATCCTCAACCTGAAGTATACTATTATAAGATGCCGACGCCCGAGGCTTTCGGCGCTTGCTTTATCGGGCAGTTCGAACCGCATACTATCGTAGACGGCAGTGTTGGTTGTTTCCCCGGCGGGAAAACGCACGTGCAGGTTACGGCTCCGGGGTATCCGATGTATTGCTGTTGGATGATAAGACACTTGGACGGCAATCCGTGGGATAAGACAAGAATAGTAGATCCTAGATATGAATATTGGGAGAAATAAGGAGAAATTATGAAGAGCGAAAGAATGAGCGTAGGCGAAGCCGTTGTAAAATTTTTGGATAATCAGTACGTAAGTTTCGACGGAGAAGAAACAAAGTTTGTCGAGGGCGTATTCACAATTTTCGGACACGGTTGCGTACTGGGAATAGGCGAGGCTTTGTCAATGGGCAAACACTCGCTTAAGGTCTATCAAGGCAAAAACGAACAAGGTATGGCGCAAGTAGCTACTGCGTACGCAAAGCAAAACAACAGACGTAAAATTATGCCTTGCGTGTCTTCTATAGGACCTGGCGCGGCAAATATGGTAACTGCGGCGGGAACCGCCACGGCTAACAACATACCGCTATTGCTTTTTATGGGCGATACCTTCGCGACACGTCAACCCGACCCTGTGCTTCAACAGATAGAACATACATATAACGCAGGTATTACTACCAACGACGCTTTTAAGGCGGTTACGAGATATTTTGACAGAGTTTCCCGTCCGGAGATGCTTATGAGCGCAATGCTCAACGCTATGAGAGTTTTGCTCGACCCTGCTCATACTGGCGCGGTGGCTATTGCAATGCCTCAAGACGTGCAAGGAGAAGTATACGATTTCCCTGCGGATTTTCTCAAGAAAAGGGTACATAGAATTACCCGTCCTACTCCTGTCAAGGAAGAACTCGAAGATTTGGCAGACGCAATAAAGAGCAGTAAAAAACCTCTTCTTATCGTAGGCGGCGGCGTTAAATACAGCGAAGCGGGCGAAGCCGTAGCGCATTTCTGCGAAAGACACAATATACCTTTCTGCGAAACGCAGGCAGGCAAGACGGCAATCAAATCGTCGCATCCGCTCAACGTCGGCGGACTCGGCGTCACGGGCAACAGCTCGGCAAATACGTTGGCAAAGGCTTGCGATTTGATTATAGCCGTAGGTACGAGATTTACCGACTTCACTACCGCTTCCAAGTCGCTTTATTCGGATAAGCAAGTAGTTACTTTGAACATGTCGGCTTTCCACGCTTCCAAGTTAGAGGCAATAAAAGCCGTGGGCGACGCAAAAGCAGGCATAATTGCTCTGGACGAATTACTTGGAGATTACAAGAGCGGATATACTACGCAGATTGCTAAGGCAAAAGCCGATTGGGAAAAGGAAATGGATAGACTTACCCATATCGAAATAGATAAGAACTATAAGCCTGAGATTGACGCGCATATGCCCGATGTAGTAGATAACTTTATCAAGCAGCACGGCGAGGCGATGGCGCAGACTACGGCAATCGGAGTGATAAGACGTTGTATACCTAGCGACGCGATTATCGTAGGTTCGGCGGGAAGTCTTCCGGGTGATTTGCAGAGAATGTGGACTAGCGATGAAAAGGATAGCTATAATATGGAATACGGCTATTCATGTATGGGTTATGAGATTGCGGGCTGTCTGGGAAGTAAGATGGCGCACCCCGATAAAGAAGTTTACGCTATGGTAGGCGATGGCAGTTATCTTATGCTCCACACTGAAATGGTTACGGCAATTCAAGAGGGTATCAAAATGAACGTGCTACTTTTTGACAACGCTTCATTCGGCTGTATCAACAACTTGCAAATGAGCCAAGGCGTGGATTCGCTATGTACCGAATTGAGATGCAGAGAGGGCGACAAGCCGATTAGAGGTGGTAAATTCTTGAATATAGATTACGCTATGAGCGCTAAGGGCTATGGCTTTGTGACTTACACCGTCCGCAACGCTAAGGAACTGGAAGAAGCCATTGCCGACAGCTTAAAGCAGACTACCTCTACGCTTATCGACATAAAAGTATTGCCGAAGTCTATGACGCACGGTTACGACGGTTGGTGGAACGTAGGCTGTACGCAAAACCCAAGAAGCAAAAAGCAGCAAGAGGCTTTGCAAGAGAAAAATCAAATGCTTGAAAAAGCAAGAAAATATTGATTAAATTCTAATAGGTGGAATTATGGACAGGAAAAACGTTAAACTTGGTATTGCTCCTATTGCGTGGACTAACGACGATATGCCCGATTTGGGAGCGGAAAATACCTTTGAACAATGCGTAAGCGAAATGGCGCTTGCAGGTTTTGAAGGTTGCGAAGTGGGCAACAAATATCCTAAGGATACGGCAACGCTCAAAAGGGCTTTGGAATTGAGAGGTTTGAGTATTGCCAATCAATGGTTCTCTTCTTTTGTACTCACTAAGCCTATGGAAGAAGTCGAAAAGGATTTTATTGCTCAATGTAATTTCCTAAAAGCTATGGGTTCGAAGCGTATCGGCGCTTCCGAACAAAGCTATAGCATACAGGGGCAAATGAATACCCCCGTATTCGAATGCAAGTACGTGATGAACGACAGGGAATGGGAGAAGTTTGCAAAGGGAATGAACAGACTTGGCGAGATGGCCAATTCTATGGGCATTTCTTTAGTATATCACCACCATATGGGCACCGTTGTGCAGACGGCTGAAGAAGTAGATAGAATGATGGATATGACGGATAGAGATAAGTTCTCCTTGCTTTTTGACAGCGGACACCTTGCTTATTGCAATCAAGATTATTTGGCTGTGCTTAACAAATACGCGGATAGAGTTAAGCACGTGCATCTCAAAGATATTCGCCTCGAAGTCGTCAAGAAAGTCAAGGAGCAAGAGCTATCTTTCTTGCAAGGCGTACGCGAGGGCGCGTTTACCGTACCGGGAGACGGCAGTATAGACTTTGCGCCGATATTCGAGATACTTGATAAGGCAAATTATCAAGGCTGGATGATAGTCGAAGCTGAGCAAGACCCTGCCAAAGCAAATCCGCTTGAGTACGCTATCAAGGCGAGAAAGTACATAAAAGACGTAGCAAAAATTTAATTAAATACAGTTGTTAATTAGGAGGATATATAAATGGCAATTAAGACACTCGGATATTTTACCAACAACGAGTTCGTTCAATCGACTACGGATAAGTTTTATCCCGTATTCAACCCCTCTACGGGCGAGCAAATTGCTCAAATGCCGCGTTGTACAACGGCAGAAGTGAGCAAGGTCATCGACAATGCTCATGAAGCATATAAGAAGTGGTCGAAAGTACCTGTAATCAAGAGAGTGCAGATTCTTTATAAGGTGAGAGATTTGCTAATCGAGCATATGGACGAGCTTACCGAGCTTTGCGCTACGGAACACGGCAAAAACTGGGAAGAGAGCAAGGGCGATATTCTTAAAGCAAAAGAGGGCACGGAACTTGCTTGCTCTATGCCATCGCTTTTGCAAGGCGAAAGCCTTATGGACGCGTCTACGGGGTACGACACGGTACTCTATAGAGAGTCAATGGGCGTATTCGTAGGTATTGCGCCGTTCAATTTCCCTGCAATGATACCGATGGGTTGGATGGCTCCCGTATGTATAGCTTGCGGTAACGCAATCGTACTCAAAGTCGCAGGCGCAACTCCTATGACGTCTTTGAGAATTGCCGAGCTTTATAAAGAAGCGGGACTTCCCGACGGCGTACTCAATATCGTAAGTTGCGACCGTAACGACACGCAAGAGTTAATTTCCAACGACAAGGTTGTTGGTATCACTTTCGTTGGCTCAACTACGGTCGGCAGATATATCTATGAGACAGCTGCTAAATACGGCAAGAGAGTTCAATGTCTTTGCGAGGCAAAGAACCACGCTCTCGTACTCGAGGACGCCGCTTTGGACAGAACTGCGGCAGGTATTATCAATGCTTCTTACGGTTGCGCAGGCGAGAGATGTATGGCCTTGCCTGTAGTAGTCGCTCAAGAGAGTATTGCCGATAAACTCGTAGAAAAACTCGTGTCTTTGGCAAAGAAAATCAAAGTGGGCCCTGCCTACGATAAGACGACCAATCTCGGTCCTGTATACAGCGCGGAACATAAAAAGAGCGTCGAGGCTTGGATACAAAAGGGTATCGACGAGGGCGCTAAGGTGGTGCTTGACGGCAGAAATACCAAGGTCAAAGGCTTTGAGAAGGGTTTCTATCTAGGACCTACTATCCTTGACAACGTCGGCGCAGAAATGACCGTAGGTCAGAGAGAAATATTCGGACCTGTACTATGTATTAAGAGAGTTAAGAACTTCGAAGAAGGCTTGGAAGTAATGAACGCCAATCCGTTTGCCAACGGGTCGGTAATTTATACGCAAAACGGATATTACGCAAGAGAGTTCGTTCGCTATACGCATGGCGGTATGGTAGGCGTCAACGTAGGTATTCCTGTACCTGTAGGCGTATTCTCCTTCACCGGTCATAAATACTCATTCTTCGGAGATTTGCACTGTTTGGGTAGAGATTCGTTTAAGTTCTATACCGATAGCAAGACGGTTACGACGCATTGGTTTGACGAGCACGAAGCGAAGTCGACCAAGGTTAGTACCTGGGACGGCACAATTTAATTATGTTCGACTCAAAGGTAGGCTAGGCAAATCTAAAATGCGTCTTTTCCGCCAATACAGCCTTTGGCTCACGGCGACGTACATAAAGTACGACGCCCCTCGCCAAAGACTATCTTGACAAAAAATACGCTATTTTATTTTTTGCTTATCTCCCTTCTCGCCGAACGGTGCTCGCATATATCAGCCGAAGCACAGTGAAGAGTTCTGTCATTTCGACCGTAGCGGAGCGGAGAAATCTCGACCTTATTAAAATAGGTACCTCTCGACTACGCTCGAGGTGACAAATAAGTTATAATAAATTCATATACAATTTTATAGAGGTATAAATATGATAAATATAGGAATTATAGGCGCAGGAAGAATAGGCAAAGTTCACTGCGAATCAATTATGTGTTACGTTAAGAATGCGACTGTTAAGACTGTCGCAGACCCGTTCATGAACGATGAGACGGAAAAGTGGCTCAAGGGTATGGGCGTAGAGAAGACGACTAAGGATTATCACGATATACTCAACGACAAGTCCATAGATGCAGTGCTTATTTGTTCGTCTACCGATACGCACGCTCCAATATCTATTGAAGCTATAAAAGCAGGTAAGCACGTATTTTGTGAAAAGCCGGTGGATCACGATATTTCTAAGATTAACGAAGTCAAGAAGACCTTGCAAGGTAGCAAGGTAAAATATCAAGTAGGGTTCAACCGCCGTTTTGACCACAACTTTATGGCTGTAAGAGAGGCGGTAAAGCAGGGTAAGATTGGCGCGCTCAACGTGCTTAAGATTTGCTCCCGCGACCCTGGCGCTCCACCGGTATCATACATAAAGGTGAGCGGCGGTATTTTCCTCGATATGACTATTCACGACTTTGATATGGTTAGATATTTGTCGGGCGAAGAAGTAGAGAGCGTTTTCGCTATGGGCGGAGTTATGGTAGACAAGGCTATTGGCGAAGCGGGAGATATAGACACCGCAGTTATTACGCTAAGACTTAAGAGCGGAGCTTTGGCGGTAATCGACAACTGCCGTAGAGCTACGTACGGTTACGACCAAAGAGCCGAAGCATTCGGCGAACTCGGTCAAGTGGCTATCTCCAACGACTGCGAGTCCAACGCCGTTATCTCCAACGCCGACGGCGTAACGGCAGAGAAACCTTTGCTCTTCTTCTTGGAGAGATATATGCAAGCGTACGTCAACGAAATAAGTCAATTTGTCGACTGTATTGTCAATGATAAACAAGTGCCGGTCAGCATTGAGGACGGCTTGCAAGCCGTAGTCATAGGTATGGCGGCTAAGAAGTCGCTTGACGAGGGTAGACCTGTTAAACTTGACGAGATTTGCAAATAATTGGTTAAATAATTCATGCGACAAAAAATCAACGCCCGCAGTGGGGCGTCGATTTTTATAGCCTAGTTAGATACGAAGACGTTTCTATATCCCACTATATTTAATGGGTTGTCTTACTTTCATTTTTGTGATATAATTTATCTAAGATAAACAGTAATTTGAAAGTGAGGTACATAATTATGGATAACAAAATTAAGACTGTTATTGAAAAATTTAAAGAAGTAAGAGATATATTAAATAAGTTTGATAACAGAAATGAGGCAATAGAATATCTGGTTAATGAAACAAAATTATCAAAAGAAGAATGTGCTACTGCTTATGATATTATTACGAAAATTGAAGACTAAATTTCAATTTAGCGACGTAAAAGGAAATGAAGATAATGAAAAAAATACTATATGTAATCTTGGAACAATGGGCTGATTGGGAGCTTGCTTATATTTCGTCGGCGGTCAATATGCTCGGTGGCGGCAAGTTTGAAAATAAAACTGTATCGCTTACAAAGAACGCCGTTACCTCTATTGGCGGTGTTAAGTGTTTGCCTGATTATGATTTACTTACATTACCGTCCGATTATGGTGCCGTAATACTTATCGGTGGTATGTCGTGGCATAACGAGAACGCTATGCAAGTTAAGCCGCTTATTGATGCTTGCATTAAGAGCGGCAAAGTGGTAGGTGCGATTTGCGATGCTTGTAGATTTTTAGGCTCTATTGGGGCGTTGAATGGCGCAAAACATACGGCTAATGATTTGAACGAATTAAAACAATATTCGTCTTATACAAACGAACAAGGCTTTATGCATAGGCAAGCGGTATTGGACAATAATGTTATCACGGCAAATGGAACGGCAGCGCTTGAATTTGCGCAAGAAGTATTACGAGCTTTATTGGTATCAACCGAAGAACAAATAAAAGGCTGGTATGATTTTCATAAGCTCGGCTTTTACAATGCGCCTATGCCGAAAATGTAACTACGATAAACAGTAATTTAACGGAGAATTATAAACGACCTATAATGAATATCTATGAATTAGTTCCATATACCGACGCAGACCACGACAGTTATATAAAGTGCCAAATGGACGCTTTTGAAAAGTATATATTAGAGTTCTTTGGGATTTGCGATATGGCTATTATGGAAAGTCATTTGAAACAATTAAAACCTAATCTTCTTAAAATTGCAGTCAAAAACCAAACCGCTGGGTATGTTTACTATAAAGAAGAAGATACGAAAATTGTAGTAGATGTTTTTACCTTGTTGCCCGAATATCGTAACAACGGATTAGGCTCTTTAATCTTACAAGGCTTTATTAAAAAGGCAGATGAATTAAATAAACCGATATTTTTGGATACTTTTAAGAGTAATCCTGCAAAGAAATTTTATGAAAGAAATGGCTTTGTCGTTGTGGACGAAAATTCCTCTCACTACATATTGAGATATGGAAAAGTTATTTGATACGATAAATTTCAATTTATCTTTCTGTAAGGTGTAGTTAAAAGCTCTCGAACAAAATGTCGAGAGCTTTTAGTTATCGCTTGAAAGCGCAACTCTGAAAAAATCAGTTTTCATCCCTTACGGCAAATGCGCTTTTGGCTTGCGTTTATTTTACGGTGGTAATTATTTCGTAATATAAATCGTCTTGATTTCGTATGGGGTGAAGTCAAAAGTCTTGCCCTTGACGAACTTTTCTTTATTCTCAAGCATATCGCACTCATAAATAGAGGAATAGTCAAAGTTGACGTCGAGGGAAGTTTTAGCGTCTTGACCAAGGCTTTCGTAAGCTCTTACGATAATGCCTTTTTCGTCTTCGGCTACCTTAATGGTCTCGATTACGATATTTTTATTATCGAACTTGACGAGGGTATCTATATCGAGGTCTTGCTCAATTACTTCTATCGGATTGTTGAAGCAATATCCCTTTGCCATAAGGTCGGTATCCTCAAACTTAGCCTTGTGCGGATAAATTGCATAGCTGAAAGTGTGCGAGCCTCTGTCGCAAGTCGGATCGGGGAATATCGGCGAACGGAGTAATGCCAAAGATAGAAAGCCGTTCTTTGCTCTGTGACCGTATTTGCCGTTGTTGAGAAGCGCTAAGCCGTAGTCTTCGCCGTCGATGTTGACAAACTTGTGCGCGCATACTTCAAATTGCGCCCAATCAGGATTGTAATCTTCATCTTTGTCGGCTTCGCTTGTAGTGCGGTCGAAGTTGCCGAATTGTATATTGCATTTTACGGTGTCTGCAAATACAGTCGGAACGAAATCTGCTCTGAGCATTTTGAGTTCTTCGTGCCAATCTACAGTCGTATCAAAGTTGACGGTATCGCCGTCAATTCTCAAAGTGACTTTCTGCACGAGAGAGGAGTCGTGATATTTGAAGGAATTTTCTCTCACGAGATACGCTCCGTCTATATAGGTGTTGGAAGACGTCAACTTGAATTCGCGCTTCTTCATCATCATATAGTTGGTCTTCTCATCCTTGCCCCAAGAGATATCCCAAGCGTTGTAGTATTTGAACGGGTCGGAGTATACCACAAGTTTGTTGAAATACTCCTTGACGAGTTCTTTGTTTTCCGCTTTGTCGATGAGCGAAGTGATTTCGCCGTTTGCCCCAAAGGTAACTTTGAGCTTAGCGTTTTCAATTACATTGTCATCGTAATTAAATTGTCTTGTGTCAAGGTTTGCGTGCGTCAACTTGCCGACGGAGTGCGCTTTGAGATTTGCGCAGTACCAGTCGTCGCCGACTTTGACGTACTCTTGTCTGTCGAAGTCTACTGGGTTGACGGCGCTAATCTCCTTGTCTTTTGCCATAGCCTCCAACATAGTATTCTCAATTTGTGTGAGTTCGTCATACATTATTTTATATCTTGCGTACGCTTCGTCGTAGACTCTCTTTATAGATGAGCCGGGGAGTATATCGTGGAATTGATATAGCAATACTTCTTTCCAAATCTCCTCGACCTTTTGTCTGTCGTAGGTTATACCGTTTAGGAAAGCTACTGCACCCAGCCATTCGAGCTTGTGTAGTTTTTCTTCAATACGTCTGTTCCATTTCTTTGCGTTGGCTTGAGAAGTGTAACAGCCTTGGTGTCTTTCGTAATAGAGTTCGCCTTCAAGCGTTGGCAACTTATCAGCCATATCCTTAATATCGTCAAAGAAGTTGATAGCGGGAGAGGGCTTACAAGGAGCCAATCCGTCGATATTCTTCTTGTGACGCATCATATATTCAAGGTGTCCTTCGCCGGGACCTCCGCCTCCGTCGCCGTCGCCGTAAATCAAGAGCGCCTTGTCGCAAATATCCTTTTCGGAATATCTGTCTTCCGACTTATAGATTGCTAGAGGAGAGTTGCCTGCGTTGTAGTCGCCAAGCGGTTCCATATGTGAAAGCAAAGTCGTGCCGTCAAGACCTTTCCAATTAAAGGAGCGGTAGGGGAATCTATTGAAATCGTTGGACGTCGGCTTTATTGTCATAAAGTAGTCCATTCCGCTCTTTTTAAGTACCTGCGGAAGCGAGGCTGAGAAACCGAACACATCGGGCAGCCAACACATTCTCGATTTGAAGTCAAAGTTTTCTTTCCAAAATCTTTGTCCGTATAGGCACTGTCTGACCCAAGATTCGCCACCCGTAAGATTAACGTCGCTTTCTACCCACATACCGCCTTGAAGTTCTATTCTGCCTTCAAGTACGTATTTCTTAACTCTCTCAAAGAGTTCGGGATATTCTTCGCGTAGCCACTGAAACATTTGAGGTTGCGACTCTGCAAAATAAAAACCGTCGTAAATCGCAAGATTACGAATTTGATTGGCAAAAGTACGCGCTACTTTTCTCTTTGTTTCTCTTATCGGCCATAGCCAAGCAAGGTCGATATGCGCGTGACCTATGCAATAATAGGTCGTAGCTTGATATTCGGGCTTTTTTTCTATAATAGGTTTTAAGAACTCTCTTGCAGAGCTTGCGCCTTGTTTTTTGTATATCTTATAACTTTGATTCAAAGCCTTGTCAATTTCTTTGTATCTAGCGCTATCTTTGTCAAGAATAGTCATTATAAAGAACAAGTCTATATAATCGTAGTAATATTGATTGATTTCTTCATCGTGTATACATATATCGCAACGTCTTAGGTGAGCCGTGCATTTTCGTATTCTGAACTTGCCGTTGAAACCTGCGTCTACGTAAAGGTCAATTTTTTCATCGCCTGTAGAGTTGTCGGTAATATCTATGCGTTGTTTTGCGATAAGCGAATGGAAGACGTCGCCCTTGCTCAATACCTGCGTTATACCTTGCAGAACTATTCCGTCGGGATTGAAGACCAAGCCTTCGCCTTGCAGCTTTATTCTGCAAATTACGCTCTTTCCTTTAGCTTTTTGCGGAACTTGTCCCGTGAAATGAAACCAAGCGCAATCGAAACTGTCGGCGTATTCTTTGCGTTTGCCCCAAGATTGCCACTGTCTTATCGGCTTAAATTGGCTTTTGTCTATATCCTCCCATTTGATAGGTTCTTTGCTCTTGATAATCTCAGCCTTAAGATCGCCTACCTTTTTGTTGATGGAGCACTTCAAGTTCCATATATTGAATATATGTCCCGATTTGGATAAAGCCTTTTTGACGATAGTCTTTTTTTGATAAGTTTGTTTGTAATCTCTGTTATCGCGTTGCGCTTTGTTTTCTGAAGTTTTAATTTCCTGTTCCATTACTGTCTCCGCCTCGATGATTTACCGATTGCTTGGTTAATTAATCATTGAGTGTAATTACTTTATTATTAGTTATTATATCATATTCACATATATACGCGCAATATTAAAAACTGTATTTTAATATAAATATTATGGATGAAGTAGTTTTTTTGACTGTTAAAGCGCTAGTTTATTGCAAAAGTATACGCAAAGTGCTAAAATTTCAGTATGAGCGAAAGACTTAGCGTGACTGCCGGAGGCGAGATAATAGACTATATATTGACGCGAAAAAAAATGCGCAATATGCGTATGAGAATCACGTCGAAACTCGAAGTCACTCTATCCTGTCCTTTTTCCGCTTCAATAGCCGACATAGAAAAGTTTATCATAAAGAACATTGAATGGATAAAGCAGTCCAAAATTAAGATTTTGCAAAACGCTACGTCGCTAGAAAAATATGAATATATGACGGGAGAAAAGTTCCTGTATCTGGGCAAGGAATACCAACTCATGGTGAGAGAAGGTCAAAAGCGCGAAGTGAAAGAAATGGGGGACTTTATCTTTATGACGGTACGCGATTTGTGGGACTTTGAGGACAAACGCGCGTTGCTTGATAAATGGTACAAGTCGCAAGCCAACAAGATTTTCGCCGATAGATTTTCTTATCTGAAATTCTTACATAAAGATTTATTTGCCGATAATTATCAACTGAAAATAAAAAAGGCGGTATCTACTTGGGGAACTTGCGCCGTAAATAAAGGCGTAGTAACGCTCAACTTCAGATTGATTTACGCGCCTATAGAACTCATTGATTCGGTAATCTTACACGAGCTTTGCCACTTTTATTATATCCGTCACGATAAGGACTTTTACGGGCTTCTCGCCACGCTTGACCCACTATATAAAGAACATAGCAAGGCGCTGGACAGAAAGTATATTGACTATACCCATTATAACGATTGAGTAAGAATAGTTAAGTAAATAAGCGGTTGAGATTGCTCGACTTCGCTAGAAATGACGTTGGAGCAGTTGGTTTTCTCGACTTTGCTTGAGATGACTTTAGCAGTGTTTTTCGTGAAAAGTTAAAAGATACCTATCGCTCATACTTGCAATCATATCGATTGCTATTCTATGCGGAAAAGGCTTGTTTTCTTCTAGGTATTCGTCCACTTTGGGTGTGTTGGGGTAGATATAAGGACGGTAATACTTGTCTATGATTTTTCTATCGCCTTTTAAGTCGTCAAGTATCAGATTGAATACGTCGTCCACAATATTTTGCAATTTCTCATCGCTGTAGCCGTCTACTTCCGAGTGGTCGCCTTTGTAAATTAAGGCGTAGTTTTCGTCCTTTATTTTCATGAGCGCATCGTATGCATCATCGCTAATTCTTATATAATTTTTGCCTAAAGAATTATTGATAATATCGGCGCACAGGGAAGAGATTATCTCATGATTATATTTCCCCAAAATTGTGTCGGAGAAGTCGTTAAAACGAGTGTATCTCAACTTTTCCGCGTCTTGTCTGTCCTTGCCTACGTACGCTATTACATCGCATATACGCACCAAACACCCCTCTAAAGTGCTAGCCATAAGGTCAGTGTCGTTGAGTTTTCCCAAGTACGCCAATTCGAGTTTTTCTTGTAAATCATCGAACGTTTTGCAAGACTTTTCATTAGGCGCGTAGCAGGGCAAAACTTCTTCGCCGTTGTGACACAGTACGCCGTCGATTACCTGCAATGACAAGTCGCTTTTGACTACGTTTAAGAGGTATCTTGCGCCTTGTACGTGATGGAAAAATCTATAATCGTTTCTCTTGGCCACGTTGTCGAGCAGTTTTTCTCCGCGGTGACCGAAAGGACAGTGACCGAGGTCGTGCGCTAAGGCTATAGCCTCTATCAAATCGCAATTTAATGAAAGCGCCGAGCCTATAGTGCGCGCAATTCTCGAAACAAGTTGTACGTGATAAGCGCGTGTAGATATGTCATCATTGTCTAAAAGTGAGAAAACTTGAGTTTTGCCTGCGTATCTGTTGAAAAGCGGCAAGTTGAGAACCACTTCGCAATCGCGGATAAACTGTCTTCTGAAGATTTTTGGCGTATAAGCGTCTTTGCGTATTGCCATATTATCCGTTGTAGCGTACTCGCTCAAAAGTTCATCGCGACGCAGATATTTTTCCGCCAATACGTTTTCTATATTCTTATCCAACTCAATTCTCATAGCGACGCTCCCTAAACTAATATAGCCGTTGACTTTTGTCAACGGCTATATTATATCATATTTTTTATTTGAAGAGCAACTCCTTGATTGCCGTGTAATACACGTTGTACATCTTTTTGAAATCTGCCATACTTACTCTTTCGTCTTTTTGGTGAATGGTGCTTTCCATACTGGGGAACATAGGACCGAAGGCAACTCCGCATTTGAGCGCTCTTGCGTAGGTGCCTCCGCCTATTGTGATAGGGGACGCATTTTCGCCAGTGACCTCGTTATAAGACTTGAGCAGGCTTTGCACCAGGTCGTTGTCCTTGTCGATATAGAGCGGGTCATGGAAATTACGTACGCTTACTTGTTCTGCGCCAAGGCTCTCTTGCAGGATTTTCAATATCTCTTCTTTAGTGTACGTTACGGGATGACGTATATCGATGATTAGGTGAAGTTTATCTTGACCATTGGCGGTTTTTTCTATCTTTGCCACGCCTACGTTAAAAGTAAGCTTTCCGCTCTTTTCGTCAGAGAGTTTAACGTTGGCCCCACTGCCGTCGTTGTGACACAGTTTTTCTTTTAGAGTTGTATACTCGCCGCCCAGTTTGTCGCTCAAAAAGTCAAGCAGTCGCCAAAAAGCGTTGTCGCCCTCCCATGGCGTTGAGGCGTGGGCAGGCTTTCCGTAAGCAGTAATATGCGTCTTGCCGTCCTTTATTTCCGCTTTCAGCTTATCTTTATCATAGGCGCATATTTCTCCGTCGATTACGCAGGCGCATTTCGACATTACGATATTGCCTCGACTTCCGCCATCGAGCGATAGCATGCCTTTGGGTACGTCAAGGTATATGTCGTATCCTACCAGACCCTTCTCGCAGTTGATTACAGGGAAGTCGCCATCGGGCGAAAAGCCGCGCTCAGGCATTACGTCTACTTCGTTGTATTTGTCTATGCACTTCCAACCGCTTTCTTCGTTTCCGCCGAAGATAAAGCGGATTTTGCATTTTGGCTTGTATCCCTCTTGCAGTAGTTGGTGAGTAGCGTAAAGACAGCATATCATCGGACCTTTGTCATCGAGAATACCTCTGCCGTAAATCATGTCGCCCTTAATCTCGCCGAGAGGATCAGCCGACCAATCGTCGTCGTAGGGAACTACGTCTATATGTCCCAGTATGCCGAAGGTTTCGCCTTCGCCAACGTCGCAAGTGCAATAGTATCCGCCTTCGTTATGACAAGTCATTCCCATAGCGCCTGCGGTATCGCATACGAGGTCCAGACATTTGGCTACGCCCTCGCCGAACGGGGATTTAGGACAGGGAGCTGATTGCACGCTGTCAATAGCTATTAATTGCATTGTCTTTTGTACCATCTGTTGAAAATAATCTTTCATTTAGCTCCTTCGTACCCGCTTTAATAAAACTTAACCTTGACGTATTCTGCTAAATTTAACTTCGGATACTTAATTTTTTGAATTATTGCATAAATATTATACACAATTTGGCGGGAATGTGTTATATTATTAATCGAAAATAACAAAAAAACCCAAAAAGGATTTATTATGAGCAAAGTTAGAACAAGATTCGCGCCGTCGCCTACGGGATTTATGCATATTGGAAATTTGAGGACGTGCCTTTACGCTTATCTTTTCGCTAAGAAAAACGGCGGAGAGTTTGTATTGAGAATAGAAGATACAGACCAAGAAAGATACGTTGAAGGGGCTGTAGACGTGATATATTCCACTCTTAAAAAAGCGGGTATCAGACACGATGAAGGTCCGGATAAGGACGGAGGGTACGGACCGTATATCCAAAGTGAGCGTAAGTCGCTCTATCTTGATTACGCCAAAGAGCTTGTAGAAAAGGGCGGAGCTTACTATTGCTTTTGCGATAAGCAAAGGCTTGATTCTCTCAAGGACGACAAGGGTATCGCAAAATACGATAAGCGCTGCCTTGCTCTTTCAAAAGAAGAAGTGAATAAAAGAATTGCCGACGGCGAGCCGTACGTAATCAGACAGAATATCCCTACCGAGGGCGTAAGCGAATACGAAGATATGGTATTCGGACATATCAGCGTGCCCAACGAAGATATGGAGGATGGCGTGCTAATCAAGTCTGACGGTATGCCAACATATAATTTTGCCAACGTTGTAGACGACCACCTTATGGCAATCAACTACGTTATCAGAGGAGTTGAATATCTTTCTTCTACGCCCAAATACAATCTAATGTACGATGCTTTCGGGTGGCAAAGACCGCACTATATGCACCTATCGCCGATTATGAAGGACGCTCAACGCAAACTGTCTAAGAGATACGGCGACGCCAACTTTGAGGATTTTCTTGAAAAGGGTTATTTGCCAAAGGCAATCGTCAACTATATCGCGCTTCTCGGCTGGTCGCCCAAAGGCACGGAAGAAAAGTTAAGTATGGACGAGCTTGTCGAACAGTTCGATGTAGACGGAATCTCCAAGTCGCCCAGTATTTTCGACGAAGCCAAGATGCGCTGGCTCAACGGCGAGTATATTAAACAAATGACGCCAGAGGAGTTTGTAGAAGTCGCTAAACCTTATTTTGAAAAGAGCAAAGTGGCAGGCAAGTACGATTATCTTGCTTTGGCAAAGCTCTTGATACCTAGAGTAGAAGTGCTTGGCGAGATACCGGAGAAAGTAGATTTTCTTGAAGAGTTTTGCGAGTACGATACGGCTATGTTCGAGCATAAGAAAATGAAAATAACAAAGGATATCGCTTTGAATAACTTGAAAGCAGTGAAAGAAGAACTCAAGGACTTTGAAGATTGGACAGACGAAGCGCTTAAGCAAATACTGTCGCAACTTGCAGAAAAACTTGCTTGCAAGAGCGGACAGATATTCTTGCCGCTAAGACTTGCTTTGACCGGAGTGGCGAGTACTCCGGGCGGGGCTACGGAAATGGCGGAACTTCTCGGCAAAAAAGAGAGTATGAAAAGACTTGACTTTTCAATTGAGTTGTTGGAGAAGAATATATAAACGAATATTTTGAAAAATCCCTCAAATCAGGTTGAAATTTCTTTACAATTTGAATTTGTTGTGGTATTATGCTAACGTATCTTCTCTGAAATTATGAGGAGATGCGCGCCCTTGTTCAGACTAAAAGTTTGAACCATTAGACCAAAAGGAGGTATTAAAATGAGCAAGTACGAAATGTTGTATATCATCAAGAATGATATTACCGACGAGGCAAAACAGGAAGTAGTTGACAAAATGGCTTCGGTTATCACGTCCAACGGCGGAGAAATCGAAAGCACTGACAAGTGGGGTACTAAGAAGTACGCCTACCCAATCGACTACACCACTGAAGGCTATTACGTTTTGGTAAACTTTACGGCTCCGGCTAACGTTCCTGAAGAACTTAAGAGATTGAACCGTATTACTGACGAAGTCGTAAGATCAATGATTATCAAAAAGTAACTAAGGAGAAAA
Organism: uncultured Christensenella sp.; assembly: GCA_910578245.1. GTDB lineage: Bacteria > Bacillota > Clostridia > Christensenellales > UBA3700 > RACS-045. The sequence continues at coordinate 7,069 of CAJTPC010000001.1, read as the reverse complement.
TTATGAACAAAGTTATATTTATAGGCAATTTGACGAGGGACCCTGAATCAGGTACTACCCAAAGCGGAGTGCAGTATTGCAGATTTTCAATCGCTGTAAATCGCAGATTTAGCAGAGATAACGAAACAACGGCAGATTTCTTCAACATCACGTGCTGGAGAGGTTTGGCAGAGAGTTGCGCAAAGAATTTGCAGAAGGGTAGAAAAGTTTGCGTTGTTGGATCGCTTCAAACAAGTCAATACACTGCAAACGACGGGTCTAAGCGTACTTCTTACGACGTTATTGCCGATGAAGTTGAATTTCTCCCATCCGGCGCCGGCAGAGCTGACGGCGACAACACTCAGGGTACTGAGAATAACGGATACGGCTCAAACAGCGGCGGTAGAAATTCCGGCGGTTTGACTCCCGTAGACGAAGACGATTTACCATTCTAATTAAGGAGATAATGACAATGAGCGAAGAAAAGGTAGTTAAGCGTCCTTCTAAAAAGCCAATGGCGCGTAAAAAGGTTTGTATCTTTTGCGCAGACGGCGTGGACGAAGTAGATTATAAAGACGTTGCGAAATTGCGCAAGTTCATCACGGAGAAGGGAAAGATTGTTCCCAGAAGAATGAGCGGAACGTGCGCAAAGCATCAAAGAATCGTTACCGAAGCCGTTAAGAGAGCAAGAGAAATGGCTTTGCTCCCATACGTAGCTGAGTAAGAAGTTCGGTTGTCTTTCGACAGGATTGATTTACGCAAGCTAACCAAAAACCCCTTGCATAAAAACAAGCTAAATGTAGGAAGACAGACAAAGACGAAAAACGATAACAAATATAGAGAGACCTTGTGAAAACGAGGTCTTTTTTCTATGTTTATAGGCTTGGAACAAGCCAATTATGTTAAAGAGTATCCTCAATAAATTAAGTGAATAAGGTGTCAAAAAAAATTGTATGCTTGCGTAAAGCAATCTTGTCGCAAGACATAGATTGGTTGAGCAAAATAAGAAAAAAAGAAGAATTTCACTAAAAAAAGAAGAATTTAAATTGAAAAAAAGAAGAATTTTATAGTTTTAAGAATAAAAATGTTCTTAAAATCAAAAGCAAAATCTTCTTGATTTGGCATTTTAAGAAGAAAAAGGAAGGTGGAGGATGCGAAATAAGAAAACTCATAGCGTAACTATTAAGAAGAAATTAAGTAAGTGTAGGTTGATATTCTACGCTCACAGTGAATTACAGTATAAGTACGGCTGTCAGTTGGATTCTAGCAGTGAGATAGCAGAGATAAAGTGCAATGTGCCTATTGAAGTTGCTGATGTGGAAGGTGAGTTTACTACTGATTTCTATTGCATTAAGACTAATGGAGAGATAATAGTTCGAGAGTGTGTCTATAAGGATAAGCTACTTAAACCATTAACAATTAAGATGTTAGATGCTAGTATGAATTATTGGCTGTCCAAAGGCGTAGCGGATTGGGGGTTGGTGCTTAATGAAGATTAACGATTTATTCAGTAAGGACAATTCCATTTATAGAGTTTTATCTATAGAAGATGACTGCATACAGCTTATTGATTGTATTAAGAGAAATATGCCGTATTGGGAAAGCAATGACTTTTTAGCCGATGCCGAGCAAATAAGCGAAGAAGAGTTGAGAGTAAAAGCCAATATCAACCTAGCGAGTTATGACAGTCTATCTCAACAGCAGAAGAAGATTATTCATAGTAAGTATGGAAGTATCAGTTTTATTGTTCCGTTTGTAGGAAATGATTACGAAAGAAACCAAGCCATAGCATTATGTGTTGAGAGATTTCATTTAAGCAAGAACACAATCAAGAGCAGACTGTGCGATTATCTAGCATTCCAAGATATTTGTATATTCCTATCTACTAGCAAATGTAATGAAAAACCTCTTACAGCAGATGAAAAGAATTTTAGATGGGCATTGAACAAATACTATTTTAATGCTTTGAGAATGCCCTTAATCGAGAGCTATCGCCGAATGCTAAAAGACAAGTACTGCGATGAACAAGGCAAATTGCTCCCACAGATACCATCGTTTAGGCAGTTTACCTATTTCTACCATAAGACAGCAAAGCGGGAGAATCTGATTATATCAAGAGAAGGTAAGGGAGAGTTTTTGAGAAATCATCGTGTTATGCTCGGTGATGTTAGAGACTTTTGTCCGTCAATAGGTTATGGTATGTTTGATTCTACAGTCTGCGACATATTTCTTATTAATGAAAAAGGCGAGCTATTAGGACGTCCTACATTGACAGCATGTATAGACGGATATAGTTCTCTATGTATGGGTTACGCTTTGGGATTTGACAAGGGTATAAACTCATTAAAATCCTTGATAGAGAATATTGTTGCGGATAAGCAAAAGCATTGTAAGAAGTTTGGCATTGAGATTGATTCTAATATGTGGAACTGCAGTAGTTTGCCACATAAATTCGTTACGGACAAAGGCAAAGAGTACACGTCCGAGACTTTCTCACAACTCGCAGAATTGGGGGTAGAAATAATCAATCTCCCACCGTATCGACCTGATAAAAAGAGTTTAGTAGAAAGATTCTTTGGAATCATACAAGCATCATACAAGACAGAACTCGCAAGTAAAGGTGTAATATTTGAAGATTATCAAGAGCGTGGCAGTATTGACTATAGGAAGAAAGCAACGCTAACTCTAAAAGAATTTGAAAAGATAGTATTGCTCTGCATAATTAGATACAATTCCAAAAGAATTATCAATCTTCCATATGAGACAGTAGGAATAGTTCAGCCGTTTGCTAGTGAACTGTGGAGTTATTGTCTGCCGTTAAGCCAAAACAATCTGATAAAGGTTAAAGACGAGTTGCTATGGCTCACGTTACTGCCTAGAGGGGTGGGGTATTTTAAGAGAGATGGACTTTATGTCAATAATATTAGATATAGAAATTATGCCTATACTGAGCGGTATCTAGTTGGTGGTAAGTGTATCATTGCATACAATCCTGACAATGTGAGCGAGGTGTGGCTCTATGAGAACGGTGTCTACACTCCGTTTGAGATAATTGAATCATTCTTTACCGATATGGATATAGAAGAAGTTCAAAGCATTAAAGAGAAAAAGAAAAAAGCCGAAAGGGGCGTAGAATACATAGCCTTGCAAGGTAGCATAGATTTATCAAGAGATATTGAGCGAATAGCAAGTACAATATTGACACCAAAGGTAGAGGTGGCTAATGTACGCAAACATAGGAAGGTTGAGATAAATAAAGGAGATACTAACAATGGATAAAGTTAAAGAGCAGTTAAATAAGTATTTGTGCGGCGAAGACTTGATAAATGCACTTACAGTATTGCCACCATACCGAGAAGGCTTGACAGAGATACCAGATAGGCTTACAGCATTGCTTGATATTTATAAAATATATATTCCGAGTAGTGCCACGTTAGACATATATAATAGGCTCTTTATGGCGATTCTCAACTCGTTGGATAAGAAGGCTACGCTATTGGAAGTAGGCTTACAGAATGACAATTTTAGAGCAATAAAGGGCAATAAGCGATATGGCATTATAGGCGGTTTGGAATCATTTGAAATTATAGGCACAGCCGGACTAGGGAAAACGTCTAGTGTCCAAAGATGTGTGGATATTATTGCTAACAAAATCCTTATTAGTAAAAAGCCATATCGAGAGATTATTCCTGCGTTGTTTATCGAGGCTGTTGCGGATGGCTCATTCAAAAGCCTTTTATTCACGATTCTACAAGAGGTTGACAGATTACTCGGCACAAACTATTTCGTTGAAAATAACCACGTTACAGCAACCACAGATGCACTTTTAGCTGCCGTTAGTAATTGCCTAATTAATCATTGTTTGATTCTCGTCATAGACGAGATAGAAAGGGTGGCTAATGACAGTAGAAAAGGCACAACCCTTATTAATTTTTTAACTCAACTTGTAAATCAGTCCAACGTAGCTGTATGCTTTGTAGGGAATGAATCGGCTAATAGATACTTCGAGACCAAAGAGTATATGAGCCGTAGAACGATTGGCATATCTATTAAGAAAATGGATTATGATGATTACTATTACAATTTCATTAGTATATTGTTTCATTATCAGTACACTTTGAAAAAGGTTGAGTTCAACTCTGAATATGCAAGGATATTATATAAGTTATCTAATGGTATTCCATCAATGCTTGTTAGCCTATTTGTGGAGACACAGCGGAACGTAATATTAAGCGGTGAAGAAGAATTAACACCTACTGCATTTGAGAATACTTTCAAAGAGAATTTTGCCACTATGATGCCATATATCAATTTAGATAGGGTTAAAGTACCAAACAAGAAAGAAGTTGAGAAAGTATGCGTGAGTGCATCAGCTCCGTCCGATAATCCGCAGTTGTTATATCATATCAGTCGGCAGTCAGGAAAAGACATAACCAAATTCATCAATATCCTAAAAGATAATATTAACGTGGAGTACATAAAGCTATGATAAAGTACCTTGCCCCAATTTATCCTGACGAGAGTGTTTACTCATATTTATGTAGGCTATATGTACATAGTGGATTTGTATGGCATAGAGGTTTTGCTAATACAGTGTTCGCTCGATGGAATGAGAACCCTGAATACAATTTCATTAACCCTTTAAGCCTAGAATTTAGGGATATGCTTGAAAGATTTATTCCATATAATGAATTACTATTAGAGCATACTCTATTCACTTACTATGCAAGATTTTTATCCAAAGAGAAAAGGAGTAGGGCTTATGAATATGCTTTAACTAATGAGCCATTGTTACGTCAGTATCTTCCAATCACACAAAGAAAGAATGAGTATTATTTAAGTTATTGTCCTAAGTGTGTAGAGGAAGATAGACGGCAGTATGGGGAGTGTTACTTCCATATTCAGCACTTGATTCCATCAGTCCACGTTTGTCCACTTCATAATTGCGAATTAGTTGATACAGTGCTACCAAATAAGGGAAGAAACGCTACGTTAATTCCTTTGGAACAAATCATATCGATAAGTGGGGTTGAAACGTCGGCAGAGTACGAAGAAACCAATATAAATATAAGGGTAGCAAAGTATATTAACGAAGTAATTCATCAGCCATTGAATATGGATACGGATATACTTATAAGCGATTATCTCACAGTCAAATTGAAAGATGAGTATGTATCAATTAGGGGCGAGAGAAGAAAACTTGTTGAACTAAACCGAGATATGATGGTATTCTTTGATGGGTTAGAGTTCTATGACATTACTAAACAACAGCTATCATACATATTCAAGAACGATTGCTTTGAACCTTACAAGATATTATTAGTTGCAATGTTTGAAGATATAACACCAAAAGACTTGTGTACATATAAAGGGTATGTCGAGCCTAAACATATTACCTTTGATAAAAGAGTTAGAGAGCTAAGTCAACAAGGTAAGAATACATACGAGATAGCCAATGCAATGAATGTCTGTCACGAAGTAGTAAGGCAGATATTAATGGGAACATACGACAAACCTAAGACCAATCATAGTCCATATAGATGTCCTAAACGAGATTGGAGTACCATTGACGATAAATGCTGTAAAGAGTTTAACAGTAAGGTAGAGAACTATATTGTAAGTAACCCTAAGGCAATTATCAGTAGACGAATAGTAGGGGAATTATTCGACTTGAAAGATAAGAGCCTAAGAAACCTACCAAGATTACAGCAAATGATAAGCGATTATAAGCAAATACATAACCAATCTAAATCTACTTGATGACTTGCATTTATATCAATCATAGAAGTAATACCATTGTAGTAATATTAAGTTGTTAAGGTGCGTATGAGTAATAATATCAGATAGCTACCATCAATTAATATTAGATATTTCATTTAAGATAACATTTAGGAAATATTAATATTACATTGGAGTTGAGCTTATTATTATAGACGAGCTAAAATATGTGGCAAAACTTCTAGAATCATTGATTTTTAGTATGTTTTAATGGTATTTTAGTAGGCATTACCATTTCAATTCGCCAATAAAATGTCGACACCCCCATCTATTTGACTGCAATAATTTAATAGTTTGCTTTCGAGTAAAACATCGTTTTTTGTCTTATACATATTAGGAATTAAATGAGAATATGTAGGATAAATTGGCTGTTTAGAGCCGACTTTCACGTTTGATTTTTCTGCGGCTAAAATCATATCAATGCAGTAGTGGTTTATAAAATCTTCACTACACGCATGATTTATCTTTCGGATACACAAAGCCTGTTCTACGCAGTAAGCAGTCCAATATCTTACATCATCAACATCTTCTAATTCATCAATCCAAAAGAGGTTTCTTTCAAGTAGTTGTCCTTTGTATATTTTATTTTTACCAAAAGTTTTCTTCAAATAGTCTTTTATTATTTTTGCAGTAGTAGCATATGCATCGGTAGCAAAAACATGGTGTTGATGGGGAGGCTCAATTTCGAATTCAGGATCAGTTTTTCTTCCAAAGGGAGTAGCTCGAACTGTTCCTCTAGCACTATGACTTGTAACGCCAAATCCAGCTATATTTACACTATTGGCAATACAATTTCTTTTAATCTGCCGTATAATTGTATCTAATGATTTTTCATTTTCTCTATCAGAATCAAAAGCCCCTTCTGAAATGCTTAATGCTATGTAACCTGGTCTTCTTTCGTTCATATATTATTATCTCCATAAAAATTAGAATTTTTTGAGGACGAATATTTGTCCTTCACTTATATTATACAGTAATTTTTTATCATTTTTTTGATAGTTATCTCAAGTTATTTGTTTATCTTATTATGTCATTCTTTTTCCCCCTCACTATAATTATACAGCGTTTTTGTAAGATTCTAATATAAGTAAAGAATTTTTATGAATTTGGTGTATAAAAACACTTGAAAGTAAGAACAAATTGTTACTGTTATAGAAGATAGGGAAGAGTATAAAGACTAATGATATATGATAAAATAACCTTAGAGTTTTTTAAGACTAACAAATTGCATAAATATAACCAATGGTATGATGTTGAAAAATGACCCTAAATTTATCTTTAGATAAATTTTAAACACTTATATATTTACCAA